>CAZHML010000035.1:0-28002 GCA_964533745.1 uncultured Microbacterium sp.
AGACGCGCTGGCTTCAGGTGCCAGTGCCCGCAAGGGCGTGGGGGTTCAAGTCCCCCCTCGCGCACAGCACGAAAGTGACCCCTGACCAGGAGTTTTAGACTTCAGGTCAGGGGTCGTCTTACGTCGAAGGGCTAGCTCAGATGCCGGGCGAAGAACCCTGCCGCGTCCTCCCCTGCGAATGCCGGGACACCTGCGTGCCCGCCCATGTTGGCGTGCAGGCTCTTCTCTCGGGAACCGAAGGCGTCGAACAGGGCCAGGGCCGCCTGCCGGTCGTTTCCTTCGTCGTCCCATTGCAACAGGACGTGCAGCGGTATCCTGACGCGGCGGGCGTCCTCCACGATGGCGCGGGGCACGAAGCTCCCGGCGAACAGCCCAGCGGCCACGATGCGCGGCTCGACGACGGCCAGCCGGACGCCGATGGAGATCACCCCTCCCGAATACCCGACCGGGCCGCCGATCTCGGGCAGCGAAAGCAGCGCGTCCAGGGTGGCCTGCCATTCCGGGACCGCCAGCTCGACCAGCGGCAGGACGAGCCGGTCGATGATGTCGGCGCCGACCGGGTCGCCGGCATCCAGCGCCCGGAGCAGGTCAGCGCGTGCCTCCTCGACGGCGGCCAGTCTTGGTCGATCACCGCCACCGGGGAGTTCGATGGTCGCCGCAGCGAAGCCGTCCGCTACGGCGTGCCGGGCTCGGGCGGCCAGCCGGGAGCGCATCCTGTTCAGTCCGCCGGGATGGCCGAGCAGGATCAGCGGGATAGGTGCCCCGGTGGACTCGGGCATCCACAGGATGCCCGGAATCTCACCGAGAGCGAAGTCGTGTTCGATGACCCCGTCGCGCAGACGCGGTTCAGAAGTGAAGTGCATGATCGTGCCTTTCGGGAGTGCGTCGGAATGGCGCTCCCGGACGACCTATCGCCCGACCGTGACTCCAGAGGGGAGCACCCACGTCGATTCGTTCATGGGTATCACCTCCTCGTCGTGCCGCACGGACCCTGGAAGCGTAGCAGTGGTCGCCGGGCCGAGCGAGGTGTCGCTGCTCGGGGCGACGGCATCAGGCGCCCTAGTAAAGCTGGCCGCGTTTCCGAAGAACGCGGGTCAGACGGAAGCCGTCTTGGTGCCTCGTCGGGGCTCGTCGGGCAGCGTCTTCCATGGGGGCAACTCTTGAGGGCCTTGCTGCTGCGGCGGTGCCGAATCGGCGCATCGGGCGCGTACTGTGTCAGCCGTCGAGCCGGTGTTCCCCGCATCTCGGCTTGCGGCGGTTGTGGGCATAGGCGAGGATCACGAAGCTCGTATCGGTGAGGTAGTGGAGAACCCGGTACGGGAACACCGTCACCGCCATAGTGCGAACCGTCGGGGTATCCACCCAGCCGGGGAACACGGGCGCGGGGCGCGGTCAATCGGAGATACGGGCTATCGCCTCGTCGATGGCGTCGTAGAAGTCCTCGCCCAGCCCCGGCTCGCGGTCGTCGTACCAGAACGCGGCAGCGCGGAGTTCTGGGGAGATCTGAGCGGGTCAGAACTTGGTTCTGTTACTCGCGTCATGTTCGGGTCTTTATGCAGAACCATAGAACGGGCACTGTGGTCGTATGACTCTTGAGTTCTGGGTGACGTCAATAGTCGTCACGGCGACACCAGGCACGGAGGCGTTTCCGAAGCGCCGACTGCCGTGCGGAGCGACCTCTTAGACGGTACGAGACCTGCGCCCGCCGCGGCGGGACCGGAGGCCGAGCAGCGCCCCGCCGATCAGGAGGATGAGGGCGAGGACTCCGGCCCCGAGGGGTGGTTCGGCGCCTGTTCCTCCGAGGGCCGGGGCTGTCTCCACCGCGAGCGAGTACTCCGCGGTGGTGGTGCTGCTCGTGCCGGTCCCCGAGTCCTCGACGGTCACGGTGAACGAGAAGGGTCCGGCCGCCGTCGGGCTGCCGGCGAGCACGCCGTCCAGACCGAGGACGATCCCGTCGGGCAGTGCTCCGGCGGTCACCAGATACCGGTAGGGCGCTACGCCGCCCGTGGTCGTCAGCGTCTGCGAGTAGGGGACGCCGACCGTCGCCGCGGGCAGCTCGGTCGGCATGACCGCGAGGACGGCCGAGTCGACCGTGAGGGTCACCGTCGCCGTTCCGCTCGCGCCGGCCCGATTGGAGGCGGTGTAGGTGAAGGAGTCCGGACCGCTGTAGCCGGGCGTCGGGGTGTACTCGAAGCCCAGGCCGACGACCGTGACGGCGCCGTGCGAGGCGCCGTCGACGACCGCGACCGAGATCACCGGGGGATCGGCGGATGTCACCTCCGGCGCGACCGCGGTCCCCGGGCTGTCGTAGGGCACGACCGCGACGACGTCGCCGACGACCGGCGGGATCTGGTACGAGAAGGCGTCGGGCGCCGTGACGGTGTACGTCGGCGTGCCGCCCGGGGCGGAGACCGTCACGGCGACCGCGAGGCCCGTGCCGGAGCCGGCCGGCACCGTCGCCGCGAGCTCCGAGTCGTCGGTGACGGCCACGGAGGCCGCGACGCCGCCCACCGTGACCGCTGTCGCGAAGCTCAGGCCCCAACCCGTGATCGTGAGGGCGTCGCCGGGGATGCCTGTGGCGGGGGAGACGGCGGTGATCTCGGGGAGCGTCTCGGTGATCGTCGCCGGAGGAGCGGTCCGCGTGGCATTGCCGATCCCGGCATCCGCGGTGAGCGCGGCCAGGACGAACACGGATGCCGCACCTCCCGTGACCGGGCCAAGTAAGGTCTCCGGCGTGCCCCCGGCACCGATGCCGGCACCCCCGCCAGCCACGAGGTATTCCCCATCCACGGACCCGCCCAGGGCTCTCACCTCGGCGATGCCCTCGATCGCGACCGTGCCCCCGGCGCCGGCCTGCGAGGAGGTCGCTCCGCCGCCGCCCCCGATGCCCGCTCCGCCGCCGCCGGTCGCACTTCCGACCGCGGCGGTGTCGCCGCCGGAGGCGTCCACGCGGGCGCGCTCCTGGATGACGACGAGTCCGCCCGGCCCGCCGGGGATGTACTCGGCGCCGTTGTGTCCGCCTCCCCCTCCGCCGATGCCCGCACCGGCGCCGGCGTAGTTGTTTCCGCCGGCGTCGATGCCGCCACCGACGGCCGTGACGTCCGCGGTCCCGGAGACGGTGAGCGAGCCGCCGGCCTGGCCGTTCGCGTCGCCGCCGATGCCGGCGCCTCCACCGAGTGCGTTCGTCTCGTCGATGCTCCAGCCGCCGCCGCGGGCGACGACGATCGCCGCACCCGTGATGGTCAGGGCCGCGCTGGTCGTGCGGATGCCGGCGAACCCTGGTGCTCCGGCCGCGGTGAGCGTGCCGGGGGTCGCGGTCGTATCAGTGATGGTGAAGTCGGCGTCGGCGTCGAGCCGGATGCTTCCGGTGAGGTCGTCGGCGGCGCCATCCAGGTCGAGGTCGTGCCCGTTCAGGTCCAGCGTGATCGCCGCGTCCCCCGCGACGAGGAGCGCTCCGGATGCGGAGGCGACGATGTCCGCGCCGAGCACGATCGTGCGGGGCCCGGTCAGCGGCGTGAGCGGGAACAGCGCATCCTGCAGCCCCGCGTAGTCCGTGACGGAGACCTCGTCGGCGTGCGCCGCGCTGACGGTGCCGACGCAGAGCGCGGCGGCCAGGACGAGGACAGCGGTCCCGGCGCCGAATGCTCGCGCTGCGGTTCGGGGGAACTGGGGCATGAGAGGACTCCTCGCGACGGGGCGCCCCAAATCTAGCACTCGGCACCCCGCAATGGGTCACTGACGGATGGCCGCGTCCAGAGAGGGTCGACCTCATCCTGATCCGGCAGGTCCATCCCCCGCGACCGAGGAAGGACGGCGATGCGCTGTGGATCGGCAGTGCCGCGAACTGACCAGGTCATCGCACTCCCCAGGCGTAGGTCTGCTTCTGCAGCTTGAGATACATCAGGGTGTCGGTGTCGGTGATTCGCTCGATGCCGCGGATGCGTTGCGAGACCAGTTCGAGCAGGTGCGCGTCGCTCTCGCAGACGACCTCGGTGAGCAGGTCGTAGCTGCCCGTGGTGATGACGACGTAGACCACCTCTGGCAGCGCCGACAGCGCCTCGGCCACGGGCTCGAGCGGCCCGGAGGCGCGGATGCCGATCATCGCCTGGCGCGCGAAGCCGAGCTGGGTCGGATCGGTCACGGCGACGACCTGCATGACCTCCTCGGCGATCAGGCGCTTGACCCTCTTGCGCACGGCCGCCTCGCTGAGCCCGACCGTCTCGGCGATCGTGGAGTAGGCGGCACGGCCGTCGCGCTGCAGCTCGGCGATGATCGCCTTGTCGAGCTCGTCCGGCTGCACTACATCATCCCCCACGCCTCGGTGAGGACTCCGCGCAGGATCTGCGCTATCTCGTCGAAGTGCGCCTGGTCGCAGATGAGGGGCGGCGAGAGCTGGATCACGGGGTCGCCGCGGTCGTCGGCGCGGCAGTACAGCCCTGCGTCCAGCAGCGCCTCGGAGAGGAAGCCGCGCAGCAGCCGCTCGCTCTCGGCCTCGTTGAAGGTGGCCTTCGTGGCTTTGTCTTTGACGAGTTCGATGCCGTAGAAGTACCCGTCGCCGCGCACATCGCCGACGATCGGCAGGTCGAGCAGGGTCTCGAGCGTCGCGCGGAAGGCGTCCTCGTTGGCGCGCACGTGCTCGAACACGCCCTCGCGTTCGAAGATGTCGAGGTTCGCGAGGGCGACCGCCGATGACACCGGGTGGCCGCCGAAGGTGTAGCCGTGGGCGAACATCGCCGTGCCATCCCGGAATGGCTCGAACAGTCGCTCGCTCGCGATCATCGCGCCCAGCGGCGCGTAGCCCGAGGTGAGGCCCTTGGCGCAGGTGATGATGTCGGGAACGTACCCGTAGCGCTCCGCTCCGAACATTCTGCCCAGGCGCCCGAAGGCGCAGATCACCTCGTCCGAGACGAGCAGCACATCGTACTCGTCGCAGATCTCGCGCACCCGCGCGAAGTAGCCGGGCGGCGGCGGGAAGCAGCCGCCCGCGTTCTGCACGGGCTCGAGGAAGACGGCTGCGACCGTGTCAGGCCCCTCCTGCTCGATCGCGACGGCGATCTGATCGGCGGCCCAGCGGCCGAAGGCCTCGGGGTCGTCGCCATGCACGGGTGCGCGGTAGATGTTGGTGTTCGGGACGCGGAAGGTCGAGGGCACGAGCGGCTCGAACATCTGCTTCAGCGGCGGCAGCCCCGTGATCGACAGCGCCCCGTGCGTCGTGCCGTGGTAGGCGATGGCGCGACTGATCACCTTGTGCTTGAGGGGCTTGCCGACCAGCTTGAAGTAGTTCTTGGCCAGCTTCCAGGCGCTCTCGACGGCCTCGCCGCCGCCGCTGGTGAAGAAGACGTGATTGAGATCGCCCGGCGTGAGCGACGCCACCTTCTCAGCGAGCTCGATCGCCGTCGGATGGGCGTAGGACCAGATCGGAAAGTAGGCGAGCGTCTTCGCCTGGGCCGCGGCTGCTTCAGCCAGATCCTCTCGACCGTGACCGAGCTGGTTCACGAACAGCCCGGCTATGCCGTCGAGGTACCGCCTGCCGCGATCGTCCCAGATGTAGGCACCCTCGCCCCGCACGATCACCGGTGCTCGCGCCGCACCGGACATGCGCGCGAAGTGCATCCACAGGTGGTCGGCAGGCCCTGCCATCTTCGTTCTTCTCTCTTGTCGGGCGCGATGGGCGAGCTGGGTCACTCCAGTCTGTCAGTCGGCTGCTGGTACGCAGAGCACCGGACGCCGGCTGAGATGCAGCAGCTTGTGCGGGGTGGAGCCCAGCAGTGCCCCGCGCAGGGCACTCTCACCCCATGTGCCCACGACGATCACGCTCGCGTCGTGGGCCTCTGCCTGTTCGAGCAGCGCTTCGACGGGCTTGGCCGATACCAGCTCCATCCGCGCCTCGACGCCGGCCTTCTCAGCCGCTGCGACGGCGTTTCCGACCGCGGTGCGCCCGCGCTCGGTGAGGGCCTCTTCGTGGCTGCGGGATTCTTCGCCGAGGTTTCCCGGCGGTGCCGTGCCATACACGATGACCAGGGGTTCGCCGTACTTCTGGGCGACACCGATGGCGGCGGTCAGCGCCGCCTGGGCACCGGGGGATTCGTCATAGCCGAGGATGATGCTCATGCCGAGACTCCTTCCGCGTCCTGGGCCTTCTCGGCCGCGAACTTCACGATGTCCTCTTCGGCGGTGCTCGGGCGCTCCTCCCAGAAGCGTCGGTCACGGAAGTACCAGATGACCATGAGGATCACGCCGGCGAGGAAGATCCCCACGCCGATCACCAGCGGCGGGCCGAAGCCGAACCAGGACTCGCCGGTGTAGGAGTTCTCCGGGTCGGCGTAGTCGATCGCGGCCATCACGAGCAGCCAGATGAGCATGAGCGCACCCAGCACCGGGCCGACGCCGATCAGCAGGAAGTTCTTGATGCTCTTGGTCAGGCGCTTGCGGAAGTAGATCGCGCAGGCAATGCCGGTGAGGGCGTAGTAGAACGCGATCAGCAGTCCGAGCGCGGTGAGCGAATCCCATAGCGCGTTCTCGCTCACGACCGAGAGCACCAGGTAGTAGACGATCGCGATGCCGGCCACCCACCACGTCGAGACATGCGGGGTGCGGAAGGTCGGATGGATCTTGCCGAACATCGCCGGCAGCGCCCGTCGTCGGGCCATGCTCAGGCCCGTGCGGGATGCGGGGATGATCGTGGTCTGCGTCGATGCGATGGCTGAGGTGGCCACCGCGAGCATGACGACCCACGCCCACGGCCCCATCGCCTCGCCGGCGATGATTTCGAAGATGTACTCTTCTTCCTCTGCATTGTCGGCGAGCCAGTCCGTTCCGGCCAGGGCGATGACGGCGACCGCGACCGAGAGATAGGTGACCACCAGCACGACGGTCGACCAGACGCCCGCCTTGCCCGGGGCCTGTGAGGAGTTGCTCGTCTCTTCGGTGAGGTTGACCGCCGACTCCCATCCCCAGTAGGCGAACACGCCGAGGAGCAGTCCCGCGGTCACCCCTGCCCATTCGCCGCCGAAGGGGTTCAGCCACTCCCACGAGGGCATGATCGGCTCGAACGACGAGGTCTCGTCGAGGGCGTTGCCGAAGACCAGATAGAACGCCACGCCCGCGAACACGAGGAGCGCGACGACCTGGAACACGATCAGGGCGTTCTGCAGTCGCGCCGCCATCTCGGTGCCCCACACGCAGATCGCGGTCATCAGCAGGATGAGAGCCACCGAGAGTCCGCGCACCAGCCAGGTATTCTCGGCAGCTTCGGTCATCCCGAAGGTGAGGAACGAGAAGCGCACGCCGACCTCGGCGAGGGATCCGACGATGAGGACGCCGGTCATGGTGATCGCCCACCCGCCGATCCATCCGAACCACGGACCCATTGCGCGCGTGACCCATGAGAAGGTCGTGCCGCAGTCCTGGTCGACGGTATTCAGGTAGTAGAACGCCGCGGCGATCAGCAGCATCGGCACGAAGCTCGCGAGCATGATGCCCGGCGCGTGCACGCCCACGAAGACCACCAGGCCCCCGATGATGGCGGCGAGCGTGTAAGCGGGCGATGTCGCGGCGATGCCGATGATGAGTGCGTCGAAGAAGCCGATGGCGTTGGGTTTGAGCCCCGGTGCGGCGGCGGTCGATGCGCCCTTTGCCGAGTTGCCGGAAGCGGTGTCGTTGGTCACGAGACCTCCTTAGGGGGCGGACGACGAATAGAGCACCAGCATCCACCTTTGGACACGGTATCCGTCGTCTATGAAGACAGATGCTACTTATTTCGTCGTCACTGCGCTAGAGTCACTTTTTGCTGACGTCGACTCTTTGCGGGCAGTGCCTGCGTCGACGCGGCGGTGCGAGAGGAGACAGATCGATGAGGATCCTTCTGGTCGGTGCCGGCGGCGTCGGCGGCGCATTCGCCGCGATCGCCGCACGCCGAGACTTCTACGACGCCATCGTGATCGCCGACTACGACGAGTCGCGGGCGCAGCGCGCTGCGGCGGTCGACCCGCGATTCTCTTCGGCGCGCGTGGATGCCTCGGATGCGGAGTCTGTCGCGGCCCTCTGCCGCGAGCACGCGATCACCCACGTCATGAACGCCGTCGACCCGCGTTTCGTCATGCCCATCTTCAACGGCGCGCTCGCCGCGGGGGCCGACTACCTCGACATGGCGATGAGTCTCTCGCACCGCCATCCCGAGCACCCGCACAGTAAGGTGGGGGTCAAGCTCGGCGACGAGCAGTTCGCCAAGGCTGCCGAGTGGGAGCGCGCGGGTCGGCTCGCGCTCGTCGGGATCGGCGTCGAGCCCGGGCTCTCGGATGTGTTCGCCCGGCACGCCGCAGACGAGCTGTTCTCGCACATCGACGAGCTCGGCACTCGGGATGGCGCGAACCTCGCGGTGCACGACGACGATGGCAACGAGATCTTCGCGCCCTCCTTCTCGATCTGGACGACCATCGAGGAGTGCCTGAACCCGCCGGTGATCTGGGAGAAGGCGCGCGCGGCCACCGATGGCGGCTGGTTCACCACCGAGCCCTTCAGCGAGCCCGAGGTGTTCGACTTCCCCGAGGGGATCGGGCCGGTCGAGTGCGTCAACGTGGAGCACGAGGAGGTGCTCCTGATGCCGCGGTGGATCGACTGCGACCGGGTGACCTTCAAGTACGGCCTGGGCGCGGAGTTCATCGGCGTGCTGAAGACCCTGAACACCCTGGGGCTCGATCGCACCGAGAAGGTGCGCGTCGGCGGGGTCGAGGTGTCGCCGCGGGATGTGGTCGCAGCGTGCCTGCCCGATCCCGCGACCATCGGCCCGGTGATGACCGGCAAGACCTGCGCGGGTGTGTGGGTGCGCGGCACCGGCAAGGACGGCAAGCCCCGGTCGACCTACCTCTATCACGTGGTCGACAACGCCTGGTCGATGGCCGAGTACGGCCACCAGTGCGTGGTGTGGCAGACCGCGATCAACCCGGTGATCGCGCTGGAACTCCTCTCACGGGGGGTGTGGTCAGGCGCGGGCGTGCTCGGACCCGAGGCAATGCCGCCCGCGCCTTTCCTTGAGATGCTCGTGGAGTACGGCAGTCCCTGGGGGCAGATGGAGCTCTCCGCGGGGAACTGACCGGTACGGATCGGGCCTCTGCCTGCAAGAATGGGGCCATGCCGGAGACGGAGGGCATGCGCAGCCTGCGGGCGGTGCTGCACGACGCCGATGCGGAGCACTTCGTCGGACGCGAGAGCGAACTCGCGGTCGTCGCCGGGCTGATCGACGAGCGCACCCCCAGTCGCATCCTGTTCGTGCACGGCCCCGGCGGAATCGGCAAGTCGGCGCTGCTGCGCGCTTCCGGGCGGTTGGCCGAGGACGCGGGCTTCCGGGTCGAGACGCATGACGCCCGTACCCTTCAGGGCGGTCTCGACGATCTGCTGCGCGTGCTCGCCGACCAGGCTGCCGCCCCGCGCTTCCTCATCGTCGACGAGGTCGACCACCTCGGCTCGATGCTGGCACCGCTGCGCGACGCGCTGCTGGACCGGCTCGCCGAGCACGCGCGGATCGTGCTCGCCGGCCGGAGCGAGCCGGAGCAGTCGTGGCGGGCGAACGGCCTTCCCGCCATCGTGGTGGACCTTCCCCTCGGCCCGCTCTCCGATGACAGGGCGGATGCCTTTCTCGCTCAGCGCGGGATCGGGGATCCGGCGCACCGCGCACGCATCCTCGCGTGGGCACGCGGCTACCCGCTCGCCCTCACCGTCGCGGCGAGCGCGCCCGGCGGCCCCTCCGGGGTCTCGCTCGAAGGCCACCTCGAGGAGCGGCTGGTCGCCTGGCTGGCCGGGCGCTCGATCCTCGACGTGGATCGCGAGGTGCTCGAAGCCGCCGCGATCGCCCGGGTGCTCGACGGGCGCCTGCTGGCCGCTGCCCTCCCCGGCCGCAACACCCGCGAGATCATGCCGCGCCTGCAGTCCCTGCCCGTGACGCAGCCGCTGGGTTCGGGGGTGTCGCTGCATCCGGTCCTCGCCGGGGCCATTCGAGACCGGCTCAGGGTCACCGCTCCGCAGCGTTACCGCACCCTCGTGCGGCGCATCGCCGAGCACCTGGCCACGCGCGCGCGCCTCGGCGACATGGAGGCGCTCGTCGAGCTCTCCCAGCTGATCGAGGATCCGGAGTTCCGGCGGGCGATCGGCAACGAACCGAGCCGGAGCTTCTACGCCGACCGACCGCGCTCGGGCGAGTTCGAGGCGTTCAGCCGCGCGCAGGGGTTCGCGGAGGGGATGGACGGTGACGAGGTGCGTGCCTGGTGCGAGAGCGGCGCGCAGTTCGTGCTGCGCCGCTCCAGCGGCGAGGCGATGCTGTGGGTCTGCCTCATCCCGATCCCGCATCTTGCGCCTCTCGGTCCGATTGCCGAGAGTCAACTCGCGACGGCTACGAGGATCGGCTCCGCACCGGATCTGTCCTTCGGTGCCATTGCCCTGTTCGCCGAGGGCACCGCCGAGGAGCACGAGGAGGTCTCGCGGCTCGCCAGCGGTGCGTTCATGCGGCACGCGGGGGTTCCCGACCTCGAGGCGATCCTGATGAGCTTTCCCGCACCGGGCAGGCGGCCGGGGCCGAACGCGATCGACAGCTACGAGATCGCCGATGCGGGACCGCGCCTGGTGGTGGTCTCGGACTTCCGTCCGCACGGCGCGGTCGGCTTCGTCGAGTCGCTCGTGCTCGGCGATCAGGGCTTCGAACCGCACGAGCCGGGCGCAGCTGACCTGTTCGCCGCGACCGAGGATCCCGAGCGTGAGGCGCGGCTGCGGGCGGCGATGGATCGGGTCTTCACCGACTCGCCGGATGATCGCCGCCTGCGCGCGGTGCTCGAGGCCGCCCACCTCGGACCGCGCCGGAGTGAAGCGGCGCTGCTGGCGGAGTTCCACGTCGGGCGCTCGACCTGGTACCGGATGCTGCGCGCGGCGCGCGAGCGCGTGCTCGCTCACCACTGAGCGGCAGTCCCGCATCGGTCCCGACTTCGCGGTCGGCTATTGCGCGTGGGAGGCACCGCTGCGAGCATCGCCTCATGCACCGTTCGCGTCGCACTCTTTCTGCTGCCCTGATCGCCGCCGCGGCGACCGTCGCACTGAGCCTCGGCACG
The DNA here is from genome assembly GCA_964533745.1 of uncultured Microbacterium sp. GTDB lineage: Bacteria > Actinomycetota > Actinomycetes > Actinomycetales > Microbacteriaceae > Microbacterium. The sequence continues at coordinate 11,094 of CAZHML010000035.1, forward strand.
GCCGCTCCCGCGGCCGCCGCCGACCTGCCCGAGGGCGATGCGCTGTATGCGATCACCTCGTGGTCGTGGGAGGGCGAGCTGTGGCAACTGCTCTCGGTCGACACGGCTACCAACGAGACCACGCGGGTCGGTTCGTTCACGGCGGCTGATCCCCCCTACAACGGCTGGCAGTACCAGGGGCACTACGATCCCGGCACGGGCCTGGGCTACTACATCCGCTCTTTCTACGACGTCTCGGTGGATGAGCTCATCCACCAGCTCTTCTCGGTGGATCCGGGCACGGGCACGCACGCGCTCATCGGGCGGCTGGTCGAGGATCCAGACGGATCGCCGAGCTATCCCTACGGCGGCCCCCTCGCCATCGGTCCGGAGGGGGCGTACTTCATCGACAACGAGGGCACGGATGACCGACGGCTGTTCCGCGTGGATCTCATCACGGGCGAGGTCGAGTTCGTCGGGACCACGCCGATCTTTTCGCTGGCGTTCGCCTATGACGCGGTGACGGATGCCTACTACGCGATCACCGCGAACGAGATCGCCTACTTCCACGAGATCTCCGTAGCCGACGGCTCCGTCGATGCGGGCGTGAACCTGGGCGGTGGTGCGGGAAGCCGGATCGTCTCGATGCAGTTCGACTCGCAGGGCGGGACGTGGGTGCTCGGAGCGCATGAACTCGCGGACGGGGCCTTCTTGGGGGGTAGTGGTCTGCCGCTCATGCTCGACGGGGAGTATGTGTTCCCGGAGCATCTGGGGCACGGGGGTTCGCTGCTGCTCGTTCCGGCGGCCAGCGATGACGGCGGCGACGGTGATGGCGGCGACGGTGACGGTGATGGCGACGGCGACGGCGAGCAGGGCGGGGGTGACGGCGGCCTCGCCGACTCGGGGGCGGAGACTCCGGTAGCGCCTCTCGCGGCGGCACTGCTGCTGCTCGCGGGCGGGTTCGCCGTGCTGCTCCGCACCAGAGAGCGGGCTCGCGTCCGCCCCTGAGCGCGTGCTCTGCTGCCTTGCGGGGTTCGCCACCGCGATGTTCTGGCTGCGCGCCGGTGCTGCCGTGGCATCCGCAGCGCCCTGACACCGAGACTGTTCGCTGCCGTCGGCGGATGCGGTCCGGGTCGGGCTCTGCCAGAATGAGCCTCTGATGACCCCTGCCCCTGATGCACGCGCCTGGCCGATCATCGCACGCGACGCCGACGTCGCCTCGCTTCTGGATCGGCTGTCTCGGCTGCCGGTGCGTGCGCAGCTGGTCACCGGCCCCGCGGGGATCGGCAAGACCGTGCTCGGACAGCAGGTGGCGGAGCGGTTCGAGGAGCGGACCGTGATCTCGGTGATCGCGCTGGCCGAGCTGTCCGGCGTGCCGCTCGGCGCCTTCGCTCCGACGCTGGTGGCCCTCGGCCTTCCTGCGAAGCCCGACACCGCGGTCTCGGCGCTTCTGGCCCTGCTCGGGCGCGATCCGCAGAGCCACCTGCTGCTCGTCGACGACGCCCCCAGGCTCGACGATCTGTCCGCGGCGGCGATCTATCAGCTGGTGCGCGGGTTCGGCGTTCCCCTGCTGGCCACGGCGCGGCTCGGGGAGCGGCTGCCGCAGCCGCTCGCGCGACTCATGGACGAGGGCCTGGGCCAGGAGCATGTGCTGACAGGTCTCGAGGCCGACGACGTCGATCGCCTGCTGGAGGCGCGCTTCGGCACCCGAGCACGCCATGCCGACGTCGTCCGGCTCACCTCGCGCACCGAGGGCAATCCGCTCTATCTCAGAGTCCTCGTAGAGACGGCTGTGCGCGAGGGCGCGGTCACCCGCGGCGCCGAGCTCATCGAGATCGACGATGGCGGCACCCCGCCGGGGCTGCTCGGATCCATCGCCGAGACGCTTTCGGGACTGCCGGCCGCGCAGCGGCGGATGCTGCGCCTGATGTCCCTGGTCCAGCCGGCCGAGGTGGATCGCATGGGCTTCGCCCCGGACGAGGCAGCGCTGATCGACGACCTCATGCTCAAAGGAGTACTCGTGCGCGAGGCCGGCAGCAGGCGCCTCCGCGTCGCGCATCCCCTGGTCTCCGAGGCGATCGAGCGCGATCCGGAGACGGCACCTGCCGTCGCGGAGGCTATCCGGCGACTGCTTGCCACCGGGGAGGAAGGGCACCGCTTCGCAGCGATCCGCCTGCAGCTGGACGGATCGGCGGAGAGGCTCGATCCCGCCGACCTCGTCTGGGCCGCCGACCGTGCCTTCGCGATCGGCGACGTGAACGCGGCCGTGTCATTGGCGCGGCACGCACTATCGGCCACCGAGGAGCGGGGGCTGCGCTTCCGGGCGAATCTCGTCCTGGCGAGTGCGCGGTCGATGTCCGGAGAGCTCGACGACGCGGACGCGGCGTTCGCCGAAGCGGATGCGCACGCCACCGAGTCGGAGGAGCTGGCCCTGCTCGCCAGCCGCCACGGGGAGCATCTCGCCTTCCGCCGATTCGACGTCGCGGCTGCCGTGGCCCTGGCCGAGCGGGTTCAGGCGCAGGTGTCGCCGAGCATCGCCGGCGCGCTGGATGCGGAGCTGCGGCTCTGGCACGGCCTCGCCGGGCGGGAGCATGAGCGGCCCGCCGACTTCTCGGCGGCCGAGGCCCACCCGGAGGTTCTGGTCCGCAGCGCCATGGCCTCCATCATGACCGAGTCGATGGGCGGCCGCTCCGAGGCGGCGGGCGCTGCGGCCTCGGTGCTGGCCCGGGTGCAGGCGCGGCTGGGCGTCCTCGATCCGATGGCCGCGGCGATGCTGGGGTTCGACGTGTACATCGACCTGCTCTCTCGCGGTGCGCACGAGCGCGCGGTCGAGCTCGCCGAGGGCCGCAGGATCGACTCCGGCGACGGCGTGGGGATCTGGACGTGCACCGTCGCCGAGCACCGCAGCTACAACGGCCGGCTGGCCGAGGCGCACCGGCTCGCATCGCTGGCCGTGGATCAGTGCCGCTGGCGGGACGGGATGGGGGTGCTGCCGCTCGCCCTGGCGATCCAGGCCGACACCACGGCGAAGCTCGGCGACCTCTCGGGTGCGCGCCGCATCCTCGACTCGATGGACCCGGCCCAGCGCACCGAGCCCAAGGCGGTCATGATGATCGCCGAGTGCGAGGCGTGGCTCGCGCAGGCGGACGGAGACCGCGAGGAGGCCGCCCTGATCGTGGAGCGCGCAGCGGGGGCGGCGGCGGGGGTCGGCTTCCGGCTGGTGGCCGCGATCTCGCTGGGTCTGTGCATCCGGCTCGGCGTGGTCGACCGCGCCGCCGGGATGCTCGAGTCGCTCTGCGCCGAGGTCCCGCCGGAGTTCGGGCTCTACACGGCGCTCCGCGACCTCGCGGTCGCCGTGCGCGATCAGAGGGCGGATCAGGTCCCGGATGCCGCGGCGCGACTCACGGCGGCGGGGATGGCCCCGACGGCCCTGGACGGCATCGCCCTGGCTCGCAGGATGCGCCCGAGCCCGGAGACGCGGCATCGCCTGGACGCGGTCGCGATGCTGGCCTCGACCGGTGTCGATGCCCCGCCGCTGCAGGACCGGCAGGCGCCGCTCGTCTCCGAGCGGGAACGCGAGGTGGCCCTGGCTGCGGCGGGCCGGGAACGCAGCCGCGAGATCGCCGATCGCCTCGGCCTGTCCGTCCGCACGGTCGACAACCAGCTCCAGTCCGTCTACCGCAAGCTCGGCGTCTCGTCACGCGACGAGCTGCGCGAGGCGCTCATCGAGACCGGACTGCTCCCCGCGAAGCCGTAGTCGCCGTCACTTCCACCGCACGACATAGCGGAACATGTAGCCTCCGCCGTCGGGCACGAGTGCGAGATCCACCCGGAACTCCTCGTTCTCCCACGCCCAGGTCCGCCCGTCGGCACCGGCGGCGAGGGCGACCTCTTCGGCGACGTCGACCGCTTCGTAGCCGTTGGCGCCGAACCACTCGGCACGATCGACGGGCTCGGTGTCGTCTTCGAAGACGTAGTCGATCGTCCACTGGTAGTTCACGCGGTCGACGAAGACCGGCTCCCGGCCCGGCAGGGGGAAGTGCGCGGGGAACTCGGAGAGGTCCGCGAGGTGCTCTCCGCCGGAGGGGACGTCTCCGGTCGGCGCGTCCGAAGGAGCGCTCGCGGGAGGGGTTCGTGTGGGATCGGCAGAAGGGGTCCCGCAGCCGGCGAGCAGCAGCGGCACCGCCAGGGCCGCGGCGAGCAGAAGAGACGACCGGGTGCGCATCATCGTCCCGAGACGGTGTAGGTCAGGGTGCCGCCTTCGACGTTCTCCCAGGTGAGCACCACGGCCCACTGGCCGCTCTCATACATCGCCATCTGGTGATCGTTGATGTTGCTCGGGGTCGTGCGAAGGATCTCCTGGTATCCGCCCGAGGAGTAGTGGGCGAGGAGCCGCTCGTACTCGCCCTGCGCCGTCGCCTGGAACACGAGCTGCCAGCTGGCATCCGTCTTCCAGGCGCTGTGGAGGCTGCCGCTCGGCAGCGGGAGCTCCGCCGGGAAGTCGGCGGGGATCTCGGCGGAGCTGCCGACCTGAACGCTGCCGTCCTCGGTCTCGATCGAGTAGCCGCCCTCGCCGTCGGTCTTGACCTCGGCGCCGGTCTGCGACTCGATGAGCTGCTCGACCAAGGACTCGCCGAGCTGCTCGACGGGGCTCGCGCATGCCGTGAGGCCGAGCGTCAGCGCGATGCCGACCGCCCCGGCGGTGAGAGAAGTGCTGATTCGCATGGTGCCTCCTGGATGGGTCGGATGCCCGATGGATCCGGAGTCCATTGTGGAGTGAGGTCACCTCGGGCGCACTGAGCAAAGATTGCTCATCCGGCATCCGGGGTCTCGCCTGCCGCTGTTACGATGGGTGCCGTGAGTTCATTGCTCGCCGAGGATGAGCGCGTCGCCGAAGCGCCGCCCCAGTCGGCCGCCGACCGGTTCATGCGACGGCTGCTGCGCGTCGAGCATGTCCCGCGCACGGCGAAGGCGGAGCGCGAGGCGCACCGCGGTTTCCGGATCGCGCTGGTCGTCACCGGCATCCGGTGCCTCATCACCTACCTGCTGATCCCGATCCTCGTGCCCATCGTCGGGCTCGCCGGGATCGTCGCGGCTCCCATCGGCCTCGCCCTGTGCGTGGTCGCCGTGATCAACGGAGTGTTCAGCGTGCGCCGGTTCTGGATCAGCGACAGCCGGCACAAGTGGCGGTACACCTGGTTCATCGCCTTCGTCTTCCTGGTGCTGGCCGCGGCCATGGTCAGCGACATCGCGCGGATCGTGGGTGCACTATGAGCGCTCCGGAGACGCAGCGCGAGGACGGGGCGGGCGAGAGCCCTGTCGAGGAGGTCCCCGAGAACCTGCCGCCGAACGCCTGGCTGACCTTCGGCCTGTTCGCGGTGTTCGTCGTGGGGCTCGGCTCCTGCATGACGCTGTGGATGTTCAACTAGGGCGCCGCAGGAGACCTTCGAGTGCCACGTTCAGCACGTCGTGCGCGATCCCCGCGGCGTCCTCGCGCCCGCCCGGCCGGTACCACTCGACGAGCGAGTTGATCATCCCGAACACGAGTCGCGTGGCCACGGCCGCGTCGACATCCGATCGGATCAGGCCGTCCTCCTGCGCGCCCCGCACGAGCGCGGTGACACGCTGATCGAAGGTGCGACGGCGGGCGAGCGCCGCGCGTTCGACCTCGCTGTTGCCGCGCAGGCGCAGCAGGAGAGTGACCGAGGGAAGCTCTGCGCTGAGCACCTCGACGGCGCCGGAGATGACGGAGGTCAGCTGGTCGGATGCCGTTCCCCCGCTGGCGACGGCCTCCGACAGCACGCCCTCCAGCCCGCTGAGGGCGGTCTCCAGCGCGATCTGGAGGATCTCCTCCTTCGAGCGGAAGTGGTGGTACAGCGCGGACTTCGACAGGCCCAGCCGATCGGTGAGATCGGCGACGGGGGTCGCGTCGTAGCCCTGCTCGTTGAAGAGGGCGACGGCTTGCCGCAGCACCTCCGTGCGGTCGTAGCCCGGTCGTCCGCGGCGGACGGGGGCGGCATCGGATGTCACGGGATCAGTCTTCCACTCCTTCTCGGTTCCTCGCGGCGGCGCAGCGCTCTTGCTCCTCTCGGTGACGTCTGCGAAGATTACTGAACGAGCGGTGGGTAAATCGCGCGCCGCCGAGGAGGACGCATGACCGAGGCCTTCCTCGTGGGCGGCGTGCGCACGCCCACGGGCCGCTATGGCGGTGCTCTGGCTGACGTGCGCCCGGACGATCTCGCGGCGCTCGTCGTCGCGGAGGCCGTTGCCCGCGCGGGGATCCCGGCCGAGGCGCTCGACGAGGTGATCCTCGGTGCCGCCAACCAGGCGGGCGAGGACAACCGCAACGTCGCCCGCATGGCGGTGCTGCTCGCGGGCCTGCCCGACACGCTCCCCGCCATCACGGTCAATCGCCTGTGCGCCTCGGGGATGTCGGCGGTGGCCCTGGCCGCGCAGGCGATCCGCGCGGGCGATGCCGAGGCGATCATCGCGGGCGGCGTGGAGTCGATGACCCGCGCGCCCTGGGTGCAGGCCAAGCCCGCCCGGGCCTGGGGCAAGCCCGGCGAGGCCTTCGACACCTCGATCGGCTGGCGCTTCACGAACCCCCGGCTGCTCGCCCGCGACAAGGCCACCTTCTCGATGCCCGAGACCGCTGAGGAGGTTGCGCGTCGCGAGGGCATCACCCGCGCGGACGCGGATGCGTTCGCCCTGCGCAGCCACCAGCATGCATTGGCTGCGCAGGCCGCCGGGCGCTTCGCGGCAGAGATCGTGCCCGTGCCGACCCGGTCCGGTGAGGTCACGACCGATGAGGGACCCCGCGCCGACACGAGCCTCGAAGCGCTCGCGGCCCTCCGCCCCGTGGTCGCGGGCGGCAGCGTCGTGACCGCGGGCAACTCGTCATCCCTCAACGACGGCGCCTCGGCGGTTCTCGTTGCGGGCGCGGCCGCCGTGGAGCGGCACGGACTCGTTCCCCGTGCTCGGATCGTCGCGTCCGCATCGGCGGCCCTCGCCCCCGAGATCATGGGTCTGGGGCCGGTTCCCGCGACCGAGAAAGCGCTCGCGAAGGCGGGGCTCGCGGCGTCCGACATCGCTGCGGTCGAGCTGAACGAAGCCTTCGCCACGCAGTCTCTCGCGTCGATCCGGCGACTCGGCCTGGATCCCGGCATCGTCAACGCCGATGGCGGCGCGATTGCGCTCGGTCACCCGCTGGGGTCGAGCGGATGCCGGATCCTCGTGACCCTGCTCGGGCGCATGGAGCGCGAGGATGCCCGCTACGGGCTCGCAACGATGTGCGTCGGCGTCGGGCAGGGGACGGCCATGATCCTGGAGCGGATCGATGGCTGAGTCGGCTGAGCCGCTGCGCGTCGAGCGCCTCGGCGACCGGGTGGTGGCGACGCTCGACCGTCCAGAGGCGAGAAACGCGATCAACCGGGAACTGATCGACGCCCTGCACGCGCTCTGCGCCGAGCTGGAGGCCGAGCCGCGGACGCTCATCCTCACCGGGACTGCGGGTGTCTTCGCCAGCGGAGCAGACATCGCCGAGCTGCGCGCGCGGCGCGCGGCGGATGCGCTCGAGGGCATCAACACACACGCCTTCCGCCGAGTGCGGGCGCTGCCCATGCCGGTGATCGCCGCGATCGATGGCTGGGCGCTCGGCGGCGGAGCCGAACTCGCCTACGCGGCCGACATCCGTATCGGCACGCCGGGCGTGCGGGTCGGCAACCCCGAAGCGGGCCTGGGCATCATCGCGGCCGCCGGTGCCACCTGGCGGCTGCCCGAGATCGTCGGCGAGGCGCGGGCGGCAGAGCTGCTGCTCACCAGGCGCATCCTCAGCGGTGAAGAGGCGCTCGCGTGGGGGCTGCTCTCGTCGCTGCATCCTGCCGAGCAGCTCCTGGATGCTGCGCACGCCATCGCCGACCGCATCGCGCAGAACGACCCGCTCGCGACGCAGTACACAAAGCGCGCGCTGCAGGCACCGGCCGCGGCGCATCCCGCGATCGATCTGGAGTTTCAGGCCGAGCTGTTCGAGAGCCCCGAGAAGGAACGGCGGATGCGGGAGTTCCTGGAGAGGAAGAAGAAGTGACCGGGGATTCGCCAGTTCGCATCGGCGTCCTCGGCGGCGGCCGGATGGGTGGCGGCATCGCCCACGCCTTTCTGCTCGCCGGGGCCGAGGTCGTCGTGGTCGAGAACGATCAGGCGCGCGCGGATGCGGCGGCCGATCGCATCCGTGAGAGCCTGCGTCGTTCGATCGAGCGTGGTGCGGTCACGCGATCCTTCGACGAACTCAATGCGGCGTTTCATGCCGTGGTCGGCATGGAGGCCTTCGTCGGCGCAGGACTCGTCATCGAGGCCGTGCCCGAGGACCGCGCGCTCAAGGTCGAGGCACTCCGCGCGGTGGAGGCGGTGCTGGCAGCCGATGCGATCCTCGCGAGCAACACCTCATCCATCTCGATCGATTCTCTCGCCGCTGCCCTGAGCCGCCCCGAGCGCTTTCTCGGCCTGCACTTCTTCAATCCCGTGCCCGCTTCCGAACTCGTGGAAGTGGTGATCGGCTCAGCGACCGATCCCGGCGTGCAAGCCGCCGCCACCGCCTGGGTCGAGGCGCTGGGCAAGGTGGCGATCCTCGTCCGCGACTCCCCCGGCTTCGCCTCGAGCAGGCTCGGCGTCGCGCTGGGACTCGAGGCGATCCGGATGCTGGAGGAAGGTGTCGCGAGCGCCGCGGACATCGACGCGGCGATGGAGCGCGGCTACCGGCATCCGATGGGGCCGTTGCGCACCACCGACATCGTGGGGCTCGACGTGCGACTCGGGATCGCCGAGGAACTGCACGCGGCGCTGGGCGAGCGTTTCGCTGCGCCGGAGCTGTTGCGGCGGATGGTCGCCGAGGGGAATGTGGGCCGCAAGTCCGGCCGCGGGTTCTACGAATGGAGCGAGCGATGACGGGGATTCTGCCGAGCTATGTGCAGGGCGAATGGTGGACGCCCGCCTCTGACGAGGGTGCCGCCGTCGTGCGCGATGCCTCGACGGGTGAGGAGGTCACGCGCCTGAGCACCGCCGGGCTCGACCTCGGAGCCGCCCTCGACCATGCCCGCACGGTCGGACAAGAGAGTCTGGGCGAACTCACCTTCCATCAGCGGGCGATGCTGCTGAAGAGCTTCGCCACCGTGCTCACCGAGCGCAAGGAGGAGCTGTATGAACTGTCGCTGCGAGCGGGGGCCACGCGCCGTGACTCGCTGAGCGACATCGATGGCGGCATCGGGGTGCTCTTCACCTACTCCTCGAAGGGGCGGCGGGAGCTGCCGAACAGCCAGGTGTACCTCGAGGGGGCGGCTGAGCCGTTGTCGAAGGACGGCACATTCCTCGGACGGCATATGTACACGCGGCTGCCCGGCGTCGCGGTGCAGATCAACGCCTTCAACTTCCCCACCTGGGGCGCGCTGGAGAAGTTCGCCCCTGCGTTCCTCGCCGGGGTCCCCTCGCTGATCAAGCCCGCGACCCCTACCGCCTACGTCGCCGAAGCCTGGGTGCGGATGCTGATCGAGACGGGCCTGGTGCCCGAGGGCTCGCTGCAACTGGTCAGCGGCAGCATCCCGGACCTCTTCGGCCACCTGCGCCTGGGCGACATGGTGAGCTTCACCGGCAGCGCGTCGACCGCCGCGCAGCTGCGCGCGCGAGCCGCGGACGGTGTGCGCTTCGTCGCCGAGACCGACTCCATCAACGCCTCGGTCCTGGGGCCGGATGCCACTCCCGGCACTCCCGAGTTCGACGGCTACATCCGCCAGCTCTTCGTGGAGCTGACGACTAAAGCCGGCCAGAAGTGCACGGCCATCCGCCGGGCGATCGTGCCTGCGGGAGCGGTCGACGCCGTGACCGCGGCGTTGGGCGCGATGATCGCCGAGCGCGTAGTCATCGGCGATCCGCACGCCGACGCTGTCACGATGGGGCCGCTCGTCTCGATCGACCAGCGCGAGGAGGTGCTGCGCCAGGTCGAGGCGCTGCGGGCGGCGGGCGGGCGGGTGGTGCTCGGCTCGATCGAAGCGCCCGAGGCGATGGGTGCGGACGGGTCCGCTGGCGCGGCCACGGGGGGTGCCTTCATCGCACCGGTCGTGCTCGCTTTCGACAATGCCGGCACCGAGGCTGCGCACGAGATCGAGGCCTTCGGCCCGGTGACCAGCATCCTGCCCTACACCGATCTTGCCGAGGCCGCCGATCTCGTGCGCCGCGGTGGTGGCTCGCTCGTGACGAGCGTCGCGACGAGCGACCCGGCCGTCGCCGTCGATCTCATGGCGCGCATCGGCGCGTACAACGGCCGCGTGCTCTTCCTCAGCCGCGAGAACCTCCGCACCTCGACGGGTCACGGCGCGCCGGTGCCGCATCTCGTGCACGGCGGCCCCGGCCGGGCCGGCGGCGGCGAGGAGCTCGGCGGCATCCGCGCGGTGCTGCACTACATGCAGCGCACCGCCGTGCAGGGCAGCCCCGAGATGCTGACGGCTCTGTCGGGCGTGTGGCACAGCGGGGCACCGGCGGATGCGACCGGCGTGCATCCCTTCCGCAAGTCGCTGGCCGAACTGCGGCTGGGCGACCAGATCGCCTCGGCATCCCGGGTCGTGACGCTGGAGGACATCGAGACCTTCGCGCACTTCACCGGCGACACCTTCTACGCGCACATGGACGAGGAGGCAGCCTCCGCCAATCCCTTCTTCCCGGGCCGGGTCGCGCACGGATACCTGCTGGTGTCGTGGGCTGCCGGGCTGTTCGTCGATCCGGATCCGGGGCCGGTGCTGGCCAACTACGGCCTGGAGAACCTGCGCTTCGTCACGCCGGTGTCGCCGGGCGATGAGATCCGCGTCACCCTCACGGCCAAGCAGATCACGCCGCGCGAGACCGACGAGTACGGCGAGGTGCGCTGGGATGCCGAGATCCGCAACCAGAATGACGAACTCGTCGCGAGCTACGACGTGCTGACCCTGGTGGCGAAGGAGTCGACGTGATCACACCCCGCCCGATGATGAAGCATGACCACGCCTCGGCGGCCCTCGGCATGGAAGTCACCCTCGACGAGCCCGGGCACGCTGTCGTCACGATGCGCGTGCGCGAGGACATGCTGAACGGATTCGGGATCACGCACGGCGGCATGGTGTTCGCGCTCGCCGACACCGCCTTCGCCATCGCCTGCAACGAGGACGACGCCGTCACGGTCGCCGCCGGTGCCGATGTCTCGTTTCTCAAGGCCACGGTCGAGGGACAGCAGCTCACGGCATCCGCACGCCGCCGCTTCCGACAGGGCCGTACGGGCCTCTACGACGTCACGGTGACGGATGAGACCGGCGAGGTAGTCGCCGAGTTCCGCGGGCGCTCGCGCACGACGAGTCGCACCGCCTCGTGATCAGCGCCCTCACCCGAGCTCTCGGCGCATCAGCCAGCGCTCGCGATGCCCCGCGTGCGCTGAGGTCAGGAGCACCCGCTCGAAGCCGTGCTTCTCGAAGAGGTCGACCGTGCCGACGTAGCCGCTGATCAGGTCGATGCGCTCACCGCCGGTGTCGGCGGGATACCCCTCGACGACCGCGGCACCGTGCGCGCGGGCGTGCGCGACGGCTCCGTCGAGCAGTTCGTGCATGAGCCCTCGCCGCCGGTGCCCGGCGCGGACGACGAAGCAGACGACCGACCAGGGATCCCGTTCGTCCACGTGCGGGATCGTCCGCGAGTTCATCAGACGGCGGTAGGTGGACCGGGGTGCCACCGACACCCAGCCCGCGACCTCGCCATCCTCGTAGAGCAGCACGCCAGGACCCGGCTCGCGCGCGCACTCGTCCTGCATGTGCGCGACGCGCCCGGGCATGTCCAGCCGCGCATCCCGGTACGACATGCACACGCAGCCGCCCGCCCCCGGCTTCTTCGGCACGAGCAGCTCGGCGAAGTCATCCCACCGTCCGGTCGCCGCAAGCACCTCGATCGCCATGCCCCCGAGGGTACACCGCAGACGGATGACGCCGAGCGCACCGTCTGCTCGCAGTGAGTTCGCGGTGCACTCGGCAGCAGACAGCGGGGTGCCTTGATCGACAGGGATGCCCCGCATACACTTTACTGACCGCTCGTTCTGTAAAGGAGTCCCCATGGAAGCGATCACGGATGCCGAGGAGCAGGCGATCTTCGACGACCTCATCGCCGCCGAGCAGCGCATCGAGCCGCGCGACTGGATGCCCGAGGGCTACCGCAAGACGCTCATCCGCCAGATCTCGCAGCACGCGCACTCCGAGATCATCGGCATGCAGCCGGAGGGAAACTGGATCACCCGCGCGCCGAGCCTGAAGCGCAAGGCGATCCTGATGGCGAAGGTGCAGGACGAAGCCGGCCACGGGCTCTACCTCTACTCGGCCGCGCAGACCCTCGGCATCGCGCGCGACGAGATGACCGAGCAGCTCATCGAGGGCCGGGCGAGATACTCCTCGATCTTCAACTACCCGACCCCGACCTGGGCCGACATGGGCGCGATCGGCTGGCTCGTCGACGGTGCCGCGATCTGCAACCAGGTGCCGCTGTGCCGGGCGTCCTACGGTCCCTACGCCCGCGCGATGGTGCGCATCTGCAAGGAGGAGTCCTTCCACCAGCGCCAGGGCTTCGAGATCCTGCTCACCCTGATGCAGGGCACGCCCGCCCAGCGCGAGATGGCGCAGGATGCCGTGAATCGCTGGTACTGGCCAAGCCTGATGATGTTCGGGCCGCCGGATGACGCCTCCCCCAACTCGGCGCAGTCGATGGCGTGGAAGATCAAGCGCTTCTCGAACGACGAGCTGCGCCAGCGCTTCATCGGGATGCTCGTGCCCCAGGCCGAGATCCTCAGCGTCACCCTCCCGGATCCCGAGCTCCGCTGGGACGAGGACGCTCAGCGCTGGCACACGAGCGAGATCGACTGGGCGGAGTTCAACGAGGTGCTCGCCGGGCGCGGGCCGATGAACGCCACCCGGCTGCAGAACCGCCGCTGCGCCCACGAAGAGGGGGGTTGGGTGCGCGAGGCCGCCGCGGAGTACGCGCGCAAGCAGGCCGAGCGGGCCGTCGTCGAGGTGGCGGCCTGATGGCCACCCCGGGTGCCGACGAGCGCGAGCCCTGGCCGCTCTGGGAGGTCTTCGTGCGCGCGAACCGGGGTCTGAGCCATGTGCACGTCGGCTCGCTGCACGCTCCGGATGCCGCCCTCGCCCTGCGCAACGCGCGTGACCTCTACACTCGCCGTGGCGAGGGCTCATCCATCTGGGTCGTTCCCGCCGAGGCGATCTCGACGAGTGACCCGGATGCCAAGGGCGCCTTCTTCGAGAGCCCGGCCGGCAAGAACTACCGGCACGCCCGCTACTACACAGCCTCGGAGGGGGTGCCGCACCTGTGAGCGCCAACCCCGTTTCGTCTCTGCGTTTCGTCTCGCCTTCGGCTCGCTCAACGACCGTCGCTCGCTCAACGACCGGAACCAGCAAGCCCCCGGTCACCCCGCGAGGGAGCGGAGCGAGCGAGTCGAAACACAGCGACGACCCGCACGGCGAGGTCACCGTCGACGAGGTCGTGCTCGCGGCCGAGCTCGCCGGTGACGGGCAGCGGGCTGCATCCGCTGACATCGCCGAGTACGCGCTGTGGCTGGGCGATGACGCCCTGATCCTCTCCCAGCAGCTCGGCGAGTGGATCGCCCGCGCCCCCGAGCTCGAAGAGGACGTGGCCCTCGCCAACATCGCCCTCGACCTGCTCGGGCACGCGCGATCGCTCCTGCGCTACGCCGGCACCTATGACGGCCGCAGCGAGGACGACCTGGCGTACTTCCGCGACGAGCCGGAGTTGCGCAGCTCGTGGCTGGTCGAGCAGCCCAACGGCGACTTCGCGCAGACGATCGCCCGGCAGCTCGTGGCATCCGTCTACATGTTCGAGCTGTACACCGCGCTGCAGCGCTCGGCCGACGAGACCCTTGCGGCGGTCGCCGCCAAGGCGGTCAAGGAGGTCGAGTACCACCGCGACCACGCGATCCAGTGGACGCTGCGTCTGGCCGGGGGCACCGAGGAGTCGCGGCACCGGATGACGCGAGCTGTCAGCGAGGTCTGGCCCTTCGTGGGGGAGCTGTTCCGCGACGAGCCGCTCATCGACCGGCTGGAGGGGATCGCCGCGCGCCCCTCGGCTCTGCGCTCCGGCTTCGATGCCGTGATCGCCGCCGTCTTCACCGAGGCCGAGCTGGCGGTGCCGGATGCCGCGTTCTCGGCGGCGGGGGGTCGTCAGGGTCGCCACTTCTCGACGCTCGGGTTCCTGCTCGCCGAGATGCAGGTGCTCGCCCGCCAGCATCCGGGGGCGACGTGGTGATCTCCTGGTCGTTGAGCGAGGACGCGAAGCGGCCGAGTCGAAACGCGACGCCTCTGCTGCAGGGATGCGACGTTTCGACTCGCTGCGCTCGCTCAACGACCGACGAGTGCGGAGTGACTGACGGCGCCGAGACCGTGCGGGAGCGCGCCTGGGAGGTGGCGGCATCCGTCGTCGATCCCGAGGTTCCCGTGCTCACGATCCAGGACCTCGGCATCCTTCGCGCCGTCGAAACGGCGGGTGACCGCGTCACGGTCACGATCACGCCGACCTACTCGGGATGCCCCGCGGTCGAGGCGATCCGCGACGACCTCATGATGGCGCTCACGGCGGCCGGATTCGCCGAGGTCGATGTCCGCCTCACCCTGACTCCGGCCTGGACCACCGACTGGATGAGCGACGAGGGCAAGCAGAAGCTCCGCGCCTACGGCATCGCCCCGCCGACGGGGCGCGCTGCGCGGAGCGGACCGATCCCGCTGACGCTCTCGGTCGCGTGCCCGCAGTGCGGCTCGCCCGACACGCGCGAGGTCTCGCGATTCGGCTCGACCGCCTGCAAGGCTCTCTACGAGTGCCGCGCGTGCCTGGAGCCCTTCGACCACTTCCGGACGCACTGATGGCCGCCCCCCGCACGCGCGCTCGCTTTCATGCGCTCGAGGTCGCCGAGGTCCGGCCGCTGACCGACGATGCGCTCGAGGTGACGTTCGCCGTGCCCGAGGAGCTGGCGGGCGACTTCGACTACTTCCCCGGTCAGCACGTGGCCCTGCGCCGCGAGATCGACGGTCGCGAGGTGCGTCGCTCGTATTCGCTGTGCCGGATGCCGCAGCCGGTCGCTGAGCCCGTCGAAGCGCCCGGCCCATCGCTCGAAGCGCCAGTCCCCTCGACAGGCTCGGAGACCGGTAGGTCGCGCTCAGCATCCACCACCATCAGCGTCGCCATCAAGCGCGACCAGGGCGGGCTGTTCTCCGCCTGGGCGCACGAGCATCTGCGGCCCGGGATGCGGATCGACGTGATGAGCCCGCAGGGTAGTTTCACCACGACGCTCGACCTGGAAGGGGGCGTGCACGTCGCCGGGATCGCCGCCGGATCCGGGATCACACCGCTCATGGCTCTCGCGGCATCCGTACTGGCCTCGTCCGAGCGCTCCCGCTTCACCCTGCTGTACACGAACCGCTCCACGCGCGATGTGATGTTCCTCGACGAGCTCGCCGACCTCAAGGACCGCTATCCCGCGCGCTTCGCGCTCTTTCACGTGCTCACCCGCGAGCAGCGCGCGGTGCCGCTGCTGTCCGGGCGCATCGACGAAGAGAAGCTCGGCGGGATCCTGGAGCACCTCATCCCGCCCGCGACCGTCGACGAGTGGTTCCTGTGCGGGCCGCTGCCATTGGTGCAGCTGTGCCGCGAGGCGCTCGCTGAGGCGGGCGTGGATTCCGCGCGCGTGCGCTTCGAGCTGTTCACGACGGATGCCGACCCCCGCGAGCCCGTGCGGCGTGAGATCATCGTTCGCGCCGACGAGCCGGTCACCACCATCGAGTTCACTCTCGACGGGCAGGCGTCCACCGTGACGAGCCCGGTGAGCGCGAACGAGGCGATCCTGGATGCTGCCCTGCGCGTGCGCGCCGACGTTCCCTTCGCCTGCGCGGGCGGCGTCTGCGGCACCTGCCGGGCGCGGCTGGTGGAAGGCTCGGTGCACATGACCGAGAACTATGCGCTCGAACCGGAGGAGCTGGAGCGCGGGTTCGTCCTGACCTGCCAGTCGCATCCGACGAGCGACCGCGTCGTGGTCGACTACGACATCTGAACGCAAGGAGCACCATGATCGAGCTGCAGATCGACGGCGCTGTCGCCCATGTCGCGCTGAATGCCCCCGAGAAGCTCAACGCGCTGGACGAGCAGGCGCTCGACGACCTCGCCGCGGCCTTCGAGGAGGCCGAGCGCGCGGGAGTGCGCGCGCTCGTGCTGACGGGCGAGGGACGCGCCTTCTGCGCCGGGCGCGACATCTCCGGCGTCGACCCGCGCACCGACGACGTCGCCGGCTACCTCGACGCCCGGCTCACCCCACTGCTGCAGCGGATGGCGGCGTTCCCAGCCCCCACCTTCGCCGCGGCGCAGGGTGCCTGCCTGGGCGTGGGACTGGGCCTGCTCATCGCGACGGACGTGGTCTACGTGGCCGATTCCGCCAAGATCGGATCCCCTTTCGCGGCCCTCGGCGCGACGCTCGACTCGGGCGGTCACGCGCTGTTCTTCGAGCGACTGGGTGCCCACAAGACGCTCGATCTCATCTACACGGGGCGGCTCATGACCGGTGAGGAGGCCGTGCGCGCGGGGCTCTTCTCGCAGGTGCTTCCCGCCGATGAGGTGCGGGAAAAGACGCTTGCGGCGGCCCAGCGCGCGGCCGAGGGCCCCACGGCAGCCTTCGTCGAGAGCAAGAGACTGATCGCTCAGCTGCGCGACGAGCGGGTGGGTCTCTGGCGCTCGATGACGGCCGAGAACGCGGCGCAGGCGGCGTTGTGCGACAGCGACGACTACCGCGAGGGCTTCGCCGCCTTCCAGGAGAAGCGCCCGCCGCGCTTCACCGGCGGGCGCTGACGAGTCCCCGATCTGCACA
>CAZHML010000036.1:0-25667 GCA_964533745.1 uncultured Microbacterium sp.
GGCGCTTCACCCGCGGTGCCCTCGACCTCCTCGTGCCCCTCGTGACCGATGAGCAGGATCTCGTAGTCGTCGCGCGCGAAGCGCACCGCCTCGCGATGCACCTTGGTCACGAGCGGGCAGGTCGCGTCGATCGCGTGCAGGCCGCGAACCACGGCCGCATCCACGACAGCGGGCGAGACGCCGTGCGCGCTGAAGACGACGTGCGCCCCCTCGGGCACTTCGTCGACCTCCTCGACGAAGATCGCGCCCTTGGCCTCGAGTTCGGTGACGACATGGATGTTGTGCACGATCTGCTTGCGCACATACACCGGTGCCCCGTAGCGCTCGAGCGCCTTCTCGACGGCGACGACGGCGCGATCCACTCCCGCGCAGTAGCCGCGGGGGGCTGCGAGCAGCACCCGCTTGGGTCCGCCGACCGGGATATCCTGAAGACGCGCGGTTGCCCCCTTGCGGGGAACCCGAGGCGCGGGCAGGTGCACGGTCGTGGAGGTCACGTCCCGAGTCTACCGGCGGGTGCCTCGGCAGAGCCTGGGATGCCGCCACCCCGGATCGAGCAGAAAGAAGAGGGATGCCGGCCTTCGATGCGTCCGACGGCGAGACGCCGCCCCCGGATGCCGTCGCGCCCGCCGACTCCACGGCGGATGCGCCCACCTCGGTCACCCGCCTGAACGCCACCATCCACGACGCCATCGTGCGCTGGGGCACCGTGTGGGTGGAGGGCGAGATCGTCGGATGGAACATCCGCGGCGGCAACATCTTCGGGCGCCTGAAGGACACCGCCTCCGACGCGCACATCTCGATCAGCGTCTGGTCGAGCGTGCGAGGCCGCATCCCGGCCGACCTCGCCCTCGGCGACCACGTCATCGCCGCCGTCAAGGCCGACTACTTCAGCAAGAGCGGGAGCCTCACCTTCATCGTCTCGGCGATGAAGCACGTCGGTCTCGGCGACCAGCTCGCCCGGCTCGAGAAGCTGCGCGCGGACCTGCGCAAAGAGGGCCTGTTCGACGAGGCGCGCAAGAAGCCGCTGCCGTTCCTGCCCCGGATGATCGGCCTGATCACCGGCGAGAAGTCGGATGCCGAGAAGGACATCCATCGCAACGCCGAGCTGCGCTGGCCCCAGGTGAGGTTCCGCACCGAGCACGTGATGGTGCAGGGCGAACGCAGCGTCCCCGAGATCCTCGAGGCCCTCGCCCGGCTCGACGCCGATCCTGAGGTCGACGTCATCATCATCGCCCGCGGCGGCGGCGATCCGCAGACCCTGCTCGGCTTCAGCGACGAACGCCTCGTGCGGGCGGTGGCCGCGGCATCCACCCCCGTCGTCAGCGCCATCGGCCACGAGAACGACCATCCGATCCTCGACGACGTCGCGGACCTGCGCGCCTCGACGCCGACGGATGCCGCCAAGCGCGTCGTCCCGGACGTCGGCGAGCAGCGGGCGCTCATCGCCCAGCTGCGCTCGCGGGCCAGGACGCGCCTGACCCAGCGGATCGCGCACGACATCGCGCAGCTCGAGCAGCTGCGCTCGCGCCCGGCGCTGCGCTCCCCGGAGCCGATCATCACCCAGCGCGCGCAGGAGGTCTGGCTGCTGGTCTCGCGCGGGCGCGACACCATCGAACGCGGACTCGAGGTGGCCGGACGCCGCACGGGCGAGCTGCGGGCATCCCTCCGGGCACTCTCGCCCGCCGCCACGCTGGGCCGCGGCTACGCGATCGCCCACCACGAGGGCGCGATCCTGCGCGACGCTGCCGAGGCACCGGCCGGCGCGCGCCTGACGATCACCCTGGATCGCGGGTCGCTGGCCGCGGTGTCGGAGGGCGAGGTCGCCGAGGCGGGCTGATCCGGCCGCGCCGTTGTGCACACGCTGTCCCATTCTGCACAGGGATACCGCGAAAACCTGTGCGGATCGGGACATCATGTGCACCGGGGGCACCACCGGCCGCCCCAGCCCTGTGCTCCATCGGCGCAACGCCTAGGATGGGAGGGTGACCACCACGCCCGGCGAAACCCCTGCTCCCGTGGAGTCGCTGTCCTTCGAGGACGCCCGCGACGAGCTCGTGCGGGTCGTGGCCGAACTCGAGCAGGGATCGCCCACCCTCGAGCACTCCCTCGCCCTCTGGGAGCGCGGCGAGGCGCTCGCCGCGCGCTGCGAGGAGTGGCTGCTCGGTGCCCGCCGCCGCCTGGAGCAGGCACGCCCCGAGGCATCCGGCGACCAGGACGACGAGGACGACTCGTGAGCGGACCGGTCGTCGCGGAGCTCGGCCGCCCCGAGACGCCCGAGGAGACCGCCGACCGCAAGGCCGCAGCATCCCGGGCCTACCGCTCGAGCCAGACGGTGCGCAACCTCATCGCGGCGATGATCGTCACGATCGGGATGCTGGTGGTCATCATGATCGCGGTCCCCCGCGGCAGTATCGCCGAGCAGCCCCCCATCGACATCGCCACCCTCGCCGCCGAGGCCGAGACCGCGATGGCTCGTCCTGTACTGGTGCCCGAGATCTCGGACCAGTGGCGCGTCAACGCCGCAGAGCTCGCAGGAGGCCCCGTCACGGTGTGGGACGTCACGCTCGCCCCCGCCGCGCAGGCCGATCGCGGCTTCGTGCGCATCGCCCAGGCCTTCGATGCGGATGCGAACTGGGCCGCCCTGCGCCTGAACGGCACCGCGCCCGCGGGCGTCGTGACCATCGGCGGTCGGGTCTGGGACGAGTTCGTGCTGCGCAATCCCGAGCAGTCCGCGAACATCTCCTACGCCCTGGGCACGCAGGCGGGCGTCGACTACGTCCTCGTCTACGGCTCGCTCACTCGCGAGTCCACAGCCGCTCTCGCGGCATCCCTCGTCCCGCAGCTCGATACGCTCCCGGAGGCGCGATGACCGACCTCACACCCGCGCAGGTCTGGCAGGCGATGCTCGAGGGCAACCGCCGCTTCGTCGGCGGCGCGCCCGCGCATCCGAACCAGGACGTCGA
The DNA here is from genome assembly GCA_964533745.1 of uncultured Microbacterium sp. Taxonomy (GTDB): domain Bacteria; phylum Actinomycetota; class Actinomycetes; order Actinomycetales; family Microbacteriaceae; genus Microbacterium. The sequence goes on from CAZHML010000036.1 coordinate 2,964, forward strand.
CGCCCGGCACGAACTGGCCATCGCCCAGCATCCGGTCGCGACGCTCTTCGGCTGCTCCGACTCGCGCCTGGCGGCCGAGATCATCTTCGACCAGGGCCTGGGCGACCTGTTCGTGGTGCGCAACGCCGGGCAGGTGATCGGCGAGTCGATCGTCGGAAGCCTCGAGTACGCGGTCGAGATCCTGCACGTGCCGCTGATCATCGTGCTCGCCCACGACGCCTGCGGGGCCGTGCGCTGCGCGATCGACGAGGCGGCGATCGACGCCGAGCCCCTCCCCCCGCACATCTGGAAGCTCATCGCCCCGATCATCCCTGCCGCACGCAAGGTGCTGGCGGCGGGCGGTGGGTCCTCCGCCGCCGACATCGACGCCGAACTGGTCGGGCAGGAGCACCTGCGCAACACCGTCGGAAACCTGCTGCAGTCCTCCGAGCTGATCAGCGACGCCGTCGCCGCGGGGCGCCTGGGGATCGTCGGCGCCAACTACAGACTTGCCGAGGGCACGGTCGTGCCCGTCATCACCGTGGGGATCGACGGGATTCCCGCCGCCGCATCCGAGGAGAGATCGCAGTGACCGAGTACCGCATCGAGCACGACACCATGGGCGAAGTCCGGGTGCCGAAGAACGCGCTCTACGGGGCGCAGACCCAGCGCGCCGTCGAGAACTTCCCGATCTCGGGCACGGGCCTGGAGTCGGCGCAGATCGCCGCGCTCGCCCGCATCAAGAAGGCCGCGGCCCTCGCCAACAAGGAGCTCGGCACGCTCGACGGAGCGATCGCCGATGCCATCGCTCAGGCGGCCGACGAGGTCGCCACCGGCGCGCACGACGACGAGTTCCCGGTCGACACCTATCAGACCGGATCCGGCACGTCCTCGAACATGAACATGAACGAGGTGCTGGCGGCGCTGGCCACGCGCATCCTCGGCGCGCCCGTGCATCCGAACGACCACGTCAACGCCTCGCAGTCCTCGAACGACGTCTTCCCGACCTCCGTGCACATCGCGGTGACCCAGGCACTTATCGACACGCTCATCCCGGCCCTCGACCACCTCGCGGTGGCCCTGGAGCAGAAAGCGGTGCTGTGGAAGGACGCCGTGAAGTCCGGGCGCACGCATCTGATGGACGCCACGCCGGTCACCCTCGGCCAGGAGTTCGGCGGCTACGCCCGCCAGGTGCGCCTCGGGATCGAGCGCGTGCAGTCGGCCCTCCCCCGCGTGGCCGAGGTCCCGCTCGGCGGCACGGCCGTCGGCACCGGCATCAACACGCCGCTCGGCTTCCCGCAGAAGGTCATCGCGCTGCTGGCCGCCGAGACGGAGCTTCCGATCACCGAGGCGAAGGACCACTTCGAGGCGCAGGCCAACCGCGACGGGCTCGTGGAGGCATCCGGGGCCCTGCGCACCATCGCGGTCTCGCTCACCAAGATCAACAACGACCTGCGCTGGATGGGCTCCGGCCCCAACACGGGCCTGGGCGAGCTGCACATCCCGGACCTGCAGCCGGGCTCCTCGATCATGCCCGGCAAGGTCAACCCGGTCGTCCCGGAGGCGGTGCTCATGGTCTGCGCCCGCGTGATCGGCAACGACGCGACCGTGGCCTGGGCGGGGGCATCCGGATCCTTCGAGCTGAACGTGGCGATCCCGGTCATGGGCACGGCTCTGCTCGAGTCCATCCGCCTGCTCGCCAACGCCTCGCACGTGCTCGCCGACAAGACGATCGACGGCCTGGAGGCCAACCTCGAGCGCGCGGCCGCCTTCGCCGGGATGTCCCCGTCCATCGTGACGCCCCTGAACAAGATCATCGGCTACGAGGCGGCGGCGAAGATCGCCAAGCACGCGGTCGCGAAGGGCATCACGGTGCGGGATGCCGTCATCGACCTCGGCTACGTCGAGCGCGGCGAGATCACCCTGGCCCAGCTCGACGAGAAGCTCGACCTGCTGTCGATGACCCACCCGGGATAGGTGGCGGTCGCGGCATGCCGTCCTTGTCGTCCTGATCCGCACAGCCCGTCCCGATTCGAGCCACCACACACCCCCTCCTACGTTTGCACGAGTCCAACACGCCTGCACGACTTATTCGTCGAGTCCTTCGTGCAAGTGTGTCGGACTCGTGCAAACGTAGGAACGGGATCCCCTCTGCACAGATGGCAAACGAGGGGAAGTTTTTCACATTCGGCCCTTTCGTGGCCAACGGATGCGAGCGAGCCGTCATCCTGGAGGAGTGCTCGATCCACACACCCTGATCGCCCGCGCGGGCGGCATCGCGCGTGGCCGGATGCTGCAGCGTCACGGCCTGACCCGATGGGATCTCTCCTGCGCCGTCAACCGCGGACGCATCCTGCGCCTTCGCAACGGAGTGTTCGCAGTCCCTGGAACACCGCCCCCGCTCCTCACCGCGGCGAGCCACGGCGGCATGCTCACATGTGCCCGCGCTCTCCAGTCCCACGGTGTGTGGACGCTCGACGCCGATGCTGTGCACGTCTGGCTCGGCACGAACGGACGGGTGCATACTCATCCCGACTGCGCCTGCGTGAGCCACTTCGCCAGCGGGCCGACCCGGTTCGGCCTGGCGACGGTGGAGCAGGCACTGCTTCATCTCTTCAGCTGCACGGGCGAAGAGGCGTTCTTCGCCTCCTTCGAGTCGGCGTGGCGGACCGGGAAGCTCTCGCGGGCGGCGAGGAACCGCATCCGATCTACCCTGCCGGAGTCTGCGCGCTGGCTCGTCGACTTCGCCAGGCCAGACGCCGACAGCGGACTGGAGTCGCTGCTGCGACTCCGCCTGCATCTCATCGGAATCGCGCTGGACTGTCAGGTGATGATCCGCGGTGTGGGCGTCGTGGACTTCGTCCTCGGTGGACGCCTGATTCTCGAAGTCGACGGCAAGGAGAACCACGCAGGTTCAGAGAAGCGTCACAAGGATCTGAAACGGGATGCCGTGGCATCCCTCCTCGGATACGAAACGCTGCGCTTCGACTACGCCCAGGTGACCTACGACTGGCCGACCGTGCAGGCAGCCATCCTGGGGGCGATCCTGCGCCTCCGCGACTACGCGTGACCTGGGGCGATCACCCGGGCACCCGCCCCGACGGCACGTCTCCCGACACGAATGCACGAGCCCAACACGTATGCACGACGTTTTCGCCGATTTCCTCGTGCAGGTGTGTGGGGATCGTGCATTCGTAGGGTGCCGAAGGGAGCGGAAGCGAGCACGGGCCGCGACGGAGAGAAGGCCGCCCGCGCCAGGCAACCACACCTAGCTGAGCTCGTGGCCCTCCAGGAGTTCGGTGACGAGGGCGGCGATCGCCGAGCGCTCGCTGCGCTGCAGCGTCACGTGCGCGAACAGGTCGTGGCCCTTGAGGGTCTCGATGACCGAGGCGATGCCGTCGTGCCGCCCGACCCGCAGGTTATCGCGCTGGCCGATGTCGTGCGTGAGCACGACGCGGGAGTTCTGCCCGATGCGGCTGAGCACCGTCAGCAGGACGTTGCGCTCCAGCGACTGCGCCTCGTCGACGATCACGAAGGCGTCGTGCAGCGAGCGGCCGCGGATGTGGGTGAGCGGCAGCACCTCGAGGATGCCGCGCTCGAGGACCTCCTCGACCACATTGCCCGAGACGACCGAGCCCAGGGTGTCGAACACGGCCTGCCCCCAGGGGTTCATCTTCTCGCCCTGATCGCCGGGGAGGTAGCCGAGCTCCTGCCCGCCCACGGCGAACAGCGGCCGGAAGACGAGGATCCGCCGTTGCTGCTGCCGCTCGAGCACGGCCTCGAGCCCCGCGCACAGCGCGAGCGCCGACTTGCCCGTGCCGGCACGGCCGCCGAGCGAGACGATCCCGATATCCGGATCCAGCAGCAGGTCGATAGCGATCCGCTGTTCGGCGGAACGGCCGTGCATCCCGAACACCTCGCGGTCGCCGCGGACGAGGCGGTACTCGCTGTCGCCGGTGACCCGGCCCAGCGCCGAGCCGCGCTCGGACTGGATGATGAGACCCGTGTTGACGGGGAGGCCCCGCACCTCGTCGCTCGCGCCGACTTCGCTCTCATAGAGGTCGCTCATCTCGTCGCCCGAGAGCGCAAGGCTCGAGATCCCGGTCCAGCCGGAGTCGACCGCCTGCTCGGCCAAGTACTCCTCGGCGCGCAGACCCAGGGATGCGGCCTTGACGCGCATCGGCAGGTCTTTCGAGACGATCGTGACCTCCTGCCCGTCCTGGGCGAGGTGCGCCGCGACGGCGAGGATTCGCGAATCGTTGTCGCCGAGCCGGATGCCGCTGGGCAGCACCTCGGCGTCGGTGTTGTTCAGCTCGACGCGCAGCGTCCCGCCCTCGCCGACCGGCACCGGGAAGTCCAGTCGCCCGTGCTCGACCCGCAGCTCGTCGAGGTGACGGAGTGCCTGCCGGGCGAAGTACCCGATCTCAGGGTCGTGGCGTTTGCCCTCGAGCTCGGAGATCACCACGACCGGGAGCACGATCGAGTGCTCGGCGAAGCGGAAGAAAGCCTGCGGGTCAGAGAGAAGAACCGAGGTGTCGAGCACATAGGTGCGAAGCGCCGTCTTCTTCGCGGTGGTGCGGCGGGTGGACTGCTGGACGGTGGCTGAGGTCACGACCCACTCCCGACCCGGGATGTTCCCGGTTGTATCGCGAGTCGACCAGGGCCACGAGTCGCGATCCGGAAGGCCGACTCGATCGGACGCGGTGCCCGATAGCTCGACGCTACGACGCGCACTCACCCCGGTCCGCGAGCGACACGCCCGAAATCCCGGCTACCTGCCGAAGCGCCTTTCGCGGCCCGCGTAGTCGCGGATCGCACGCAGGAAGTCGATGTGGCGCAGGGCCGGTCCCAGCGCCTCGACGAAGTAGAGCTCACTGTGCGCGCTCTGCCACAGCAGGAAGTCGCTCAGTCGCTGCTCACCGCTGGTACGGATGACGAGATCGGGGTCGGGGTGGCCGGCGGTGTAGAGGTGCTCGCCGATCATCTCGGGGGTGAGCAGCTCGGCGAGATCCTCAAGTCTGCCGCCGGATGCCTCGTGCCTGATGATGACGCTGCGCACCGCATCCACGATCTCGGCCCGGCCGCCGTATCCGACCGCGAGGTTCACGTGCATCCCGCCGCTTTCTGCCGTACGCGCCTCGGCATCGGCAAGCACGCGGGCGAGCCCGGGCGGCAGGATGTCCGTGCGGCCGACGTGCTTGACCCGCCAGTCGCTTTCGCGCGAGAGGCCGTCGGCAAGCTCCGCGATGACCTCGATGAGCCCGGCGATCTCGCCCGAGTCACGCTTGCGGATGTTGTCGACCGAGAGCAGGTACAGTGAGACGACGCCGACGCCGAGATCGTCGCACCAGTCCAGGAACTCGCGCATCTTGACGGCTCCGGCCCGGTATCCTTCAGCGGCGGAACTCAGCCCGAGCTGCCGTGCCCAGCGACGGTTGCCGTCGATCATCATGGCGACGTGACCGGGAACGGATGCGAGATTGATCCGGTGACGCAGACGCCTGGCGTACAGACGGTACAGCGGCCCGGAGCCGGATCGTGCGTTCACATGCCCACGCTACCGTGTACGAGGCGCGGGATCGCTGAGTACGGGCGGATAGGTGCACGGATTCGCATGCGGGGCCGCGTGGTGCCTTCGAGAGCCTCCGCTCCCTGAGCGGAGCCTCTCGGCGCAAGCGCCTAGAGTGAGGGGATGACCGATCCCGCACCCGAGACCTCGAGCCTCGACCTGCCGCAGCTGCCGCTGATGGACGCCGCGCGCGCGGACGCGAGCGGCGAGCTGAAGCCGAGCTGGCGCGGGTGGATCCACGCGGGGACGTTCCCGGTCGCGATCGCGGCGGGCGTGCTGCTCATCGTCTTCTCGCAGGGCGGCGTCGCCAAGGCGGCCGCCGCGGTGTTCATGGCGAGCTCACTGCTGCTGTTCGGCACCTCCGCGCTCTACCACCGCTTCACCTGGAGCCCCGGCGTCAAGCGCACGCTCAAGCGGATCGACCACGCGAACATCATGCTGCTGATCGCGGGGACCTACACCCCGGTCTCGGTGCTCGCGCTGCCGCCGCAGAAGGGCGTGATCCTGCTGAGCCTGGTCTGGGGCGGAGCGCTGCTGGGGATCCTGTTCCGCGTGTTCTGGCTGGGTGCCCCGCGCTGGCTCTACGTCGCGCTGTACCTCGTGCTCGGCTGGGCTGCGGTGATGTACATCGTCGACCTGCTCAACGCCAGCATCGCGATGATGGTGCTCATCGCCGTGGGCGGCGTGCTGTACACCCTGGGCGCGATCGTCTACGGGATGAAGAAGCCCAACCCCTGGCCGAACCACTTCGGGTTCCACGAGATCTTCCACGTCTGCACGGTCCTGGCGTTCCTCTGCCATTGGATCGCGTGCCTGTTGATCGCTCTGAACCCGCTCTCGCCGTCGCTCGGGGCCTGAGCGACGACCTCTGCGGCGCTATCGGTCGTTGAGCGAGCGCGGCGAGACGCCGTGGGCTGCAGGCCGCGTTTCGTCTCCTCGCTCCGCTCGTCGCTCAACGAGCGAGGTTGCGTCGTCCGTGTGGCTGCCTAGCTGCGTCGGCGGCGCGTCCGCACGAAGAGCAGCACCGCGCCGAGGATCACGAGGAGTCCCGCGATCACGAGACCGGGTACCAGGATGTCGGGGCCACCCGAATCGGCGAGCCCGCCATCGCCATCCTCGTCTCCGCCCTCGCCACCTCCGCCCGGAACCTGCGTCTCGACCGCACCCATGTCGAGCCGGCCGTTCTGCACCCGCGCCTGCCCGCGCTGATCCTGCGTCGGCGGGCCTGCGAACGCGGGATCGCCGGCGTCGATCACGGGGCTGCCCGCCTGGGGCAGCTGGGTCAGCGTGTGTCCGCCGTTGTTCGCGAGCGGGCCGAGCAGCGGGTCTTCGTCGGTGATGTTTCCGGTGCCGGCGGCTATCGCGGCGTCGACGATGGGGTCCCCGAAGGCATTGTGCAGGAGGCTGTGCTCCACGACGATCTGGGCGGGCAGACCCTGGGTGGCGAGACTCCAGTCGCCGTTACCGGCCAGGATGCTGTTCTCGATGCGCAGCGCGAAGGCGATGACGCCGACGCCGCCGGGGGTCGCCTGATAACCGCTGAAGTTGTCCGTGATCGTCGAGTTGGCGATGACCGCCTGTGGCACCTCTCCCGAGGCGTTGCCGTCGAACAGGATGCCGCCGACGAACACGCTCTGGATCGTGCCCGGCTCGTTGCCCGAGACCGTCGAGTTGACGATCGAGACCAGGGAGCCTTCTTCGGCGTAGAAGATGGCACCGACCGTGTTGCGTGAGATCGTGCTCCCGAGAACGTCCAGCACCGAGCCGTAGATATCGGCGTCGATGCCTGAGTCCGTGTTGCCGTCGATGTTCGCCTCGGCGATGACGACCCGTCCGGCATCGGACAGCGACAGGAGATAGCCGCTGTCCCCGTTGCCACTTGTGTCGACACGGGTAAAGGTGAGTTCGCCGCCCCGAGCCTCGACATCAACGCCGTTGTCGCGGTTGTCGTCGAAGACGGAGTCGCTGATCTGGCCGACCACGTCGCCGTCGGTGGAGATCTCGAAACCGTTGTCACCGTTGTCGTTCGCCGACAGCCCCGTCGCGGTGAGTGCGCTGCTGCTTTCGAGGTGCAGATCGATGCCGTTGTCACCGTTGTCGTCAGCGGTGAGGTCGGTCAGCCTGACATCGGCACTGTCCAGCGCTTCGATCTCGAACCCTTCGTACTCGTTACCCGACGCCTCCACTCCGGTCAGCACGAGCTGCGTATCACCCTCGACGACGAAGCGCGCGCCGTTGCCCTCGTTGTCGTTCGCCGTGGTGCCGGTGACCGTGACGGCACCGCTATCGGCGATGATCAAGAGCCCTTCGAACCCGTCGTTGTCGTCGAAGTGGCTCGCCGAGATCGTGATGTCGGCGGTGTTCGCGATGATCGAGGCCCCGCCGAAGCGGTTGTCCGAGAACGTCGAGCCGGTGATCGACAGCGACCCGAAATCGACGCTGAGCCCATAGTCGCCGCTGCCGGTCACGGTCACGTTCTCCAGAACCAGGTTGGTGTGGAGGGCGTAGATGCCGCTGTCGAGCGCATCCGTGATCGTCAGGTTGTGGATCTCCGCCTCGTCGACGGAGCCGAAAGAGAAGCTCTCGTAGCCTGCGGCCGCGATGGAGTTCCCGTTGCCCAGGATGATGAGATCCTCGGTGATCTCCGGCAGGTCCTCCGCCAGCACGAAGCTGCCGGTGATCTCGATCGTGTCGGGGTTCGGATCAGAGTTGGCCAGGGTGATCGCGGCAACGAGCCCGGCAGAGCTATCCACCGGCAAGGTCGCCGCGTACGCCGGATTCGCGACGACGCCGAGAAGGCCCGCGGCGAGCAGTCCGGTCGCGCCGAGCGCGGTGATCCGGGTGAGGGGCTGTGCGATCATGTGAGTTCCGTCCTGGATGCCGTGCACACGCACGCGAGAGCAGGAGGAACCCGAACGCATCCTGTGTAGGAGACTACGGCACTACGAGGCGACCGGGCAAGGACGGATCGCACACCCCCGACGACGATCAGGCCGCGACGCGGCGGCGCCGCACCCGCAGGAACAAGAGCACTGCGCCCAGGATCAGGAGCAGTCCGGCGATCCCCAGGGCGGGAGCCAGGATGTCCGGCCCACCGGAATCCGCGAGCCCGCCGTCGCCGCCGCCTGAAGGAGCGGGCCTCTCGACCGATCCCATGTCGAGCCGGCTGTTCTGCACGCGCGCCTGCCCGCGCTGATCCTGCGTCGGCGGCGCCGAGAACGCGGGATCGCCGGCGTCGATCACGGGGCTTCCCGCCTGCGGCAGGTGGGTCAGCGTGCGCCCCCCGTTGTCGGCGAGCGGGCCGAGCAGCGGGTCGACCCCGGTGAGGTTGCCGATGCCGGCTGCGATCGCGGTGGTGACGATCGAATCCCCGAAGGCACTCTGCACGAGGCTGTGCTCGATGGCGACCTCGGCGGGTTCACCGCCCGTGGCGAGGTCCCATTCGGCGTTGCCCGCCAGGATGCTGTTCTGGATGAGCAGAACGAAGTCGATGAGACCGACTCCGGGAGCGCTCCAGCCGCTGGAGTTGTTCGTGATGGTCGAGTTCGCGATGACCGCCTCCGGCAGCGTGCCCGCATCGCTCCCGTCGAAAAAGATGCCACCGACGCCGAGGCTCTGGAGAGAGCCAGGTCCGTTGCCCGAGACCGTCGAGTTCCCGATGAAGATCAGGGCGTCGTCTTGGCCGTAGAAGATGGCGCCGACCGTGTTGCCGGAGATCGTGCTTGCCAGGACATCCAGCTCCGAGTTCCCGATATTGCCGTGGAGACCCAGGTCGCCGTTGTCGGCGATGTTCGTCTCTGCGATGGTGACCCGCGAACCGCTGCGCGTCCGCACCTGGTAGCCGTCGTCGTCGTTGCCACGGGTGTCCACGCGGGTGAAGGTGAGTTCGCCGCCGTTCTCGACCTCGGCATCGACCCCGTTGTCGAGGTTGTCGTCGAAGACGGAGTCGCTGATCTGACCGACCACGTCGTCGTCGGTGGAGATCTGGAAGCCGTTGGAGTCGTTCTCGGCCGCCGACAGCCCCGTCGCGGTAAGTGTGACGTCGTCGTAGAGGGAGAGCTCGAAGCCGTCGTCGCCGTTGCCGTCGGCGGTGAGGTCGGTCAGCGTGGCCTCGACCCCTTCTTCCGCCCGGATGTCGAAGCCGTCCTGGCCGTTGCCGTTGGCGGTGACGCGGGTCAGTGCAAGAGACGAGTCGCCACGGAAGTCGAAGCCGAAGCCGTTCTCGGCGTTGTCGTTCATCGTGGTGTCGGTCACCGTGAATGTGCTGTCGTCGACGTCGCCATCGATGCTGAGCCCCGTACCGCCGTTCTCGTCGAAGGTGCTGCCCGTGATGGTGACCTCGGTGGGCCCGCCGTTGACCGAGATGGTGGCGCCGCCGGTGGTGTTCTGCGTGAAGACGGAGTCGGTCACCGAGAGCGTCCCGTCCCAGACCTCGAGCCCGTCGAGGATGCCGCCGGTGATCGTGACGCCGTCGAGGGTGAGCCCGCTGGCGTTCGAGAAGATCGAGTAGAACGCACCCGTGATCGTCAGGTTCCGGATCTCCACCTGGTCGACACCGTCGATGTCGAAGGCATTGCTTCCCGCACCGGTGATGGTGTTCCCGTTGCCCTCGATGATGAGATCCTCGGTGATCGTCGGCAGGTTCACCGCGAGGGCGAAACTGGCGTTGATCTGGATCGTATCCAGGTCGGGGTCGGCGTTGGCGTCGTCGATCGCTGCGGCGAGCTCGGCCGCGTTCGTCACCGGGAACGTCACGGCGTAGGCGGGTGCGGCGACGACGCCGAGCAGGCCTGCGGTCAGAAGCCCGGCCGCGCCGAGCGCGGTGATCCGAGTGAGGGAGCGAGACCGTGCGGGCATGTTCGTTCCGTTCTCGATGCCGTGCGCGGGTACGACGGCGCAAGAGAAACCTGAAGATCTCCTGGACACAGGCTAGGGCACGCGAGCACGCCCGGCAAGAACCAATCGCCCGCAATGATGCGCGGCGCATGCCGCAATCGCGGCCCCTTGGCACGTCGGCGCGCGTCATCGGCGCACCCGAGTGCGCGACTACTACGTCTGCTCGGGGCCGCCGGGTGCCTCGGCATCCCCCTCGCGCAGCGCCGCCTCTTCGGCGTCGAGCTCCTCGGCGACCTCGGCCCGGTATCGCACCCGGCGGATGCGTCGCAGCATGTCCCAGATCAGGACGACCACGGCCGCGGCCAGCAGTGCGATCGCAACAAAACCGGCAGGGCCGGGGTTGACCAGGGAGGGGTCAACCGTCGGCGTCGGAAGCGGGGTGGTCAGTCCCCTGATCAGCATGTTCGGGCCCCTCTGGATTCGCGTAGCCTGGAACTACCAGCCTAGCGATCGGATCCCGCCTCGTGACCACCGCCGCCGAACTCGACGCGCGCTACGGCCGCGGTCGCCCGCGGCGGAGTCTGTGGGTGGTGCTGGGGATCCTCGCCTCCGGCGCACTTGCCCTCGGCATCTGGTGGACGGTGGCGGCGAACCTCACCGCGGTGGACGCCGATGACCTCGGCTATGAAGTGATCGACGAACACGCGGTGCAGCTGCGCTTCCAGGTGACCGCTCCCCGCGATCGCGAGGTCGTCTGCGTGCTGGAAGCGCAGGATGAGAGCAAGGGGATCGTGGGATGGCGACTCGTGCGCCTGCCCGCGAGCCCAGAGCACACCCGGGCCTTCAGCGAGCGGATTCCCACGGTCGCGCTGGCCACCACGGGTTTGGTGAACACCTGCTGGGTCTCTTAGACTGAGACTCACACAATCGACGCCCTGGCCGAGTGCCGGGGCGTCTTGGCATATCCCCCACGTTTTCGACCAAGGAGAATCGTCGTGTCTGCGGATCCCCAGGTTCCCTTCCTCACGCAGGAGGCCTACGACCGGCTCGCCGCCGAGCTCGAGCAGCTCTCGACCGTCGGCCGCGAAGAGATCGCCAAGCGCATCGAGCTCGCCCGCGAAGAGGGAGACCTCAAAGAGAACGGCGGCTACCACGCCGCCAAGGACGAGCAGGGCAAACAGGAGGCCCGCATCCGCAACCTGCAGGAGCTGCTCAAGACCGCCCGCGTCGGCGAGGCGCCGCCCAGCCGCGGCATCGTCGAACCCGGCACGGTGGTCACCGCCCTGGTCGCGGGCGGCGAAGAGGTGTTTCTGCTCGGCAGCCGCGAGATCGCGGCTGGATCGGACCTGGATGTGTACAGCGAGGCGAGCCCGCTCGGTCAAGCGATCCTGGGGTTGAGGATCGGCGAGAAGGCGTCCTACACCGCACCCAACGGCCGCGAGATCCCGGTCGAGATCGTCGACGTGGCTACGTACGCGGGTTAGTCCGGCACCACCTGCGGGTCAAAACCCGCGTGCCGGAGGGTGTCGAGCGTCCGCTCCGCGTGCTCGACCCCGCGCGTCTCGATGCTCAGCTGCAGGATCACCTCGCTGATCTGCAGCCCGTGCCCGTGCCGCGTGTGCATGACCTCGATGACGTTCGCCCCCGCCTCCGACACCAGCGCCGACACCCGCGCGAGCTGTCCCGGCCGGTCCGGCAGCGGGATGCGGACGGTCAGGTAGCGACCGGCCGCGGCAAGACCGTGCGCGACGACGCGCTGCATCAGCAGCGGGTCGATGTTGCCGCCCGAGAGCACGGCGAGAGTCTTTCCGGCATCCCGGATCTTGCCGGCGAGGATCGCGGCAACCCCGACCGCCCCGGCGGGCTCGACCACGACCTTCGCCTGCTCGAGCAGCAGCAGGATCGCGCGGGCGATGTCGTCGTCGGTGACGGTGACCACCTCGTCGACGAGGTCGCGGATGATCTCGAAGGGCACGTCGCCCGGCCGCGAGACGAGGATGCCGTCAGCGATCGTCGGCTGCGTCTCGATCTCGACCGGATGCCCGGCGCGCAGCGACGGCGGCACGGCCGCGGCGTTCTCCGCCTGCACGCCGATGACCCGGATGCTGCGTCCGGCCTGCGCGGCCTTGGCCTTGGCCGCGGCGGCGACCCCCGCGATGAGCCCGCCGCCGCCGACGCCGACCAGGATCGTGTCGACATCCGGGGCGTCCTCGATGAGTTCCAGCCCGAGCGTGCCCTGTCCGACGATGATGTCGCGGTGGTCGAAGGGGTGAATGAGCACGGCCCCCGTGCGCTCGGCGAACTCGGCGGCCAGGCGCAGGGATGTCGAGACCGTCTCGCCCTCGAGCATCACCTCGGCCCCGTACCCGCGGGTGGCCAGGAGCTTGGGCACCGGAACCCCCAGCGGCATGAAGATCGTCGCCGGGATCCCGAGCGCCCGCGCCGCGAGCGCGACACCCTGCGCATGGTTGCCGGCCGAGGCGGCCACCACGCCGCGCGAACGCTCCTGCTCGCTCAGCCGCGAGAGCCGGTAGGTGGCTCCGCGAATCTTGAAGGATCCGGTGCGCTGCAGGTTCTCCATCTTCAGGACAACGGGCGAGCCGAGCATCTCTGAGAGCGTGCGGGAGGGCAGTGTCGGGGTGTGCGAGATGACATCCGAAAGGCCACGGGCCGCCTCCTCGAACTCGGCCAGGTCGACCACAGGGGTCATCCGTGCCTCCGACCCAGAGGCACGGTGTTCCAGATCAGATCCATCTCATCCGGTCTTCGACCCGTCCGCCAGGATCCTGTCGCGAAGGTCACGCCGACCACATTGATGAAGGCCGCCAGCGGCACCGCGAACAGGGCACCGGGGATTCCGGCGATCATCGCACCACCGGCGACGACCAGCACGACCGCGAGCGGATGCACCTTGACCGCCGCGCCCATGAGGAGGGGCTGGAGCACATGGCCCTCGATCTGCTGCACCGCGAGCACGACCACCAGCATCCACAGGGCGATCCACGGCCCGTTGTAGACGAGCGCGAGGAACACGGCGAGAGCTCCGGTCAGCACCGCACCGACGATCGGGATGAAGGAGCCGAGGAAGACCAGCACCGCCACGGGGATCGCCAGCGGAACCCCCAGCAGGAACGCGCCGAGCCCGATCCCGATGGCGTCGATCGTCGCCACGAACAGTTGTGTGCGCGCGTAGTTGATGACGGTGTCCCACCCGCCTCTCGCGGCCACGTCCACCGCCTGGCGCGCGCGCTGCGGGAAGAGCTTCAGCGTCCAGCGCCAGATGCCCGCACCGTCGGCGAGCAGGCTGATCAGGATGAACAGAGCGAGCAGAGTGCCTGCGACGATGTGCCCGAAGGTCAGGCCGATGGCGATCGCCCCGCTCCACAGCGCCTGACTCTGGGTCCGGATGAACTCCCACGCCTCGTCGAAGAACGTGTCGATCTGCTCTACGGTGAGGTGCAGCGGACCCTCGATCAGGAACGTGCGGAAGTCGGCGAAAGCCTGGACCGAGCGCTCGCGCACCGAGGGCCATTCCAACGCGATCTGCCAACCGACCAGCCACAACAGCCCGGTGACGATCGCGAGCGTGCCGAACAGGGCGATGACGATCGCGAGCCACCGCGGAAAGCGCGCGCGGAGCATGAGGGAGAAGGCGGGCCACAGCAGCGCCGTGACCAGAATCCCGACCAGCAACGGGATGATCAGGAGCTTCAGCTCGATGACCAGCCACACGAAGATCCCGATCGCGACCGCGATCACGATGAAGCGCCAGGCGTAGCTCGCCGTCAACTGCAGCGCCGGGGGCACCCCCCGGTCGGTCTCAGCGGTGACGGTGCGGCGCTGGATGAGATCCCGGATCGGGGAACGCTTCTCCTCGCTCATTCTGCAAGTCTATTGCCCGCATATACGCGCGCCCGCATGTGAGTCGATGCGCTCCCGCTCGAGGCGTCCGCCGGGTACGCTGGCGAGCATGACCCACGCGCAGCACCGCGCCCGGCACCGTCGGGAGCCGGTCCGAAGGACCTGGCCGCGGGTGCTCGGCGCGCTTCTGGTCGTGGCGGTCTGCGCCGCAGCGCTGTGGTGGTTCTTCTTGCGTCCCGCGACGGCCGAGGATGCCGCGCTCGCGGTGTTTAGAGCGCTCGGCTCGGGAGACGCCGCACAGGTGGATGCCTCCGGTGTCGTGGTGCCCGACACCGCCCGCGCGGCGTTCCACTCCGCGCTCGGCTTCGTCGCCGATCCCGAGGTGCGCTCCTCGCAGGAACAGGACGGATACACCCGCGTCACGGTGGCGTTCCACCTGGACGGCGACCCGTACGAAGCCACGATCCGCGTGCACAAGCGCGAGGACCGCTGGATCCCGGTCGCCGAGGACGTGCTGGCCGCAGTGACGCCCGCGGTCACCCCGGGCACCGGCATCGGGATCGGCGGATCCTTCTACGCGAACGGCGAGGCGGTGACGCTGCTGCCGGGCGTGTATCCCCTCGCTCCGGCACCCGTTCGCGTGCTGCAGGGCGAGCAGCGCGTGCGCGTCTTTCCGGGCGAGGTCTCAGCGCTGTCGGTTCAGGCGTCACTCCGACCCGATGCCGCCGAGATCGCGCAGGGGCAGCTCAACGTCTACCTCGACGCGTGCACGGTGCCGGCGACCACGGTACCGGAGCACTGCGGCATCCGGATCCCCTGGGGGGCGGATCTCGCATCCTTGAGCGAGGTCCGCTTCCGCATCGAGAGCTATCCCGTCATCGAGCTCGGCGGGGGCGGCTTCGTGGCATCCCGCGGCGAACTCGTGGCGACCGCGATCGGCAAGAACCACGCCGGCAAGGCGCACACGGTGACCTATCGCACCACCGACTGGACCGTGCGCGGCGACCTCGACCTCACGACCGAGGGTTTCGTCCTGCGGGCGTGGTGAGGGTCACCCCCCGCTCGTTGAGCGAGCGCAGCGAGACGAAACGCGGCGAGAGACACCGGGGTTTCGACTCGCCTTCGGCTCGCTCAACCCTGACACGAGAAGGCTCAACGCGCCGTGGGCGCGGTGAGCCTTCTCGTGTCAGAACTGCACGCGCGGGGGCTCGGCGATGGCCGTGCCGTCGGCGACCTCGAAGAACTCGCGCTCGGTGAAGCCCAGGCCACGGGCGAACAGGTTGTTCGGGAACACCTTGATCTTGGTGTTCAGCTCTCGCACGCCGCCGTTGTAGAAGCGACGGGCCGCCTGAATCTTGTCCTCCGTGTCGACGAGGGACGCCTGCAACTGCAGGAAGGTCTGGCTGGCCTGCAGTTGCGGGTACGCCTCTGCGACCGCGAACAGGCTCTTGAGCGCCTGCTGCAGGTGCCCTTCGGCAACCCCTGCCTCGGCGGGACCACCGGCGCTCAGCGTCTCTGCGCGCGCCCGGGTGACGTTCTCGAACACGGCCTTCTCGTGGGCCGCGAAGCCCTTCACCGACTCGATGAGGTTCGGGATGAGATCGGCACGGCGCTTGAGCTGCACGGTGATGCCGCTCCAGGCCTCATCGACGCGCACGTTCAGCTGCACGAGCGAGTTGTACGTCGCCCAGAGATAGATCCCGACGAGCACCACCAGCCCGACGATGATCAGAACAGGTACAAGCCATTCCATGACGCGCCCCCTAGAGAGTTTCCTCCATACTATCCATGACACCGCCTCGATGCCTGGGCAGTATCTGCGAAACCCTAGCTGCCGAGTATGCGCTCCAGGTGGCGGTTGGCGAAGCGGCGCTCGGGATCGAGCCGGTCCCGCGCTGCGAGGAAGTCGTCGAACCGCGGGTAGCGCTCGCGCAGCTGCGCGGCATCCCGCGTGTGCATCTTGCCCCAGTGCGGCCGCCCTCCGTGGGCGAGCATGATCTGCTCGACCTCGCCGAAGTACTCGGTCGGGTTCGCGCGCCAGTAACGATGAACGGCAATGTAGCCGGTGGCCCGCCCGTGCGCGGTGGAGAGCCAGAGGTCGTCGGCCGCGGCGAAGCGCACCTCGACCGGGAACTCGATCCGCCAGCCGCGGTTCGCAATGAGCGCACGCAGCTCGTCGAAGGCGGCGAGGGTGTTCTCGGCCGGCAGCGCGTACTCCATCTCGCGGAAGCGCACGGTGCGCGACTGCGTGAAGACGCGGTGCGAGGCATCCGTGTACGAGCGATCGCCGGTCAGGCGCACGGCGAGCCGATTGAAGGGCGGGGTGATCGCAGGCACCAGGCGCGAGGTGGCGCACACGACGCGGAAGACGCCGTTCGACAGCAGCGTCTCATCCAGCCACCGGCCCACCGGCGGCAGCGGCTCGCGCGGGGCGTCACCCGGCAGCCGCGTCTGGCGCTTGGTGAGGGCGATGTCGGTGTGCGCAAACCAGTAGAACTCGAAGTGATCGGATGCCGCGACCCGCTCACCGAGGCTCTCGCGCAACTCGTCGAGCGGCACGGGCTCGTCCACTGCCTGCACGACGAAGGCCGGGACGCACTGCAGGGTGACCTCCACGAGGACGCCCAGGGCACCGAGACCCAGCGCCGCTGCGGGGAGCAACTCGGGATTGTTCTCCGCGTCGATGCGGAGCAACTCCCCCGCGGCGGTGACGAGGGTGACGCCTCGCACCTGCGTGGCGATCCCGCCGAAGCCCGCGCCGGTGCCGTGCGTGCCGGTCGATATCGCGCCGGAGATCGACTGCCGGTCGATATCGCCGAGGTTCTCCATCGCCAGCCCCGCCGGTTCGAGCAAGGCGGGGATCCGGTGCAGCCGCGTGCCGGCGAGAAGCGTCACTCGCCCGGTCGCAGGGTCCGCGGCGACGAGGCCTTGCAGGTCAGAGAGATCCAGCAGCACGTCGGGCGCGACCGCGATTCCGGTGAAGCTGTGCCCCGCGCCGACCGCCTTGACCCGCAGGCCCCGACCCGCGGCGGCGAGCACCGCACGCTGCACGCCTTCGGGTGTGCGCGGCCGCTCCACCCGGCGCGGGCGCACCTGAGCCGTGCGCGCCCAGTTCTGCCAGGAGCCTCCCATCCGCGTCACAGAAAGGCCTTTCCTTCGCCGCGGTAGGTCGGCAGCTCATCGATCACGTCGTTGCCGGAGACCAGGTGGTAGGCGGCGATGCGCTCGGCGGCCTCGCCGCTCTTGGCGTGCCGGAACCACACGCGATCGCCCACGCGCAGCGTCCGGGCCTCGGGACCCTGCAACGGCGTCTGCACCTCGCCGGCGGCCTCGCGCGGCAGGGCGCGCAGTCCCTTCGGCCAGACGGGCATCGGCTGGCGGTCATTGCCCGCGGGTCCGGATGCGATCCATCCGCCGCCGAGCACGACCGCGACCCCGGGTCCCGGACGTCGTACGACGTCGAAGGCGAAGGCCGCCGCGGGGGCAGGGCGGAAGGCGCGGTAGCCGTCGAACAGGTGCCCTGCCAGCAGGCCGCTGCCCGCGGTCACTTCGGTCAGAGCCCGGTCGCTGCCGCTGAACTCGAGGGATCCCGTGCCGCCGCCGGTGACGAACTCGAGCGGTGCCATCGCGAGGAGCGCCTCGACGACTTCGGCGCGACGCGCACGCAGCTCCTCGGCCGAGCGGGCCCGCACGCCACGGATGACGGCGGCATCAGGACCGCCCTTGTCGCCGACGCCCGCGATCTGCGCTTCGTACATCTGCACGCCGATCAGACGGAATCCCTCGCGCTCGTGCACCGCGCGGGCGAAGCGCGCGACCTCGGCCGCCGAGTGCAGTGGCGAGCGGCGCACGCCGATGTGCCCGAGTGCTTTGACGCGCAGCGATGCGTCGACATCGACTGCGACGCGCAGGCGCGGCCGGGTGCCGGGCGGTGCGATCTGGTCGATGAGGTCGAGCTGGGCGTGGTCGTCGACCATCAGGGTGATCCGCGCGGCGGCCTGCTCGTCGGCGATGAGCCTCGCGAGGCTCTGGCGGTCGACGCTCGGGTAGCCGACGACGATGTCGTCGTGGGTCTCGGCGAGCCAGAGGGCTTCTGCCAGGGTGAAGGCGAGGAGACCCTTGTAACCCGGGATGCCGAGGACGGCGTCCAGCACCGCGCGCACGCGCACCGACTTGGTCGCGACGCGGATCGGCACGCCGCCCGCGCGGGCGAGCAGGTCCAGGGCGTTGTAGCGCAGGGCGTCGAGGTCGATGGCCGCGACGGGCGCGGGCAGGTGCGCGGTCGCCGCCGACAGTCGCGGCCACCATGCGGCGGGGTTGAGCCATCCCTGCGAGGGGGGTCCGGGTTCAGCGCGAAGGTCGAGCATCTCTCCAGCCTACGTGGCGCATCGCGGCGGAAGGTAGGCTACGGGTGTCTGGCCCCCCGTAGCCCAACCGGCAGAGGCAGGCGACTTAAAATCGCTTCAGTCTGGGTTCGAATCCCAGCGGGGGGACCATTCAGCCCCGGAAATACAAGGGTTTTACTCCTCCCCCCACTCACCACCCGATGGGCGGTCCGCTGTTTACTCGCTGTTTTGGACCCACGCCGACAGTTCAGAAGTCGCATCCGGCCCGACGTGCATCCGATGCCGCGCGCTCAGTGCCCGCGCGCAAAGAGGCGGACCCGAGCCGCGGGCGCTTCGACAGGCTCAGCGACCTGCGGCAGCCGCCTTCTGCGCGGCGGGTTTCTTCGCCGGGGCGCTCGGGCGCGCGGCGAACTCCTCGAAGACATAGCGCGGGTGCTGCACGCGCTGCAGGTTCACCAGGTCGCGGCCCAGCCACAGGTTGTTCCACCATCCCCACAGCACGCGCCACTTGCGCTCCCAGGTGGGCATCGCGAGGCCATGATAGCCGCGGTGAGCAAGCCAGGCGATGAAGCCCTTCAGCGCCAGCCTGCCCGACTGGAACACGCCGTTGTAGAGGCCGAGCCCTGCCACCGCGCCGAGGTTCTTGTGGAAGTACTCCTTGGGCTCCTCGCCGCGCAGCACCGAGACGATGTTCTTCGCCAGCAGCTTCGCCTGGCGCACGGCATGCTGGGCATTGGGCACGCAGTACCCGCCGACTCCGCCGCCGGTCAGGTCCGGCACCGCGGCGATGTCGCCGGCGGCCCAGGCACCCTCGAGGGGTTCGTCGGCCGTGCCGACACGCAGATCGGCGCGCGTCAGGATGCGGCCGCGATCCTCGACCGGCAGGTCTCCCCCACGTACGACCGTGGGATTGGCCATGACGCCGGCAGTCCAGATGATGAGGTCGGTCGGGATCGTCTCGCCCGTGGACAGCTCGACGTTGCCGTCGATGGCTCCGGTGACCTGGGTGTCCAGGTGCACATAGGCGCCGCGCTTGGCGAGGTCCTTCAGCACCCACTCGCTCGTGCGCAGCGACACCTCGGGCATGATGCGCCCCATCGCCTCGATGAGGTGGAACTGGGTGTCCTCGAAGCTCAGCTGCGGATAGGTCGACACGAGGGCGGATGCCAGCGAGCGCAGCTCAGCGAAGGCCTCGATCCCCGCGAACCCGCCACCGACGACCACCACCGAGAGCAGCCGGTCGCGCTCGGCACCGGGGGGCAGCAGCGCCGCGCGATCGAAGTTCGACATCACTCGGTCGCGGATCGCGACGGCCTCTTCGATGGTCTTGATCCCGATCGCGTTGTCGGCGATGCCCGGGATCGGGAAGGTCCGCGAGACGGCACCGGCGGTGACCACGATGTGGTCGTACGCGAACTCGAAGGACTCGCCCTCAGACGGCGTGATCGTCGCGACCTTGCGGGCGTGGTCGATCCCGGTCACGTGCGCCGTCAGCACGTTCGTGCGCTTCAGATGGCGACGGTGCGAGACGATCGCGTGCCGGGCCTCGATGGAGCCGGCTGCCACCTCGGGCAGGAACGGCTGATAGGTCATATACGGCAAGGGGTCGACCAGGGTCACCTCGGCCTCACCGCGGCGGAGTCGCTTCTCGAGCTTCCATGCGGTGTAGAAACCGGCATAGCCGCCGCCGACGATCAAAATCTTGGGCACGAGCAGGCAACTCCTCAGTTGTCAGAGGGCGGGATGACGCGGACGCGCGCCGATCGGATGCGCCGGGCAGCTGCGGTGACGCCGAGCGCAACCAGGATACCAGGAAGCGTGACGGCGACCAGCGGCAGCGTGCCGTAGCGCAGAGTCGCCTCGCTCGGCCAGAAGGGGGACGCGGCATCGGAGGGCGCATCGGCGGGCGGCAAGGGGGGAACCGCCTGCGGCGTCACCTCGGGTTCGGGTTCAGGCCCCGCGACCGCGCGGCGGAACAGGCGCACCCATTCCGCGAGATCGCCCATCGGGTTGCTGGTGACGTTCGGGAACGTGCCGGTCACGGCCGCGTAGGCATCCAGCAGCCCATAGCCGTACAGCTTGTCGGGCACGCGCGTGATCCCGGGCACCGGCTTCGCGCTCTTGATGATCCGGTTGATGACGTTGTTCGCGTCGAGTTCGGGATGGGCTGCGCGCACGAGCGCGGCGACGCCCGCGACGATCGGGGCCGCACCACTCGTACCGCGCCACGTCACGAGCTGCCCGTCTGCCGAGACGCCGAGCAGCCCCTCGCTGGGTGCCGAGATCCCGATCGTGATGCCCTGTGTCGAGGCGGACTGACTCGCCTGCCCGGCCCGGTCGACGCCGGCGACGGTGAGCACCCCGGGGATGGTGGCGGGGGCACCGACCACGGTCGTGCCGCTCTCGCGGTTGCCGGCGGCGACCACCACCACCACGTCGTGGTCGAAGGCGTACTGGAAGGCCTCGTCCCAGGAAGGATCCCAATCGAGGGTGTTGGTGGTGAAGGAGAGATTGATGACATCGGCACCGTGGTCGACCGCCCACACCATGGCGTTCGCGATCTGCTCGACGAAGGGCACCCTCGCTGCCGACCCGAAGCCCACCGAGATCGCGAGCAGATTCGCCTCCGGCGCGACACCGATCATGCCGGTGCCGTCGAGGGCGGGACGCGCGGCGGCGAGGGAGGCGACCCAGGATCCGTGATCCCCGTCCACAACGCCGAGCGGGCGGCGGCCGTCCGGTGAACCGATCCCCGAGACGTCGGTGCCGCCGATCACGGCGTCGTCGAACACGCCGTGCACGCGCCCGATCCCGGTGTCGATGATCGCGATCGTGACCCCCTGACCGCGCGTGATCTCCCACGCCTCGGTGATGCGGTTGCCGTCGAGCCAGTACTGCGCGTCGCGGATCGGGTCGCCGCCGCCACTCTGGGTGACACCGGCGGCAGCACCGGTCAGCAGCAGCGTGGCACCGACGAGGGATGCCGCCATCGCGCCTCTCGCGCGCAGCATCCGGGCGCTCACGACGCACCCCCTGCGACGGTGATCTCCTCGGCCCGCGCCGCGCCCGGGTCGGCGCACTGGCAGCGCTCGGGCGACCATTCGGCGCGCGCGAGCGCGGCATCCCCCACCGGATTCACGCCAGGACCCGCCGCCAAGGCGTGGGCGACGAGCGCGTGCAGGCACTTGACCCGCGAGGGCATGCCGCCGGCCGAGATCCCCTCGATCTCGGGCACCTCGCCGAAGGACGCGCGATCGGCGAGATAGCGCTCATGTGCGCGGGCGTAGGCGGCGGCAACGGACTCGTCGGCCAGCATCGCCATCAGCTCGGGCATGACCTGACCGGCTTCGAGACGCGAGATCTCGGCGGTCGCGGCGGGCTCGGTCAAGTAGTAGAAGGTGGGAAAGGGAGTGCCATCGGCCAGGCGCGGGGCGGTGGCCACCACGATGGGGTTGCCGCAGGCGCAGCGCGCGGCGATCCCCACGACATCGCGCGCCGGGCGCCCCAGCTGCGCCGACACAACGGCGATATCGGCCGGGATCGGCGGGGCGAAGGGCGGCGTGGTCACCCCTCCAGGGTAATCGCGTCGCCTGAGCATCCGGTCAGTCCGTGCCCACCGCGGTGCGGGCCAGGCCCGCACCGGTGAGGCTGCGCAGCAGTTGCGGCATCCAGTCCGCCTCGCGCACCTGGATCCGATCACTGACCGGGCCGAGAACCGCCGGCAGATCGGTGGCGTCGAGGTCGTTGTCGATGAGGTAGATGATCTCGCCGGGGCGCACATAGAACAGCCGCTCGCGCGCTTGGGTCGTGATGAAGGCGGGGTCGTTCCAGCGTTCGCGCTCGCGTTCGAGCTCGGCGAGCTGCTCCTGGGTGACCTGCACGGCCTCTTGCATCGCGGCGATCTTCTGCCGCTGATCCAGGAACGTGCCGAAGGTCGGCACGAGCACCCAGGCCGCCAGGACCACGAGCGAGAGCATGATGACCGAGAAGGCCGAGAGGCGGATGCCGCCGGCCCACTCGCGGGCGTCGACGCCCCGCGGCGTCTTCGCAGGCGGGCGGGCGGCATCAACGATCACCTCGCGCGAGGCGGGGGGTGTCGGGCGTCGTGCCATC
>CAZHML010000037.1:0-25508 GCA_964533745.1 uncultured Microbacterium sp.
TTCCCTTCCACACATTCAGGAGAATCGTGGCTGTCAAGATTCGTCTCAAGCGCCTGGGCAAGATCCGCGCGCCGTACTACCGCATCGTCGTCGCCGACTCGCGCACCAAGCGCGACGGCCGCGTGATCGAGGAGATCGGCAAGTACCACCCCACCGAGGACCCCTCGGTCATCGAGGTCGACTCGGCGCGGGCGCAGTACTGGCTGAGCGTGGGCGCCCAGCCCACCGAGCAGGTGCTCGTCCTGCTCAAACTGACCGGCGACTGGGGTCAGTTCAAGGGCGACAAGAACGCCAAGAGCACCGTTCAGACCGCGGAGTCGAAGGCCGCCTTCGAAGCCGACGCCAAGAAGAAGTCGGTCATCGCTCCCAAGGTCGAGAAGAAGGCTCCGGTCGAGGAGGCTCCCGCCGCCGACGAGGCACCGGCTGACGAGGCACCCGCGGCTGAGACCCCCGCCGAAGAGGTGGCCGAGACGGCGGATGTCGCTGAGGCTCCCGCCGAAGACGCCGAATAACCGCCGTGCTGGCTGCCGCGCTCGAGTACATCGTCAGGGGGATCGTCGATCACCCTGACGAGGTGCGCATCGACGAGTCCACCTCGCCCCGGGGCGAAGTGCTCGAGGTGCACGTGCATCCCGATGATCGCGGGCGCGTGATCGGGCGTGGCGGACGCACCGCGAAGGCGCTGCGCGCACTCATCGCGGCACTCGCCGACGGACGGCGCGTGCGCGTCGACGTCGCGGACGACTGAGGTGGCGGCGCAGGGCCGAGGCAGGAACCAGCTGCGCGTCGGCCGCCTGGTCAAGGCCCACGGGCTCAAGGGTGCCCTCAAGCTCGAGCTCTACACCGACAACCCCGCGGGTCGCTTCGTGCCGGGGGCGGAGTTCACTCTGCAGGTGCCCGAGGCGTCCCCCTGGCACGGCAAGGCCGTCACGGTGCGCGAGTACCGCGTGATGAACGGCAGCTCGGTGGTCTTCCTCGACGGCGTCGAGGATCGCACGGCGGCTGAGAGCCTGGTGCGTGCGATCCTGTGGATGGACGAGCGCGAGGAGGAGGCCGAGGACAACGCCTGGTACGACCACCAGCTCGTGGGACTTGACGTGGTGCGCGATGGTGAGGTCGTGGGCAGAGTCGCGCGGGTGGAGCATCTGCCCGCGCAGGATCTGCTCATCGTGCGGGTCGGGTCCGAAGAGGTCATGGTCCCCTTCGTCCAGGCGATCGTGCCCACCGTCGACCTCGCAGCGGGGCGTGTCGTGGTGACGCCGCCCACGGGGCTGTTCGAGGAGGCTCTGGATGCGGCCGACTCGGACGATGAGCCGCGGGATGCTGCGGACGAGACCGACTGACCCTGTTACGGTGTTCCCGTGCGCATAGACGTGGTCTCGATCTTCCCGGCGTACGTCGACGGGCTGAGGTTGTCGCTGCTCGGAAAGGCGCAGGACGCCGGGATCCTGGACCTGCGCGTCCACGACCTGCGGGACTGGACCACCGACCGGCATCGCACGGTCGATGACACGCCCTACGGCGGCGGTGCGGGCATGGTGATGACCCCGGAGCCCTGGGGGCTGGCCCTGGATGCCATCGTCGGCGAGGGGCGCCCTGTCATCGTCTTCCCCTCACCCGCGGGCGAGGTCTTCACCCAGCAGACCGCTCGCGAACTCGCTGGCCGCGAGCATCTCGTCTTCGGCTGCGGCCGCTACGAGGGCATCGACGAGCGCGTCTTCGAGTACGCCGCGTCCCTGGGCGAGGTGCGTCTGCTGAGCGTCGGCGACTACGTGCTCAACGGCGGCGAGGTCGCGGCGATGGCGATGATCGAGGCGATCGGCCGGCTCATCCCGGGTGTCGTCGGCAACCCCGAGAGCCTCGTCGAGGAGTCGCACGAGGAGGGGCTCCTCGAATACCCCTCGTACACGAAGCCCGCGATGTGGCGAGACCTCGCGGTGCCTGAGATCCTCCTCAGCGGCAACCACGGCGCGATCGCCGGCTGGCGTCGCGAGCAGCAGCTCCGGCGCACGCGCGAGCGCCGTCCCGACCTGCTGGGGGAGTGAGCGGCGTTCTCAGTCCACGCCGAGGAACGAGCGATCCGTCAGCACGATCGGCCCGTCCTCGGTCACCGCGATCGTGTGCTCGGCGTGCGCGCCGCGGGATCCGTCGGCGCTGCGCAGCGTCCAGCCGTCCGGGTCGGTGAAGAGCTCGTCGGTGGTCTGCAGGAACCAGGGCTCAAGGGCCACCACGAGGCCGGCGCGCAGCGGGAATCCGCGCCCCGCGCGCCCGTCGTTCGGCACGTGCGGGTCGCCGTGCATGATCCGGCCGACGCCGTGCCCGCCGAAGTCGGTGTTGATCGAGTAGCCGTCGCCGTGGGCGATCTCGGCGATGGCCGCCGAGATGTCGCCGATGCGGTGACCCACGACAGCCGCCGTTATCGCTGCATCCAGCGCCCGCTCGGTCGTGTCGATGAGGCGCAGATCCTCATCCCGGGGCGTCCCCACGATGAACGAGATCGCCGAGTCGGCAACCCAGCCGTCGATCGACACGGCGAAGTCGAGCGATACCAGATCGCCGTCGCGCAGCGCGTAGTCGTGCGGCAGGCCGTGCAGCACGGCGTCGTTGACCGAGGTGCAGATCACCTTCCCGAAGGGGCTCGCACCGAACGAGGGGTGGTAGTCGATGTAGCAGGACTCGGCACCCGCCCGGCGGATCAGCTCGTGCGCGCGCCGGTCGATCGACAGCAGGTTCGTTCCCACGGCCGTCTCGTCGCGCAGGGTCGCCAGGGTCTCGGCCACAAAGCGCCCCGCGGGGCGCATGGCCTCGATCTCGGCGGGTGTGCGCAGTTCGATCATCCCTCCATTCTCGCAGAGCGCACAGGCCGCTCCGGGCCGATGCGGGGGTGAGGGGCGTACCATCGCAGTATGTGGTTGCGACAAGCCCTCTACGTCTGGTTGTTCCCCGCGGCGCTGATCCTGCCGCTGTGGCTGCTCGTGGGCTGGGGCGTCTTCCGGGCGGGCGGATGGGCCTTTGTCTGGGTGATCTTCCTGGCCATCCCCTCGGTGCTGATCGGTCAGCTGCTGTTCGCCCTGCTCGTGCGCGCGCGGCCCTCCGCCCGCGCGGATCGGGCGGTGTCGTGGTGGGATGCCGCAGGCTTCGGCCTCTGGCACGGTCTGACGATCGCGCTCGGTTTCTATCCCGAGGGCTGGTTCGCGATCCTGTTCATCCTTGCGATCGTCGTCGGGGTCGGGATGATTCCCCTGCTGCTGTCGCAGCTCTGGTCCGAGGCTCGCGGATCGCTGACCGCGATGGTTCGGCGCTGGGACGAGCCGCTGACCTCGGGGGAGCCCGGCCCGGACTCCGCGGGGGTGTACGTCGTGCGGGAGTCTCCGCCTCTCACGCGCTGAGCGCGCGTTTTGGCTGCCCGCGGCATCCGTGGCAGAATGGACCCTTGTGCCGTGAACGGTTCTGCCCCAGGGGAACCCGCGGACGCGACAAGCGCCGTTCGGCACGACCTCCGACGTACCCCTTCCCCCATGCATCCGACCTGCGGCGAATGCAGAGAGAGACGATCATGCAGATCCTCGATGTCGTCGATGCGGCCTCGCTCCGCACCGACATCCCCGAATTCTTCCCCGGTGACACCGTCAAGGTGCACGTGAACATCACCGAGGGCACCCGCTCCCGCATCCAGGTCTTCCAGGGGGTCGTCATCGGCCGCTCGGGCGACGGCGTGCGCGAGACTTTCACCGTCCGCAAGATCAGCTTCCAGGTGGGCGTCGAGCGCACCTTCCCGGTGCACAGCCCCACGATCGACCACATCGAGGTCGTCACTCGCGGAGACGTGCGTCGTGCGAAGCTGTACTACCTGCGGGATCTCCGCGGCAAGAAGGCCAAGATCAAGGAGAAGCGCGACAACTGAGCGCATTCTCGCCAGGCACCCCGGGACACGCGCTGCCCCGGGGTGCTTCTTCTTTGGCGGAGTGTGCGACGCTGGTAGGTGCCGCCCGGCGACGAGAGCACGGATGAGGAACGCGAATGAGTGAGACAGAGACTCCGGTCGAGCAGCAGCGCACTCGCCGCCGTCACGGGCCGCTGCTCTTCCTGCGTGATCTGCTCGTGATCGTCCTGGTCGCCGTTCTGGTGTCGTTCCTGCTCAAGACCTTCGTGGTGCGCGCCTTCTACATCCCGTCCGGCTCCATGGAGAACACGCTCATGGTCAACGACCGGATCCTGGTCGATGAGCTCACGCCGCGCTGGAACGACTTCGGCCGGGGCGAGATCATCGTCTTCCGGGATCCGGGCGGGTGGCTGCCCACGGTGGCGCGGCCCTCGAGGCCGCCGCTCGTGGAGGGCTTCGAGCGCGTGATGACCTTTATCGGGCTCGCCGCATCGGACTCCGAGGATCATCTGGTCAAGCGCGTCATCGGTCTTCCCGGCGACCGAGTGGTCTGCTGCAATGTCCTCGGGCAGATCACGGTCAACGGAGTGCCGATCAACGAGCTGGCGTATCTCAAGCTCCCGGCCGGCGAGACGCGGGCGTCGACCCTGGCCTTCGATGTGACCGTTCCGCCCGATGCCCTCTGGGTGCTCGGCGACAACCGCAATCGCTCGCAGGACTCGCGGGCGCACCAGGACGGCCCCAGCGGCGGCTTCGTGCCGATCGAGAACGTCGTCGGGCGGGCCTTCATCACGATCTGGCCGTTCGGCCGCTGGGGCGGGGTGGACGGCCGCTCCGAGGTGTTCAGCGGCATCCCCGATCCGCAATGATCGTCACTCCGACGCTCGACCTCGAGCGAGAGCTCTTGCGGCAGCATCCCTTTGTCATCGCTCTGGACGAAGTCGGGCGCGGGGCGCTGGCGGGACCGGTCGCGGTGGGCGGGGTGATTCTGGGGCCGGATGCCGGAGCGATCCCTGTGGGTCTGCGCGATTCGAAGCTCGTGCCCGAGCCGCGACGGGCGGCGCTTGCTGAGCAGGCAGCCGGCTGGGTGCGGGTCTCTGCGGTCGGCTGGGCTTCGGCAGCGGAGGTGGACGCACACGGGATCATGCGGGCGCTGGGCCTCGCCGCTTCGCGCGCGGTGACGTCGCTGGGCGTTCTCGAGGCTGATCCCGGCGGCGCGGTGGTTGTGCTCGACGGAAACCACGACTACCTCTCCCGCGTTCATCCGGAGCCTCTCTCGGTGCGCACCGTCATCAAGGGCGACCGCGACTGCGCCTCGGTTGCGGCGGCATCCGTCATCGCCAAGGTGGCGCGGGACGAGCGGATGCAGCAGGCGCACGAAGAGCATCCCGTCTACGGCTGGGATCGCAACAAGGGCTATGCCAGCGCCCTGCACCGGGCGGCGATCCGAGAGCATGGCCTGAGCCCCCTGCATCGGGCGACCTGGGCGATAACAGAGGCCCCGGCACTTTTCTGACGCTCAGGTCCAGACCATAGGATGGGCCGTATGGACGAGGACGCCTTCGAGGACTATGACCGGGAACTGGAACTGGCGCTGTACCGCGAGTATCGCGATGTCGTCTCGCAGTTCCAGTACGTGGTCGAGACGGAGCGGCGTTTCTATCTGGCCAACGATGTCAATGTCGTCCGGCACGACACAGAGCACGACTTCTACTTCGAGATCTCGATGAGCGATGTCTGGGTCTGGGACATCTACCGCGCGGACCGCTTCGTCAAGGCGGTTCGGGTTCTCACCTTCAAGGACGTCAACGTCGAGGAGCTGCAGAGCCGCGAATTCGAGCTGCCTCAGGAGCTTTCGCTGGACGGCGACTGACTCGCTCTGCACAGCGTCGGCGGAAAGTGACCTTTCCCGAATTCATGTGATTCTGGTGTCCGCGCCCCTGCCGGGGTGTACAGGCTGTCGTCATGGCAGCAAAAGACGACCTCGGGCGAGCGGGTGAAGCGCGCGCCGCAGTCCACCTCGAATCGCTCGGCTATGAGATCCTCGATCGCAACTGGCGGCATCCCGAGGGCGAGCTCGACATCGTCGCCGTGCGCGGCGGCGAACTCGCCGTCGTCGAGGTGAAGACCCGGCGGGGGCCGGACTTCGGGCACCCTTTCGAGGCGATTGACGAGCGCAAACGCGCGAGGCTGTGGCGGCTGGCGCACCACTGGGTCCGCGCTCATCCGGCCGAGGCCGGGGGCCGCATGCTGATGCTGCACGCGATCGGGATCACCGGCCCCGACCCCGCCCGCGCCGATCTGGAGCATCTGAAGGATCTGCGATGAAGACCGCGCGCACCTGGTCGGTGGCACTGTCCGGACTTGCAGGGCATCCGGTGGAGGTCGAGGCGGATCTGTCCAGCCAGACCCCGGGGTTCTTCCTCATCGGGCTGCCGGACAAGGCTCTCGTCGAGGCCGTGCAACGCGTGCACAACGCCTGCGAGAACAGCGGTCTGCCCATGCCCCGGCGGCGGCTGACGGTGAACCTGTCGCCCGCGAGCCTGCCGAAGAACGGTGCGGGGTTCGATCTTGCGATCGCCGTAGCGGCGCTCGGGAGCGACGGGATGCTGGATCCTGCGGCGATTGCGAGGACCGTGCACCTGGGTGAGCTCGGGCTCGACGGGCGTCTGCGCCCGGTCGCCGGAGTGCTGCCGGCGGTGTTCGCGGCGGCGCGTGCGGGGTTCGAACGAGTCATCGTTCCGGCCGCCAACGAAGCCGAGGCGCGGCTCGTGCCCGGCGTCGAGGTGCGTGCGGCGGCCTCGCTCGCCGAAGTCGCCCGGTGGCACGGTGCCGCGATCGAGCCGCCCGAGGTCGAACCGGTGGCAGGACCCGCGGCCACCGAGCTCGCCGCATCCGATCTCGACCTCGCCGATGTGGTGGGCCAGCCGGGTGCGGTGGAGGCGCTCATCCTCGCCGCCGCCGGCGGTCACCATCTGCTGCTGAGCGGGCCGCCGGGCGCGGGCAAGACGATGCTCGCGAAGCGCTTGCCCGGCATCCTGCCTCCTCTCGACGACGAGGCGGCGCTCGAAGTCGCCGCCGTTCGCTCGCTCGCGGGCGAGCCGATCACGGCGCTGGACCGGACCCCGCCGCTGGAGTCGCCGCACCACAGCGCGTCGATGGCGGCGCTCGTGGGCGGAGGGTCGCGCGTGATCAGGCCGGGAGCGATCGCGCGGGCGCACCGGGGAGTGCTGCTGCTGGATGAAGCGGCCGAGTTCTCGGCAGTCGCCCTCGACGCCCTGCGCCAGCCGCTGGAGTCCGGGGCGATCGAGATCCAGCGGGCGGGCCTGAGCGCCCGCTTCCCGGCACGATTCCAACTCGTCATGGCGATGAATCCCTGCCCCTGCGGCAACTACGGCGTGCGTGGCGAGGCATGCGTCTGCCCTCCCGCCGCGATCCGTCGCTACGCGCGGCGGCTCTCGGGTCCGCTGCGCGACCGCATCGACATCGACCTGCACGTGAGCCGCGTCTCGGCGGGGGCGATCGACGAGGGCGGCGGTGAGATCACATCGCTCGCCGCTCGCGCCACGGTCCTCGCCGCGCGCGAACGTGCGGCGGAGCGCTGGGCCGGCACACCCTGGCGCACCAATGTCGAAGTGCCTGGCACATGGCTGCGACAGGGTGAGCACCGGCTGCCGCCCGCGGTCCGTGCGCCCCTGGACCGTGCCCTGCAGCTCGGTGCGCTGACCCTGCGCGGCTACGATCGGGTGCTGCGCCTGGCGTGGACCGTTGCCGATGTCGGGGCGGCCCCGGCCCCGACCCTCGACCATCTCGGCCGCGCGCTCTTTCTTCGGCAGGGGGTGGCGCTGTGAAGCCGATGTCGACAGGGGACGCTGGAGCACTCGCTCTGGCCGAGCGACTGAACGCGCAGCGTCCCGCCCAGGAGGTGCTCGCGCACGTCGCCTGGAGCGTGCTGACCGAACCCGGTGACTCCGTGGCAGGTGCCCTGCGCGCGACCGTCGGTGCCGGTGCGGCGCTCGAACTCGCCCTCTCGGACGGCGAGGTACCGGGCGTCGCGCCTGCGGCGCTGAGCGAGGCGCGTGGCCGGTGGATGCCGCGCGCGGACGGGTCTCTGGTGAGCGATGCGGTGCGGATGGCGATGGATCGAGGACTGCGACTCACTCTGCCCGGCGACGCGGAATGGCCGCACAGGCTGGACGATCTCGGTCCGCATGCTCCCGCGGTGCTCTGGGTGCGCGGGGATCCCGCGGCGCTCACGCGGGCCTCTAGCGCCGTGTCACTCGTCGGTGCGCGGGCGGCGACCGCCTATGGGGAGCACATGGCGCGCGAACTGTCCGGTGATCTGGCAGCCGCAGGTATCCTCGTCGTCTCTGGCGGCGCCTACGGCATCGACGGGGTCGCGCACCGGGCGGCTCTCGGCGCGCGCGGCGATACGATCGCCTTTCTCGCGGGCGGCGTGGATCGCGCGTACCCGGTGGGTCACGCGCGACTTTTCGACGACATCGTCCGCAGCGGCGGGGCGGTGGCGAGCGAGGTCGCCTGCGGCGCTGCGCCGACGAAGTGGCGGTTCCTCGCGCGCAACCGCCTGATCGGTGCTCTGGGGGACGCGACCGTGGTCGTCGAGGCGGGTTGGCGGAGCGGATCCCTCAATACCGCGGGGCACGCCGCGGATCTCGGTCGCCCGCTCGGGGCGGTCCCGGGTCCGGTGACCTCGGCGGCATCCGCCGGCTGTCACCGGCTCCTGCGCGAGTACGACGCGCGCTGCGTCACGAGCGCCGCGGACGTGCGTGAGCTCCTCGGTGATGTCGTTTCCGAGCCGCAGCCGTCGACACCGCGCGATCATGATCGCGTCCGTCTCTGCGACGCGATGAACAGCCGCACGGCGCGCACCCCGCTCGACCTTGCTCGCCGTTCGGGGCTCTCGGTCGAGCGTGTCGAGTCGCTCCTCGGGATGCTGGCGCTGGAGGGCGCCGCCGTCCGGGCGGAGAGCGGGTGGCGACAGGTCGGATGAACCGACCTGGGGTCACCTCCGTTCGTTGAGCGAGCGGAGCGAGACGAAACGGTGATTGTGTGGTGTCGCGTTCCCCGTTGCTTCGCTGCGGTGCTCATCGACTGCGGGTCATGCGTTTCCCCGGGGAACGCCGCGCGCGGCGAGGCATCCCGCAACGCCCACCGCTGCGGGCGAGACTTGAGCCATGCAGATCGCCGAGGCCGCTGAGGCCTTCGCCACGCACATCCAGCGCGTGCGGAGGCTCTCTGTGGCCACCGTGAAGGCCTATCGCTCGGATCTGCGCGATCTTGTCGGCACCGTGCCTGAGCGGACCTTGGCCGAGGTCGATCTCGAGGATCTGCGGGCGTGGCTCTGGCAGGCCACCCAGCGCGGCGACGCCCGATCGACGCTCGCGCGCCGTGCCGCCTCCGCCCGATCGTTCTTCGGCTGGGCGAAGGACGAGGGCTTCATACACAGCGACCCGAGTCTGCGCCTGGTCGCCCCCAGACGCGGGCGGACCCTCCCCGCCGTCGTCTCGCGCGACGCCCTCGCCGAGGTGCTGGACGAGCATCGAGCGGCGGCCGCCGAGGGCGACCCCGTGCTGCTGCGCGACCACGCGGTGCTGGAGTTGCTCTACGGCTCCGGGATGCGCGTCTCCGAGCTCTGCGGGCTCGCGATCGACGATCTGGACCTGGACCGGATGACCGCGCGCGTCCTCGGCAAGGGCTCGAAAGAGCGCGTGGTGCCCTTCGGCGTCCCCGCACGAGATGCTGTCGCAGCCTACCTGCGTCGCGCGCGTCCGGCGCTGGGGGGCCGCGGCCCGGCACCCCCTCCCGCAGTGTTCCTCGGTGTGCGCGGGGGCACCCTCGGCACTCGCGCCGTCTACGATCTGGTCGCGCGGAGCCTCGCTCCCGCCGTCGGCGGCCGCGCGGTCGGGCCGCACACCCTCCGCCACTCGGCGGCCACTCACCTGCTCGATGGGGGTGCCGACCTGCGCGCGGTGCAGGAGATTCTCGGGCACGAGAGCATGGGCACGACCCAGATCTACACTCACGTCTCGGCCGAGCGTCTCGCGGCGACCTACCGTCTCGCTCATCCGCGGGCGTGAGGTCGTCGCTCCCGAGGCGGTGACGCACCACGCATCGCCGCCTTACTCGCAGCAGGGCAGCAGTACCGCGCGGGGCACGCCGCCGAACAGCAGCAGCGGGTTGATGTAGGCACCGTGCCAGCGCACGCCCACGTGCAGCGCGCCGGGAGCGCTGTGTCCGCCGACGGCGAGCGTGCCGACATCCGTGCCGGTCGTCACCGGATCGCCCGGGTTCAGCGTGGAGAGCACAGGCTCCAGCGTCGTCACCAGGCCTCCGGCGTGAGAGATCGTGATGAGGGGACGGTCGGCGACGGTTCCACGGAAGGCGACGACGCCGGGGGCGGGGGCGCGGATCGTGGTGCCGCTCAGCAGGGCGACATCGATGCCGCGGTGACCCGCCGACCATGGCTGCGCGGGCGCGCGAAAGGGGTTGACGACGACCCGGGGGCCGGACACGGGCCAGAGCCACTGCCCGTCGGTCAGCGCTTCGGAAGGGGAGTCCGCGAACGGGAAGACCTCGGATCGCGGGGTGCCGAAGGGCGGCGGCGCGAGTGGCGGTCCGTCCGCGGCGTGCAGACTCGACGGCAGCGCCGCCAGTAGGAGCGCCAGCAGCACGCCACCACCGAGCATCCGCAGGACTGTAGGTGTGCGCATCCCTGCACTCTCGCGCATGTCACGCCGCCGCGGGATGCCTCGCCGCCTCGCGCGCACAAGTTGTCACGTTCAGCCACCTGTGCAGAGAGTGTGGGTCTGCCTCAGGCGCTGAACCCGCCGTCGATGGGCAGCACGACGCCGCTCACATGACTGGATCGCTCGCTGAGCAGCCAGGCGGCGCCTTCGCCCACCTCCGTCCCTGTGCCTACTTTTCGCAACGGCGTCGCGGCGATCCGCGCTTCGACCCCGCCCGGGATCGCTGCCCGCGTCTGGGCGAGCATGGGTGTTTCGGTCGGTCCCGGGGCGATCGCATTGACGCGGATGCCAAGCGGTCCGTTGTCGTGGGCTGAGGTGCGCGTGAGACCGATGACCGCGTGCTTGGTCGCCTGATAGGCGCCGAGTCCGGAGCTTCCCCGGAACCCGCTGACGCTGCTCATGTTGACGATCGATCCGGCACCGGTCTGGCGCATCGCGCGAACCTCCTCGCGAAGGCAGAGCCAGGTCCCCTTGACGTTGACGGCCATCAGACGATCGAAGTCCTCCTCCGACACCTCGTCAAGGGGGCCCGACGAGGTCAGTGCGGCGTTGTTGAACGCGCCGTCGAGCCTGCCGAAGCTCTCGACCGTGGCATCCACCGCTCGCGCGACGTCTGCGGCGACACTGATGTCGCCGAGGGTCGTTCTCGCATCGTGGCCGGCATCACGCAGTTCGGTCGCGATCGCCTCCAGCGGACCGGCGGATCGTGCGACGAGCATGAGACGTGCGCCCTCCCGGGCGAAGACTCGTGCGGCGTCCGCACCGATTCCGGCACTCGCGCCCATGACGAGCACGATCTTGCCCCGAAGGAGGGCGGATCCGGTCAGTTCTTCGGTCATGCTCAAATCCTCTCGAAACGGTCGTCGAACGCACGCGATCAGTGGTAGGTCACCGTGCGGCCCGCGGTCACCGCGGCTGCGGTGGCGGCGCCGAGCAGGCTCGCATCGTTGCTCATCATCGTGAACGAGTATCCCGCGTCGACGGCCGCCTGGACAGCAGCCGCGCTCGCGCCGCCGGCGCCACCTACGGGCACTCCGAGTGCGAGTGCCTGGCGTGTGGCGGCCGCGATGATCTCGACGATCCGCGGATCGTCCTCGGTCGTGCCTTCACTCGTGGAGAGGTCGGCGGCGCCGATGAGGAGCGCATCGACGCCGTCGACGGCGGCGATCGCCCCCGCACTGCTCGCCGCCAGTGCGCTCTCGATCTGCGCGATGAGAACGACCTCATCGCGTCCATAGCGCAGATACTCCTCGCGGGTGAGGCCGCCCCAGGCACCGGCCCGGCTCGTGCTTCCCACCCCTCGGCCTCCCTGCGGCGGAAAGCGCGTGGCCATGACCGCAGCCTGAGCCTGCTCGACGGTGTCGACGTGGGGGACCATGATCCCCTCGGCCCCGGCATCGAGAACGCGCTGCGCGATCCCGCCGTCGAGACTCGGAACGCGCACGATCGGAGCGACACCGGTCAGCAGCGCGGTGCCGATGAGCTGATAGGCGGACCGGATGCTCATGGCCGAGTGCTCGAGGTCGATGACGATGAAGTCGAACCCGGCCAGCGCGCACAGTTCGACGACCTCCATCGCCGGGATCTTCACCCAGGTGCCGAGGGCGGGGCCTTCCGGTCGAGCAAGGGCTGCTCGAAAAAGGCTGTGCGGGCGAGGCAGCGGGGTCATCATGAAGGGTAGTCCTCTTCGTTGAGCACCCAGCCTGACTCGGAGAAGTCGACCCGCGGGGGCGAGAAGATGTCGATGAGCTGCTGATGCGGCCCGATCCCCTGGGTCGTGTGCACGGTCGGCGGGGGAATGATGCAGATTGAAGGGGTATCGATCGCGCGGCTCTCATCGGGCCGCCACTGCGCAGAGTCAGGACCCCAGGGGTAGCGGATGTGGTGCATGAAGTGCCCCTTGACAGCCAACGAGACCTGCTCGAAGTCGTCGTGGTGATGGGGGGAGAGTCGATGCCTGTCGCGCGGGGCGGGTTCCTCGGCGAGGAAGTTGATCATGAGATTGGTCGTCCGGAAGATGCGACCGAACCGCCCCTCGGCGATGGGGGTGTCGGCGAGGCGGTAGACCCGCAGACGGAACCCGCCGACCGGATCGGGCCACGCCTTGAGAGGAGCCGCTCGCTGATCGGGTTCGGCATAGGCGTCCGCGTTGAGCGCGCCCTCGCGCAGATCGTCGGCGACCGAGGAGAACAGCCGGATGAGCGGGCCGTCGGCGAGGATCTCGATCTCGCTGTCTCCCGGCGGCACGACGACGAGGGCCTCCTCGTCCACGTCGACCGTTGTGGTTCCTGCCGTCACCCGGATCGGCGCGCTCTCGGAGTACATCAGCACCGTGTACTCATCGGGCTGTCCGGTGCGCGAGAGACGATCTCCCGCCCTGGCGTCGGTGTAGGACAGTACGAGGTTCGCGGCACGTGCGTTCCAGGTTCTGCTGCCGCGATCACCCACCTCGGTGGGTTCGTGCGCGAAGAACTCGATCCATTGCGAGGGCTTGATCGGGGTCGAGGGATCGACACTGCTCACCGGAGCTGCGGTCGTGAGAGTCGATCGGATGTCGTCTTTGGTGTACATGGTGAGCTTCTTCTCCTCAGCTATTGACCCGGTCAAGGCCCTTGAGCGCGAGCATCCGCCGCGCATCGGCGGGTGTTGCGACTTCTTTGCCGAGGTCTTCGACGACGGCGCGAATCTTCTCCACCTGCTGCGCGTTGCTCGTGGCCAGTTCGCCCTTGCCGATCCACAGGCTGTCTTCGAGTCCGACGCGGACATGCCCGCCGAGCCAGGTGCTGTGGGTGGCGAACTGCATCTGGCTGCGACCGGCGGCGAAGGCCGAGAAGAAGTAGTCGTCACCGAACAGCTTGTCGGCGATGGCGACCATGTGGGTGAGGTTCTCGTGATCGGCACCGATTCCGCCGAGGATGCCGAACACGCCCTGGATCAGGAAGGGCGGCTGCGCGAGCCCCTTGTCGACGAAGTAGGCGAGGGTGTAGAGGTGCCCGATGTCGTAGCACTCGAACTCGAACCGGGTCCCGCCCTTTTCGCCGAGCTCACGCAGGGTGTACTCGATTCTGTCGAAGGAGTTGATGAAGGGGTGTGTGTAGGTGTTCAGCACATAGGGCTTCTCCCAGTCGTGCTTCCAGTCCTGGATCCGATCGGCGATGCCGGAGTAGACGAAGTTCATCGACCCCATGTTCAGGGATGCCAGCTCGGGGCTGAAGCGCACCGAGGCGGCGAGCCGCTCGTCCATGCTCATCGCGGATGACCCGCCGGTGGAGATGTTGATCACCGCATCGGTCTGCTCGAGGATCGGCGGGATGATCCGCTCGAAGACCTCTGGTTCGAATGCGGGTCTGCCATCCGGGTGGCGGGCATGCAGGTGGATGATCGCGGATCCCGCCGCGAAGGCGTCGAGCGAGGCTTTCACCACCTGCTCGGCCGAGAGCGGCAGATAGGGGCTCTGCGAGGGCACGTTCACCGAGCCGGTGACGGCGGTGCTGATGATGACCTTCTCGGCGAGGCGCATCAGGGCTGCTCTTCAAGGCCGAGCAGGAAGGCGGTGTTGCGGCAGATCATCCGACGGATGACCGACTCCTTCACGCCGTGGTCGAGCAGCTGCTGCACGACATAGAGATAGCCGTCGACCGGGAGGGGATTGGTCTTCTGGCCGAGGTCGGAGTCCAGCACGGTGCGCTCGGGTCCGATCTTCTCGATCCAGTCGACGAGCTGCGAGATGGGGAAGCCGGGGGCCGGCACATCGGGATGGTACATCGACATCTCGTGCTCGACGTAGGCGCCGTAGCCGAGCAGCTCCTCGACATCCTGCTCGGAGGCGTTGATGATGAAGTCAGGGTGGTGCAGGAGCAGCCGCGTGACGCCCTGTTCCTTGGCGGTGGCGAACAGAGCCTTCTGACTCTCGACATCGAGGTGACCCCCGGTGAGCATGATGTTCGCCTCGGCGACCAGTTGCGTGACACGCACCGTCTCGGCAGAGATGCTCCCGTCGGCCCCGAAGACGGACTCGACCTTCTCTTCGAGGTTCGCCCCCGCCGTGGGGAAGCCGTCGTCGTGACTGTGCGCCTCGATGTGACGGGCCGCGGATACGGTCGGCCCCCAGACGGCGCGCCCGCCCATCTGGATCGCCACGGCCACCGCCGAGGGGTTGATGCCGCCGACCTCGGAGTTCAGCGCGACGCCGCCGTAGGCCGGGGTCGGTGCCTCGGCGAGCAGATCGCGCATGGCGAGCAGATCCATGACGGTGTTGTGGTGGTGCGACTTGATCAGGATCGCCCGCATGTTGATGCGCGCCGCGTCGTAGGAGGCCTCGACGTGATTGATCCGACGCGGGAAAGGGCTGGGGCCGGAGTGCGTGTGAAGGTCGACGGCGCCGTCGAGAACCTTGAGCAGTGCGAGGGAGGGGGTGGCGACGACCATCGGAAAATCTCTCCTTTTGTTCAGATGTTGGATTACGCTGTTCATAATACGAAGCAGAAACGCCGATGTCCACCCTTCAGCTTCCTGTTTGACGGCGATCCACGGCATCCCATAGTGTTCGTATACCGAAAACTCTGACTACAGTACGAACATTTCTGACCTGAGAATCTTGCGGGAGGCATCGGCATGAGCAGCAGCACCCAGGCGGGGAGCATCGCCGACTCCGACGATGGCCTCGATGCCGACGCCGGGAGCGATCGTGTCGCCATCCAGTCGATCGAGCGGGCCGCCGGCGTGCTGGGACTCATCGACCACGACACGCGAAGGCTCACCGCGGCGCTGGTCTCGGAGCGGCTCGGCCTGAACCGAACCACCGCGCATCGCTACCTGCAGTCGCTGCAGAACTCCGGCTTCCTCGACGCCGGGTTCGGGCTCGGACCGCTGTTCGAGCAGCTCTCCGCCTTCATCTCGGGGCGGCAGCAGATCCTCTCGCTTGCCCCGGGGATCATGCGCACTCTCGCCGATCAGACGGGGCTCACCGTCGTGCTGAGCTTCCTGGGCAGGGCTGGAGCCGTCGTCACTCTCGTCGAGGAGGCCAGCGAGGGCACAATCATCCTGACCGTGCGGATCGGCACGGTGCTCGAGCTCCGCGCCGCGCAGTCGCGCATCCTGCTGGCCTTCCAGTCCGACCCGGCCGTGGTCTCGAAGATGCACTCCGGCCTTCCCGACGGCGAGTCCCATGCCGAGCGCACAATCCTCGCGCGGGTGCGTCGCGACCAGCTCGCCTGGGCCGACCTCGGCCGCGCGGGGCTCACCTCGGTGGCGAGCCCCATCTTCGGGCGCAACGACATCCAAGCGGCGCTCGGGATGCTCGGCACCAGCGCGACCCTGACTCCCAACGACCCCACGACCGACCGCGTGCGGATGCTGCGCGAAGCCGCGGACCGGCTCAGCCGTCTGCTTGCAAGCTGACGTGCACCCGGACACCGACCGAGAGGCCACCCGATGACAGAGACGTCACCACCTCGCAGGCTCCTGAACCGCAACTGGCTCCTGCTCGGGCCGGCACTTGCGCTGCTCGCCTTCATCCTGATCCTGCCGCTCGGCAACATCCTCATCCGCAGCTTCACCGATCCCTCGCTGACCCTGGATAACTACCTCGCGCTGTTCACCGACGGCGTGACGCTCACCGTGCTGATCCGTACCGCGACGACGGCGGCCATCGTCACGGTCGTCTGCTTCGTGCTCGGCTATCCCTACGCCTACCTGATGACCCGGGTCGGCGGCACCGGACGGGCGATCCTGCTGGTCATCGTGCTGATCCCGTTCTGGACCTCGGTGATGGCGCGCAACTTCGCCTGGCTGGTGATCCTCGCCCGGGGCGGCCCGCTTGACAGCCTGCTGTCCTTCTTCGGGATCACCGGTACGGTCTTCGTCGGTAACGTGCTCGGGGTGACGATCGCGATGAGTCAGGTGATGCTGCCCTTCATGGTCCTACCGCTTTTCGCCTCGCTCGGCGGCATCGACCGCCGCCTCCTGCTCGCCGCGCGCGGGCTCGGCTCGTCCCCTTTCGTCGCGTTCTGGAAGATCTACTGGCCGCTCTCGCGCGGCG
Organism: uncultured Microbacterium sp.; assembly: GCA_964533745.1. Lineage (GTDB taxonomy): Bacteria > Actinomycetota > Actinomycetes > Actinomycetales > Microbacteriaceae > Microbacterium. The sequence goes on from CAZHML010000037.1 coordinate 16,691, forward strand.
GCGTGGTCGCCGGGCTGATCCTGGTCTTCACCCTCAGCCTCGGTTTCTACGTGACGCCGGCGCTCATCGGCTCGCCGCAGCAGTCCCTCGTCGCGCAGTTGCTCGCCACGCGCACCACGCAGCTGCTCGACTTCGCAGGGGCAGGGGCACTGGGCATGCTCGTGCTCGTGGTCACGCTCGTGCTCGTCGCATGGGCCAACCGCTTCGGCGGATCGGTGTCGGCCATCGGCGCGGTGGCGACCAGCGCAGTGAAGGAGCGGTCATGACGATGCATCATGAGCGGCCCGCCGCGATCGACGCCGAACCGGTCCGGCCGCTGCCGCACCGGCGCAGCCGCGGCATCGACGCCACCCCCTGGTGGCTGTGGCTCGTGGGCGGCCTCGTCGCGGTGTACCTGATCCTGCCCACCCTCATCGTCATCCCGATGAGCTTCGGATCCGCCTCCACCTTCCAGTTCCCGCCCCAGAATCTCTCCTGGGGGCTGTACGTGAACTTCTTCACCGATCCGCGGTGGATCGGGTCCCTCGGCAACTCCTTCCTCGTTGCCACGCTTGCCGCGCTGCTCGCGACGGTCGTCGGAACCGCTGCCGCCATCGGGCTCCACAACCTCGCCGGGCGCTTCGCGCGCCTGACCCGGACCCTGCTGATGCTCTCGCTGGTCGCGCCGTCCATCGTTGTGGCCGTCGCGGTGTACATCCAGTTCCTGCAGTGGCGGCTGACCGGCTCGCTGGCCGGATACGTGCTGGCGCACGCCGCCCTGGGCGTGCCCTTCGTGCTCGTCACAGTGACCAGCGCCCTCGGCGGTCTTGACGCGAAGCTCCTGCGCGCATCCGCCTCACTGGGCGCTCCGCCCTGGCGCAGCTTCGTTCGGGTGACCATGCCGCTGATCTCGCGAGGAATCGTGGCCGGCGCGATCTTCGCCTTCGTCACCTCCTTCGACGAGGTCGTGATCGCCCTGTTCCTGCGGTCGCCGCGCTTTCAGACGCTGCCGGTGCAGATGTACAACAGCGTCACGGTCGAGATCGATCCGACGATCGCGGCCTCGTCCAGTCTCGTCGTCGTCTCCGTCACTCTCATCCTGCTGCTTCCACAGCTGTTCCGGATCGCCGCTCGCCGTCGCCCAAGGAGAAAGCCATGACCACCTCTCGCAGCACCATCCACGCCACGGCGGACGGCGCAGGCCCGCGAAAGGGCACTCGTCTGCATCTGGACCAGGTCACCAAAGACTATGGCCTCGCCCATCCCGCCGTCGATGCGATCACTCTGACGATCGAGCCGGGGGAGTTCATGACCCTGCTGGGGCCGAGTGGATCCGGGAAGACGACGACGCTGAATCTCATTGCGGGCTTCGAGTCCCTCACCTCCGGAACGATCTCTTTCGACGGTCGCGAGGTGGGTTCCCTGCCGCCGCACAAGAGAAACCTCGGCATGCTGTTCCAGAACTACGCGCTGTTCCCCCACCTCACTGTCGCGCAGAACGTTGCATATCCGCTACGGGAGCGGAAGATGCCGCGCCCCGAGATCGCTCGCAAGGTCGCCGACGTGCTCGAACTCGTCCAGCTCACCGGGCGCGATGACCACCATCCCGCCCAGCTCTCGGGCGGGCAGCAGCAGCGCGTCGCGCTCGCGCGTGCGATCGTGTTCAATCCGACGGCGCTGCTGCTCGACGAACCTCTGGGCGCGCTGGATCGGAACCTCCGAGCGGCACTGCAGACCGAGATCCGGCGCATCCATCGCGAGGTCGGCTCGACCTTCGTCTTCGTGACGCACGATCAGGAGGAGGCGATGAACCTCTCGGATCGGATCGCGCTGTTCAACGAGGGCCGCATCGAACAGGTGGGCACCCCGGAGCAGCTCTACGCCGAGCCCGAGACCCTCTTCACCGCGCGCTTTCTGGGGGACTCCATCGTGTTCGAACTCGACGAACCAGTCACGTCGGTGGCGGTGTGGGGAGATCAGCGCTGGCGGGTTCCCGGGAGCGGTGTGGCGCGTCACCCGGGTGTCTCGATGCGCAGCGCGCTTGTGGTGCGGCCAGAAGACGTAGATGTCGTCACGGATGCCGCGACGGTTCCCGAGGGCGCGAACCGGGTGCGCGCGCGCGTCATCGATGTCGAGTACATGGGTGCCTACCGCACACTGCAACTGGCGCTGGGCGGGGCAGAGCTCGTGGGGCAGGCGCGGATCGACGCCGCGGACACGCATCACCGCGCTGGTGACGAGGTGGTCGCATGGTGGCATCCCGAGAGGCAGCGCGTCGTCGCGGCGGCGTGATAGGGCGAGATGATCCGGGTCTTGGGGCAGGTTGCAGAGCCTTGTTCGTTCATATTGTGAACATCAACATCGTTTAGTGCACAAATTGGTAACGAACCGGCGCTGTGCCCTTGATTCTCGACGAGATTGCTGATTAGTGTTCATATCACGAAGGTCATATTACGTATTCTGAACAAATAAGCCGAAGCCCGCGAGGGTCGGCCTCTAACCCGGAGGAATGACAATGACGTCCACATCACGAAAGACTCTCGTGGGTCTCGGTCTGCTTGCAGCCGTCAGCCTGCTCGCGGCGTGTGGGGGAGAACCCCAGACAACGCCCACGACCGGACCCACGAGCGAGGTCAAAGAGCCTGCCACCATCACCTTCGTCGCCTATGGCGGCGTCGGCCAAGACATCATGATCGAGGCGTGGCAGACGCCTTATATCGCCGACAACCCGCACATCAGCTTCATCAATACCTCGCCGCCGGATGTGGCCCAGGTCAAGGCGCAGGTTGAGAACAACGCGGTCGAGTGGGATGTGCTCGCCATCGCGCCCGCGGCCGCCCAGGAGAACTGCGGCACGCTCTTTGAGCCGCTGGACTTCTCCGGCGTCGATCAGAGCACGCTGGTCGAGGGCACCATCGGTAAGTGCTATATCGGAAACTTCATCAACGCCTCGCCGCTGGCCTATCGCACCGATGCCTTCCCGGACCCGGCGAATGCTCCCACCTCGATCGCGGACTTCTGGAATGTGCAGAAGTTCCCGGGGCAGCGCGGCGTGCTGACGAACCTGCAGAACGGCATCCTCGAGTACGGTCTGCTCGCCGACGGTGTTGCTCCGGGCAGCCTCTATCCGCTCGATGTCGACCGTTCGCTGGCCAAGTGGGACCAGATCCGCAACGTGACGACATTCGCGCCCAACGTCGGAGCGCTCCAGCAGGCGGTCGCCGACAAGCAGGTCGACATCTTCTTCCTTGCCGACTCGCGCCTTGTCCCCACGATGAACGACGGCATGGACATCACGATCGTCTGGGATGTCACCGTTGCCTCGATCAACGCCTTCGCCGTTCCGCTCGGTGCGCCGAACAAGGCCGCGACCGAGTCGTTCCTGGCCACGGTCGTGCTTCCCGATCGCGCCGCACACATCTCTGAGAAGTTGGGCGTGGCACCGGTCAACCTCGCAGCGAGGCCGAACCTCTCGGCGAATGCGGCCAAGGTCGAGGTGTTCGGTCCGGCCAACACCGGGGAGACCGTGGTGCAGAACATCGAGTGGTACGCGAGCAACTTCGGAGCGGTGACCACCAAGCTGACCAACTGGCTGGCCGGCTGACCCATGCTGCCCACGCTCGCCGAGCCGCACACCGGTGCTGTTCTCCATCTGAAATACAATTCGGTCATGGCGAACATTGACACCAGTGCTGAGGCTTCGAGTTCCGACATTCAGGCCGTAGCGCGCGTCGGCCAGATCTGCTCCCTGTTCGGTCCGCACACCAGCGAACTGACGGCAGCGGATGTGGCCGACCGCCTCGGACTGAACCGAACGACCGCATATCGCTACTGCGCGTCGCTCGTCACCGCCGGAATTCTCGAGCGCGGGCCGAAGCGAGGGACCTTCATCCTGGGCGGGCTGATGCTCCAGCTCGGGATACATGCCCTGGGACGGCGGCGCGTGGTAGACCTCGCGCCGCCGTACCTGGCGAGGCTGAGCACCGACCTCGGCATGACCGCGGTGCTCGGGCTCTGGGGTGCGAGGGGGCCGGTCGTGGCTCTGGTGCAGGAGGATGTGCGTCACCATGTCGTCGTCACCGTGCACGCCGGCACCCAGCTGGACTTCACCGCGGCGCAGGCCCGGGTGTTCCTCGCCCATCACACAGACGAACTCGCTCTAGCCCGGATCGCTGCGGACGCCACGGCGGCCCAGCGGGCCGAGCTCGAAGCGGGCGTACACGCTGCCCGACGCGACGGCTACAGCATCGTGGATCACTCCGGTGGTCTCTTCGGCGCTGCGGCCCCGGTGTTCGATGAGTACGGCATCTGCGCGACGATCGGCCTCATCGGCGCCGGTCAGCGCGTGGATTTCGCTCCCGACTCGCTGGCGCTGTCGAGGCTCTTGACGACGGCGGCAGCGCTGAGCGACGAGCTCAGCGGTGCCGGAGACAGGGAACGTTTTGCCGACCTATGATGACCTGACCACCGCTCAGCCCCCCGGTTCCAGTTGGGACGTGTTCGGACGGGGGAACCAACTCGGAACCATCAACTTCATCACCCCCGAAAGGCTCGCGGCCGCCGCGCGCGGGATCCGCGCCGGACGCCGGTTCGGCCTCGACTATCCGGTCACCGCCTTCGAGCCGTACCCGACGGGGACCAGACACCCGCTCCGGCACACGGTGTTCGCCAACAACGAGCACCATCGTGACGACTACGTCGACTCGTTCTATCTGCAGGCATCCTCGCAGCTGGATGCGCTGCGTCACATCGGGCATCCGGAGCACGGCTTCTACGGGGGAGTGACCCCCGAGCAGAACACGCAGGGCAACGATGCGCTGGGCATCCACCTCTGGGCCGCGTCCGGGATCGCCGGCCGGGGGATCCTGCTCGATGTCCCGCGCTTCTTCGAAGCCCATTCGCGTCCCTACGACACCGAGTCGACGATCGCGATCGACGCCGAGCTGCTGGACGCGCTGGTGGCCTTTCATGGACTCGAGCTGCGAGGTGGGGACCTGCTGCTGCTGCGCACGGCCTGGGCCGAGCGCTATCTGGCCAAGAGCCCGCAGGACCGCGCGAAGACGCCGTGGCGCGCATCACCGGGTCTGGCGCAGAAGGAGAACGTGCTGCGCTGGCTCTGGGACAACGAGATCGCCCTGGTCGCGGCCGACAACCTCGCCGTCGAGGCTGATCCGGTCATCGACTCGGACTTCCGGTACGCCGCCGATGCGCCGCCGGAGAGGGGCGTCGATCACGGCGGGATGCTGCATCGCCCCCTGATCGCGCTGCTCGGAATGGCGCTGGGCGAACTGTGGAAGCTGGACGAACTGGCCGACGACTGCGCGGCCGATGGCGTCTACGAGTTCTTCCTCACGGTCAAGCCCCTGAATCTCATCGGCGGGGCCGGCTCCCCGCCGAACGCCATCGCCATCAAGTAGCCCATCACGCGGTGAGGGCGATGTACTGCTCCTCGAGGAACTCCAGGATGCCCTCTGAGCCGCCTTCGCGTCCGAGGCCGCTCTGCTTCATCCCGCCGAAGGGCGCCGCGGGGTCGCTGACGACTCCGCGGTTGATCGCGATCATGCCGGCCTCCAGCCGTCGCGCCACGGCGACGGCCTCCCGTTCTTCGCCGAAGACGTAGGCCATGAGGCCGTACTCGGTGTCGTTCGCCATGCGGATGGCCTCATCGACCTCGTCGTACACGACCACGGCGGTGACCGGGCCGAAGATCTCGGTCGTGTTGATGGGCGATCCGTGTGTCACACCGGTCAGGAGTGTCGGCTCGTAGAAGGCACCGAGATCGGATCCGGTACCTCCGCGCACGAGAGTGGCACCGCCGATGACCGCTGACTCGACGAGGGCGGCGACCTTGTCGCGCTCGGCGACGGACACCAGTGCGCCGAGCTGATGGGTCGGGTCAAGACCGGAGCCGACCGTCACCGTCGCGAGCCGCGCATCCATCAGACGAACGAATTCCTCGTGCAGCGAGCGGTGCACATAGAAGCGGTTGGCGGCGGTGCACGCCGAACCGCCATTGCGCATCTTCGCCTGGAAGCCGCCTTCGATCGTCGTCTCCAGATCTGCCGTCGGCAGCACGATCACGGGGGCGTTTCCACCCAGCTCCATCGAGGCGCTGACGACGCTGTCTGCGCAGACGCGCAGCAGTTCGCGCCCGACCTCGGTGGACCCGGTGAAGGACACCTTGCGCACCTCGGGCCTGCCGACCATGGTTGCCACGAGCGGGCCGGTGGGAACGGGGGTGACGAGGTTGACGACTCCGCCCGGCACGCCCACTCTGCGCAGAACTTCGACGAGGTATGCCGCCGTCAGTGGAGTCTCGCGGGCGGGCTTGAGCACGGTGGTGCAGCCGGCCGCCAGCGCGGGCGCGAGCTTTCTGGTTGCCATCGCCGCGGGGAAGTTCCACGGTGTGATGAGCAGGGACACGCCGATCGGCCTCCGATCGACGATGATTCGTTTGTCTCCGCCCGGAGACAGCCGGTAGTCGCCGGGGATGCGCACTGCCTCCTCGGCGAACCAGCGGAAGAACTCGGTCGCGTATCCCGCTTCGGCCATCGCATCCGGCCAGGACTTGCCGTTCTCGCGCACCATGAGCGCGGCGAGCTGCTCTCGCTCAGCCGTCAGCACCTCGTAGGCCGCGCGCAGCAGTTCGCCCCGGATGCGGGGTGCGGTCTGCGCCCAGCTCTCCTGTGCGGCAGAGGCGGCATCCACCGCGGCCATGCAGTCCTCGTGCGTGGCGACGGCAAATCGAGTGATCACCGATCCATCGGCGGGGTCGATCACTTCGAAGCGCTCGTTCGCGCTCCCCGATCGCCACTGGCCGTCGATGAAGAGGTCGGCGAGGTAGGTCATGCGCGGCTCCGTCCGCCGAGGATCCCGGCATGTGCATGCTCCAGGATGTCGAGAAGAAAAGCCGCGGTGACCGGCACCGGGGCGATGGCGATCAGCCGATGGGAGCCGAGCGCGAGCTCCGCGATGCGGGGGAGATCGTCTCGCCTGACTCCGAGATCGGCGAGCGTCGCGGGCACGCCGATCTCGCGGTTCAGGTCGACCACGGCGGTGATGGCGTCATCGACGCGCCCGGTGGTGTCGGTGGCGGTCGAGCCGAAGGCGATACCGACGGCAGCGATGCGCTCTGCGGTGGGCGGGTCTTCACGGCAGGCATCCAGGACGTAGGGCAGCAGCAGTCCGGTACCGAGTCCGTGGGGTGTCTTCGTGAGCGCTCCGAGGGGGTACTGCAGCGCATGTGAGAGGTGAGTCCCCGTGGGGCCGAAGCAGATGCCGCCCAGGAGGCTGCCGAGGGCGACGTGCTCGCGGGCTGTCCGGTCGTCCGGATGCGCGACCGCGATGGGCAGCCAGCGGCCGAGCTCTTCGACGGCGCGCAGTGCAAGCGCATCGATGAGGACGTTCTGCCCCGTGAAGACGGGGAGGGTCTGATCCCAGTGAAAGTCCAGACGCGCTGCCGTGAAGGACTCGACAGCGTGGACGAGAGCGTCGATCCCGGAGCAGGCGGTCACGCTCGCCGGGGCACCGAGTGTGTACTCGGGATCGATGATCGCAGCGCGGGGGACGAGGTGCGGGCTGGAGATTCCCACCTTCATCTGTCGCTGGGGGTCTGAGACCACGGCGACGGGGGTGACCTCGGATCCGGTGCCCGAGGTCGTCGGCACGGCGACGAGCGGCACGGTGGGACCGGGTACGGCGTTCTCGCCGTAGTAGTCGCTCAGTTCGCCGCCGTGCGCCAGGAGCACAGCGACGACCTTGGCGGCATCGAGCGCACTGCCGCCTCCGACAGCGAGGATGACATCCGGAGCGAACCGACGAGCGGATGCGGCGGCGGTCTCCAGCGAGGCGACAGGCAGTTCCGGCTGGATGTCGCTGTAGAGGGTGAGCGTGAAGCCCTCGTGCTCGAGCGTGGCCACCAGTTCGGTGAGCAGCGGCGTACCGAGCAGGAAGGGGTCGATGATCGCGAGCACTCGGCGTCCGCTGAGGGCGAGCGCCTTGCTGATCTGCGCACGAGTGCCATAGCCGAAGTGGATGTGGCCGGGGAGTCGGAGGGTTCCGGTGAGGGCGGGGTTCATGACACTCCTGGTGAAGGGATCGTTCCCTCATCATAGTCATTTGGTGCGCTATTCGGTTTTGCAAGTTCATATTGTGAACATATCCTGAGGGATGTTGCATCGACGCTCGCCACTGGCGTTCTGAGCCATCCTGTACACTGATATACAGCACCCCGGTTCCGGGGTGACTTCGCGTGCCCAGAGCGACTCCGGTCGCGGCCGCTCCCTTCCACCGGTCCCCTCGAAAGAGCGGGCGGAAGTGCGTGCCGGACACCAGGATCACCGGCATCCGCCGGTGTAAGAAACCGAGTACGGCGCGAAGCGCCGAGAACAGGAGAACGGCCATGGCCGTCGTCACCATTCGCCAGCTGCTCGACAGCGGCGTACACTTCGGGCACCAGACCCGCCGGTGGAATCCGAAAGTCAAGCGCTTCATCCTCACCGAGCGCAGCGGCATCCACATCATCGACCTGCAGCAGTCGCTGACCTACATCGACCAGGCCTACGACTTCGTCAAGGAGACGGTCGCCCGCGGCGGTTCGATTCTCTTCGTCGGCACCAAGAAGCAGGCTCAGGAGATCCTCGCCGAGCAGGCCACGCGCGTCGGCCAGCCCTACGTGAACCAGCGCTGGCTCGGTGGCCTCCTCACGAACTTCCAGACCGTCTCCAAGCGCCTCTCGCGCATGAAGGAGCTCGAGGAGCTGAACTACGACGACCCCGCTTCGACCGGCTTCACCAAGAAGGAGCTGCTGCTCAAGAAGCGCGAGCTCGACAAGCTGCAC
>CAZHML010000038.1:0-25362 GCA_964533745.1 uncultured Microbacterium sp.
CTTGCCGGGCTTGACGTGCTGGAACTCCACGACGCTCCAGAGCTGTCCGTCGATGTTGAGCACGACGCCGTTGCGGATGTCTGCGGTGGATGCCATGGGATTCCGTTCGTCGGTGTGTTCGGGCCGCCCACGATTCTACGCGATGAGGTTCCCCGACTGCCGCCACGTTTGCACAACCAGAACACGGATGCACGACCAGAACGGCGATATTCTCGTGCATCCGTACGGGAGTCGTGCAAACGTGTACCGCGATCAGGGGGTGGGGTACGCGATGAGCGTCACGAGCTCCCGCACGGCCCGGCCGTAGCCGTCCACGCCCTCGCCGGCGATGTGCACCGCGGCGATGTCGGTCAGGTAGGAGTGGTGCCGGAACGCCTCGCGGGCATAGACATCCGAGATGTGCACCTCGGCGAAGGGAAGCGCCACGCCCGAGAGCGCATCACGCAGCGCGATGGAGGTGTGGGTGAGGCCACCCGGGTTGATGACGATCCCGGCGCAGTCCTCGCGGGCGGCGTGGATCGCGTCGATCAGCACGCCCTCGTGATTGCTCTGCACAGCGCGCACCTCGTAGCCGGCCTCGGCGGCGACCTCGGTCACGAGCCGCTCGACATCGGCGAGCGTCGCGGTGCCGTAGACCTCGGGCTCGCGGGTGCCGAGCAGGTTGAGGTTCGGTCCGTTGACCAGCAGCAGGCGGCGGATGCTCACGTGGGCACTCTATCGCGCCGTCGCACCGTCCAGCGGCATCCGCATCTGGACCTCGTCGCCGATCTGCGAGGTGAAGCGCCGTCCCGTGGGCGCGAATCCGGCCCTGCGGTAGGCCGCCTGGGCTCTGCCGTTGCCTGCGTGCACGTCGAGGGTGAGTGCCTCGTCGCCGAGGGATCGCACCCAGTCGGCCGCCGCGGACAGCAGCGCGTCGATAATCCCTCGGCCGCGCGCTGAGGGGCGCACGTAGACGCCCACGACATCCGCGCGGGCGTCCGCCAGGACCGCGCCGAGGTGATCCGTCTCGCCGGCCTTGCGACGCAGCACGGTCACCGAGCCGAACCACTCCTCGCCCTCTTCGGCGACGAACTGCGCCGCGATCGCACCGGCTGCCGCTCCCCGCGCGCGCTCCTGCCAGAAGACATCCGGGCGGTCGGCAGCGACGGCGTGCGCTTCCAGGAACGCGATGGCGGCATCCGGATCCTGCAGGGCTTCGAGACGGAAGTCGCGCACCCGTCGCCAGTCCTCCGCGCGCACCCTGCGAACCGCGAAGCTCACTCGCCGACCTCTTGATAGGCGGCGAAGAGCAGTGACTCGTCCGGAGCCTGCAGGACCGTGGGCTTGGCGATCTCGTCGAGCACGATGAAGCGCAGCATCCCGCCGCGGCTCTTCTTGTCGCGCTGCATGGTCGCCAGCAACTGGTTCCACGCCCCCGCGCGGTAGGCGGTCGGGAGCCCGAGCGACTCGAGGATGGTGCGGTGGCGGTTCGCCGATTCCTCCGAGAGGCGACCTGCCAGTCGCGAGAGCTCGGCGGCGAAGACCATGCCGATCGAGACCGCCGCGCCGTGCCGCCAGCGGTAGCGCTCGGCATGCTCGATCGCATGGCCGAGGGTGTGCCCGTAGTTGAGGATTTCGCGCTGCCCCGCCTCGCGGAAGTCCTCGGAGACCACGCGAGCCTTCATGTCGATCGCGAGCTCCACGGCGCGACGGAACTCGGGCGTCGTCGTGTCGATCGCCCGCGCGGGATCCCGCTCGATGATCTCGAGGATCTCCGGTGCCCAGATGAACCCTGCCTTCACGACCTCGGCGAAACCCGCGGTGGCCTCGTTCGGGCTGAGGCTCCCGAGCTCGCCGAGGTCGCCGATCACGGCGCGGGGCGCCCAGAAGGCGCCCACGAGGTTCTTGCCCTCCGCCGTGTTGATCCCCGTCTTGCCGCCGACGGCGGCATCGACGAGGCCGAGCACGGTCGTGGGAACCTGCACGAGCTGCACGCCGCGCAGCCACGTCGCCGCGACGAAGCCCGCGAGGTCGGTCACCGCTCCCCCGCCGTACCCGACGACCGCGTCGCTGCGGGTGAAGTCGGCCTGACCCATGACCTGCCAGCAGAAGGCCGCGACCTCGACTCGCTTGCCCTGCTCGGCATCCGGGATCTCGGCCAGGAGCACCTCGCGCGGCCCGTTCGCGGTGTCGGCCAGAAGCCGCTCCCGCAGGTGCGCGGCGCGGTCGGCGAGTGTCGGCGGATGCACGACGAGAACCTTGCGCACGCTCGGCCCGAGAGCAGCCGAGACCTCATCAAGGATCCCCCGGCCCACGAGGATGTCGTAGTCGCCGTCACCCGTCACGCTGATTCTCGTCGTCCCGGTCGTCATGGCATCCTTCCTCTCGCCCACTCCGCGACCCTCTCGGCGACGCGACGCATCGGTCCGTGCGAGGTGTCGAAGGTCACATCCGCGACCTCCTCGTACCAGGCGCGTCGCTCATCGAAAATGCGCTGCCATCCTTCGAGCGGATCCTCGTCTCCCACCAGCATCGGTCGCCCGCCGCTGGCCAGGCGCGCGGCGACCGCTTCGGGCGACACGGTGAGGAAGACCACCGGATGTGCGGTGAGCCGTTCGCGCGTGCGGGGGTCGATGACGCCGCCGCCGCCCAGCGAGAGCACACCGGGCATCCCCAGGAGCGTCGCGACCGTCTCGCGCTCGACGGCTCGGAAGTGCTCCTCACCGTGTTCGGCGAAGATGTCCGGGATCGGGCCGTGCGCGGCGGCGATGCGCCGGTCGCTGTCGCGGAACGGCACGCCGAGCATCCGCGCGGCCGAGCGCCCGATACTGCTCTTGCCCGCAGCCATCGGCCCCACGAGCACGAGGGTGCGCTCAGGCGAGCTGGTCATGGGCGATCAGCGCTGCCTCGGACGCCGGTGCGGTGCGCAGCTCCTCGGGGATCGCCGCGAGGTAGCCCTCGAGGTTGCGGCGGGTCTCAGCGACGCTGTCGCCGCCGAACTTCTCCAGGACGCTCCGGGCGAGCTCGATGGCGACCATCGCCTCGGCGACGACGCCCGCGGCGGGCACCGCGCAGACGTCCGAGCGCTGGTGGTGGGCGGAGGCCGCCTCGCCGCTGGCGACATCCACTGTCCGTAGGGCTCGAGGAACCGTCGCGATAGGCTTCATCCCGGCGCGCACCCGCAGCACGGTACCTGTGGACATCCCGCCCTCGGTGCCGCCGGCGCGGTCGCTCGCGCGGGTGATCCCGGCCTCGGTGCCGAACAGCTCGTCGTGCGCGACGGAGCCCCGTCGCCGGGTTGTCTCGAAGCCGTCGCCGACCTCGACCCCCTTGATGGCCTGGATGCTCATGAGCGCCTGCGCGAGTCGGCCGTCCAGACGGCGATCCCAGTGCACATGGGAGCCGAGCCCGGGCGGCAGCCCAAAGGCGAGCACTTCGACGATCCCGCCGAGCGTGTCGCCCTCCTTGCGGGCTTCTTCGACCTCGGCGACCATGCGCTCGGAGGTCTCTGCGTGAAAGCAGCGCAGCGGGTCGGCGTCGAGGGCGTCGATATCATCGGGTACCGGCAGCGGCGCATCCTGCGGAACCTGCACCGGGCCGATCGAGAGCGTGTGGCTGACCAGGCGAATGCCGAGCTCACCGAGGAAGGCTCGCGCGATGGCACCCAGCGCGACGCGCGCGGCGGTTTCGCGCGCGCTCGCACGTTCGAGGATCGGGCGGGCCTCGTCGAAGCCGTACTTCTGCATCCCGACGAGATCGGCGTGGCCGGGCCGGGGGCGGGTCAGCGGCGCACCGCGCCCGCGGGAGCGCTCGGTGAGCTCGGCCGGCTCCGGGTTCATCACCTCGACCCACTTCGGCCACTCGGTGTTGCCGATGCGGAGGGCAATGGGGCTGCCCAGGCTGAGTCCGTGCCGGACCCCGCCCGAGATCGTCAGCTCATCCTCTTCGAACTTCATCCGCGAACCGCGGCCGTGACCGAGCTTGCGACGCGCCAGGTCGGACTGGATCGCCGCACGGGTGATCGGGACGCCTGCGGGCAGCCCCTCCATGACGGCGATGAGTTCGGGGCCGTGCGATTCGCCGGCCGTGAGCACGCGGAGCATTCCCCTAGTCTCCCACGAGCGCCGCGCGCATGACGCCGACGACCGCCGCTTCGTCCGGCAGCGGCACCTCGGGGTCGCCCTGCGTGTAGACCCGCACTTGGCGAACCGCCTGATGCAGCAGCATGAGCAGCCCCGAGAGCACAGGAGCCTCGCTCCATCCCGCAGCCAGTGCCGAGGGCCACGGCGCGTAGGCGGCGTCCAAGAGCGCTCCCCCGTGCGTAGCGAGTCGTTCGGCGGTCGCTGCCGGCAGTTCCGTTCCGCTCGGCAGGGTCGCGATGGTCGCGTCGACCGGGGATGCCGGCTCGTCGAAGGATGCCGTCGCGACGTCCATCCCGAGCGCCTCGCCGAGCGCGATCAGCCCCGCTGCCCGGTGCGGTCGGCGCGCGCGCACCTCGACCCGCCGCGCGCCGAGTTCAGCGAGCGCGACGAGGGCGGACGCCGCGGTCGCCCCCGCGCCGAGTATCCGGCCCGTGCCGACCTCGTCGATCCCATTCTCGCGGAAGGCATCGACGAGACCGCCGACATCGGTGTTGAACCCTCGCCGCGCCTCGCCCAACAGCAGTGTGTTCACGGCACCGGTGAGCGCGGCGTGCCGGTCGCAGACATCGGCGGCGCGGAAGGCCTCTTCCTTGAGCGGCATCGTGACCGAGATGCCTCGGTACGAGGCGTCCAGGCTGCTCAGGACGGCCCCGAAATCGGTCGCGGTCACCCGGCGGCGCTCAAAGCTCCACTCCAGCCCCAGCTGCGCATAGGCTGCGCGGTGCACCCGCGGGGACCTGCTGTGCGCGATCGGATCGCCCCAGACCTCGAGTCTCACCGGCATCGGTTCAGCAGGGGTAGTCGGGGTTCGCGCGGCACCACTTGCGCCAGACCTCGACCTGCACGAGGTGCTGGCGGTAGGTCTCGGTGAAGATCGTGGTGCCCTTGATCGGGTCGGTGGTGACGAAGAACAGCCAGGGGCCGTCCACCGGATGCATCGCCGCATCGATCGCGAGGTCGCCCGGGTTCGAGATCGGCCCGATGGGCAGCCCCGGATGCAGGTACGTGTTCCACGGATTGTCGTCGCGCTGGGCCTTGAGCGACACGTCCAGCGAACCGCTGTCGAGCTCACCGACGCCGTACTTGGCCGTCGAGTCCATCTGGAGCAGTCCGAAGGTCTCAGTGTTGCCCGGCTTCAGACGGTTCTGGATCACGCGCGAGACCTTGAAGAAGTCCTGCTCGAAGCGAGCCTCACGCTGGATGATCGAGGCGATCGTGAGGATCTCATGAGCTTTCTCATCCGGCACGCCCGCGGCGCGCAGAGACTGGCGCGTCCGCTCGACCATGCGCGCGATGACCTGCTGGGCGCTCGTACCGGGGTCGAAGGTGTACTTCGCCGGGAAGATCCAGCCTTCCAGCGAGATCGCATCCACGCCGTACACGGCGGGATCGGCGACGGCCGCCTCCATATCGCTCAGCTCGAAACCGAGCTGCTCCGCAATGATCTCCAGGGAGCGCGCCATCGTCAGCCCCTCGCGCAGCAGCACGGAGTTCTCGAGCTTTCTGCTGGGGTCGCTCAGCAGCTCGAGCGCCTCGGCGGCCGAGAGCCGCGTGTTCAACTCGTACACGCCGGGATAGAAGGTCACCGAGATGTTCTCTTTGACGAGCATGTCGTAGAAGGCGCGGTCGGTCTTGGTCACGCCTGCCTCGAACAGCGATGTCGAGACCGAGCTGCCGGTGTCGCCCTGACGCACCGTGATGAGCACTGTGTCGCCCGGCTGCCCGGGCTCCCAGTCCTTGGCCTCGCCCCAGCCGAGCTGCTCGGCGATGCGGTCGCCGTAGGTGTCCCACACCCAGACGCCCGCGACCGTCAGTCCTCCTACGATCACGAGCACGACGAGGAACGCGGTCAGGCACCCTCGACGGCGCTTCTTGCGAGGCTTTCCGTGACCGTGATCCTGATCGGATCCGGATCCTGATCCGAAGATCTCGTCCAGACCGCTGGCGGCACGAGCCGCGGCGGGGGCGGGCTCGGCTCGCAACACCTCGTCGAAGGCCGAGGATGCAGCGACCGGGACGGGCTCGAGTGCGACGGGAACCGGTTCGGCAGCGGCAGGCGACGAAGGGAGCTCCGCCTCCGCCGCCTCTGCTGCGGCTCGCGCGGCAGCCTCACGGGCGGCGCGGCGCGTGCCAGGAACCGCCGGAGTCATGCCCGAGGCGGGTTCGGGGCGTGCCGGGTCGGGCAGGTTCCGGAACAGAGCCGACATCGCGTCGGCGTCATCCGGTCCTGAGCTCGGGTTCTCGGGCATTGTCAGCGCTGCTCCTCATCGAGGTGGATCGGCGTTCCGGCCGGGGCACCGGTGCTCTTCTCGGTGTCGATCGCCTGCTGGAGCAGGACGACAGCCGCCACCTGATCAACCATGCTACGAGACTGACGCTGGGAACGACCAGCGCGTCGCAGGGCGGAGTGCGCCGTCACGGTGCTGAGTCGCTCATCAACGAGCCGCACCGGGATGCCGGTGCGGCGCAGGACATCTGCCGCGAACTCACGCGCGTCAGTCGTGGACGCGGTATCGTCACCGCGCAGATTCACCGGGAGCCCGACGACGATCTCGATCGGTTCGTACTCAGTCGCGAGTACAGTGAGCCGATCGAAGGCCGCCTCGTCGCGGGCGATCGTCTCCACCGGCACCGCGAGCAGCCCCTCGCGGTCGCAACGGGCGACGCCTACGCGGGCCTTCCCGACGTCGATGCCGAGCCGGACCCCCTCGCGGAAGCCGCTCACGCGCCCCGCAGCTCCGCCGTGACGGCATCGAGTGCCGCAGGAAGCGCCGCGGCATCCGTCCCCCCGCCCTGGGCCACGTCGTCGCGTCCGCCGCCACCGCCGCCGAGCACCGCCGAAGCGCGCTGCACGAGCGCCCCGGCCTTCGCGCCGGCGGCGCGGGCGGCCTCGTTCGTGGCGACCACCACGAGCGGGCGATCCTTGACGACACCGCCGATCGCGACCACGGCCGCGTCGCTGCCGAGCCGCTCGCGCACGCTCAGGGCGATCGCGCGGATGTCGTCGGCCGAGGCGACCTCGCCGATGCTCGCGGTCGCGAGTCGGTACGCGCCCTCGATGATGGCAGATCCGGCGATCGCAGGCACCTGCCCCTCGCGCTCGGCGGCCTCGAACTGCGCGATGCGCTTCTGCGCGGTCCTGAGGTTCGCAGAAAGCTCGCCGACGCGCGCGGCGAGGTTCTCGCGAGGGGTCTTCAGAGCCGCGGTGAGCTCCGAGACGAGAGCGCGCTCGGCGGCGAAGGAGCGGAACGCCTCCCGCCCGACGAGCGCCTCGATGCGCCGGTTGGACGCGCCGACCGAGGACTCGGAGACGAGGCTCACGAGCCCGACCTCGGCGCTCGTGCTCACATGCGTTCCCGCGCAGAGCTCCCGCGACCAGGGTCCGCCGATGTCGACCATCCGCACGACATCGCCGTACTTCTCGCCGAAGAGGGCCATGGCCCCGGCTTCTTTGGCCTCATCCAGGCTCATGATGCGGGTCGTGACCTCGAGCGCCTCACCTACGGCGCGGTTCGCGATGTCCTCGATCTCCGAGCGCGTCTCGGACGAGAGCGCCTGTCCCCAGGAGAAGTCGAAGCGCAGGTAGCCCGCGCGATTGAGCGACCCCGCCTGGCGTGCCGACGGCCCCAGCGTGTCGCGGAGGGCCGCGTGCACGAGGTGGGTCGCGGAGTGCGCCTGGCGCGCCGAACGGCGATTGGGTGCGTCCACGACGGTCGTCGCGAGATCGTCCACGGCGACCTCGCCGCTGGTGACCTCGACCGTGTGGCTGATGAGCCCGGGAACCGGCCGCTGCACGTCGAGCACCTCGAGCGCGAAACCGGCGCCGGCGATGGTGCCCTTGTCGGCGACCTGACCGCCGGACTCGGCGTAGAGTGTGGTCTCGGCGAGGATGATCTCGGCGATCTGCCCGGCCGTCGCCTTCGGCACCGGCTGCCCGTCGACGAGGATCCCCAGCACCCGCGACTCGGTCTCGAGCTCCTCGTATCCGGCGAAGACCGTCTCGCCCTGGGCGCGGAAGTCGCGGTACACCGAGACGTCGGCGAGCTGGCGCTTGCGGCTCAGCGCATCGGCCTTCGCGCGCGTGCGCTGCTCCTGCATGAGCGCGTCGAAGGCCGCGCGGTCGACCTCGAGGCCCGCCTCCTCGGCGATCTCGAGCGTCAGATCGATCGGGAAGCCGTAGGTGTCGTGCAGCAGGAAGGCCTCGGCACCCGCGAGGGTGCCGGCATCCTTCGCCTCCGACAGTGCGAGGTCGAGGATGGTCGAACCCTGCGCGAGCGTGCGCAGGAAGGTCTCCTCCTCGGCGATGGCCGAGGCGGACAGCCGCGCCCAGTCGCGTGCGAGCTCGGGATAGTTGTCCTTCATCGCATCCCGCGACGCGGCGAACAGCTCCGGGAAGGTGGGCTCGTCTACCCCGAGCAGGCGCATCGAGCGGACCGTGCGGCGCATCAGGCGACGGAGGATATAGCCGCGCCCCTCGTTCGAGGGCGTGACGCCGTCGGAGAGCAGCATGAGCGAGGAACGCACGTGGTCGGCCACGATCCGGAAGCGCACGTCATCCTCGTGCACCGCACCGTAGCGGCGGCCGGAGAGCTCGACGGCGCGGTCGAGCACAGGGCGCACCTGATCGGTCTCGTACATGTTCTGGACACCCTGCTTGATGAAGGCGACGCGCTCCAGGCCCATCCCGGTGTCGATGTTCTTCTTCGGCAGGGGTCCGGCGATGTCGAAGTCGACCTTGGTGCGCACCTCGGTGAGCAGATCCTGCATGAAGACGAGATTCCAGATCTCGGTGAAGCGGCTGTCGTCGACCGCAGGTCCCCCGTCGCGCCCGTAGGCGGGACCGCGATCGAAGTAGATCTCCGAGCAGGGACCGCCGGGACCGGGCTGGCCGGTGTGCCAGTAATTGTCCTCGCGGCCCATCCGCTGGATGCGCTCGGCGGGCAACCCCGCAATCCGCTGCCACAGTTCTGCCGCCTCGTCATCGGTCTCGAAGACGGTGACCCAGAGATCCTTCTCATCGAAGCCCAGCCCGCCGCCTGACTCGGGTGCCGTCAGAAGCTCCCAGGCGTAGGCGATGGCGCCCTCTTTGAAGTAGTCGCCGAAGGACCAGTTGCCGAGCATCTGGAAGAAGGTGCCGTGCCGGGCGGTCTTGCCGACCTCTTCGATGTCGTTGGTGCGGATGCACTTCTGCAGGTCCGCCGCGCGGTCGAAGGGCGCGGGCACGACCCCGGTGAGGTACGGGATGAAGGGCACCATGCCGGCGATCGTGAACAGCACGGTCGGATCGTCGCTGACGAGCGAGGCCGAGGGGACGATGGTGTGGCCGTTGCGCTCGAAGTAGTCGAGGTAGCGCTGCGCGATGTCCGCGGTCTTCATGGGGCTCTCAGGGGGGTACGGGGCGGATGCGACGCTGATGCCGCAGGTCAGGTCCGGTCGGCGTTCAGCCGCGCTTCCTGGTCACGGAAGGCATCGCCGAAGGCCCCGGTGAACCCGGCCACGCGCGCGTCGATCTGCGCGAGCAGCTCGTGCCCGCGCGGATCCTTGTTCATGAAGTGCGCGGCGACAAACCCGCCGATCACCCCGACCAGAAACCACAGCACCGTCTTCATCTCGTCATCCTTGCCTCGGCCGCTACGCGGCGGTGTGTCCATCGTATGCGCAAACGCCAGGAGGCGCCGGTGAACCGGCGCCTCCTGAGCTGGGGTACGGTCGCCGCGTGTCAGCGGGCCGCGTAATACTCGACGACGAGCTGCACTTCGCAGGTCACGGGGACCTCGGCGCGCTTGGGGCGACGCACCAGGCGTGCCTGCAGCTTGTCGAGCTCGACCTCGAGGTAGCCGGGAAGCGGGGGCAGCACGTCGGCGTGACCGCCGGCCGCGGCGACCTGGAAGGGCTCGAGCGCCTCGCTCTTGGGCTTGACGTGGATGAGCTGACCGGGCTTGACGCGGAACGAGGGACGGTCCACGAGCTGGCCGTCGACCAGGATGTGACGGTGCACGACGAGCTGGCGGGCCTGCGCGGTGGTGCGGGCGAAGCCGGCACGCAGCACCAGAGCGTCCAGGCGCATCTCGAGCAGCTCGACCAGGTTCTCACCGGTCAGGCCGTCCTTGCGGCGGGCCTCGTTGAAGGCGATGCGCAGCTGCTTCTCACGGATGCCGTACTGCTCGCGCAGGCGCTGCTTCTCGCGCAGACGCACCGCGTAGTCGCTGTCGGCCTTGCGCTTGGTGCGGCCGTGCTCGCCCGGCGCGTAGGGGCGCTTCTCGAGGTAGCGGGCGGCCTTGGGGGTGAGGGGGATCCCGAGGGCGCGGGACAGGCGGACCTTGCGGCGGTCCTGGGCTTTCGAAGCCATGGGTTACCTTCCGGGGACGCGGTCGTGTCTTTCACGACTCGCGGGCGTATCGCCACCGTTCTGCCTCCGAAGCGCACGCCGGGGCGCGAGGAAGGTGGGTGTGAACGAGGGGATGCCCGAAAACACGGTTTCGAGCCGGTCAAGTCTAGCAGAGGCGACGCGGGCTGCTCGCCTACCTCCAGGCGTAGAAGACGGCGAGCTCGTCACCGGGCTCGACGCCGAAGGACTTCAGGAATCCCGGCGGCAGGCCGGTGTTGCCCGCCAGGGAGTCCGGGATGGCGTTGAAGACCATCGCGAACGCCACCTTGACATCGCTTCCCGCGGGGGGCACGAACGCCACGCTCTTCTCGTGGCCCTCGTCCCAGAGACCGCGCTCTTCGGCGCTGAATCCGAGCGGCTCGAGCCAGGCGATGATCTTGGACGGCAGTTCGGGATCGAAGGGGACCGCGATGAGCCACACCGACCCTCCCGACGAGCTGGTGTAGACGCACACGCCCGAGGGCACGTCGTCGGAACCCAGGAGCGTCTTGACATCCGCCAGCGCCGCATCCCCCGTGACCGCCGGCCCGGAGATTCCCGTCCACGCCTCGGGACACTCCACGCTGGGAGCAGGAGGATCGCTTTCGCTGGGCGTCCCCGGAGTGGACGGACCGGGTGCCGCACATCCGGCGAGCAGAAGTCCCAGCGCGAGCACAGCGGGAGCGATCATACGAACAGGCCTGGAGAACATGGGTCCCCTCCTCGTCTCGATGGCTCATTGTGACATAGAACCCGACCGCTCTTCATGGCCTCGGCCGAAGACGAGACCGCCTCAGGACCGGCCGAGCGCGCGGCGGATGCGCTCCCATCGCACGGCGACGTCACGCTCGGCACCGAGCTCTTTGGGGAGGTAGTAGCGACGATCGCGAAGCTCTTCGGGAAGGTACTCCTGTGTCGCGATCCCGTGCTCTTCGTCGTGCGGGTAGATGTATCCCTTGCCGTGCCCGAGGCGCTTCGCTCCGGGATAGTGCGCGTCGCGCAGATGCACCGGCACCACGCCGAAGCCGCCTGCTCGCACATCGGCGATGGCGGCGTCGATACCGAGGTAGGCCGCGTTCGACTTCGCCGTGGTCGCGAGGTACACGGTCGCCTCGGCCAGCGGAATGCGACCCTCCGGCATCCCGATGAACGCCACCGCGTCTGCCGCGGCCACCGCGATCACGAGCCCCTGGGGGTCTGCCAGTCCGATGTCCTCGGCCGCCGAGATCACCAGGCGGCGGGCGATGAAGCGGGGATCCTCCCCCGCCTCGATCATCCGGGCGAGATAGTGCAGCGCCGCATCCGGATCAGAGCCGCGGATCGACTTGATGAAGGCGCTGATGACGTCGTAGTGCTCGTCGCCCTGTCGGTCGTAGCGCAGGAGCGCCCGGTCGACGGCCTGGGCGACGTCGTCCGCGCTGATCTCGGGCGGGGCCGTCTCGCCCTCCTGCCGCTCTGACAACGCGACAGCGGCCGCGGCGTCGAGCCCCGTGAGCGCTCGCCGTGCGTCACCGGATGCCAGCCGCACCAGGGCGCTGCGCGCCGCATCCGAGAGCACCACCGCCCCCGCGAGCCCGCGCGCATCGGACACCGCCCGATCGACGAGCAGTGCGATGTCGTCATCCCCGAGCGGCTGGAGCGTCAGCAGCAGCGAGCGCGACAGCAGCGGCGAGATCACCGAGAACGACGGGTTCTCGGTCGTCGCCGCGATCAGGATCACCCAGCCGTTCTCGACTCCCGGCAGCAGCGCATCCTGCTGCGCCTTGGTGAAGCGGTGGATCTCGTCCAGGAACAGGATCGTCGTCTGCCCGTAGATGTCGCGCTGGTTAACGGCCTCAGCCATGACCTCGCGCACGTCCTTGACTCCGGCAGTCACCGCCGAGAGCTCCACGAAGCGGCGGCCCGAGGAGCGAGCGATCGCCTGCGCGAGGGTGGTCTTGCCCGTGCCTGGCGGCCCCCACAGGATGATCGACACCGCGCCCGGCGACGCGGCATCCGGATCGGCCAGCGCCACGATCGGAGAGCCCGGCCGAAGCAGGTGCTGCTGCCCCGCGATCTCGCCGAGAGAGACCGGCCGCATCCGCACGGGCAGGGGCGTCTGCCCGGAGAACAGGGGCGCAGCGGCGGTCATGTTCTCAGGCTAATGTGCACAGCGGACACGGGCACCGGTAGGCTCACTGTGGTCGTCTCATCGATGACCGATACGGGAAAGGGATGCAGGATGGCGCGAAGCGGCTCTCAGAGCGCGGCGAAGAAGGCTCGCACCGAGCAGGAGCGCGCCCGGGTCTACCGCGCGCGTGCCGAGTGGAACGAGAACCGGATCCAGCGCCGCACCCGTGACAACGTCGTCGCGGGCGTGGCCGGCGGTGTTCTCATCCTCGCCACGATCGCGAGCCAGTCCGTGCACGCGATGGTGCTCGACAACGCCCCCGAACCCGAGCCGACCTCGACGATCACCCCCGCGCCGATCCCGACCGAGACGGTTGCTCCGACCCCGGATCCGAGCGACTCGACGGAGCCCGAGCCGTCGCCGGAACCCACCGAGACTGACGCCCCCTGACCCGCACGCCCCTGCGCCGCGGGCGCGCAGGCAGTAGGCTTGGGCACGTCCCTACCACCCTCACGCGGACCCTGTTCGCGCAAGGAGCACACCGTGTCTGCCCAAGAGCCCACGAACCCCGCCCCGCCCGTCCCCGGCCCGCCCGCCACGCCGGCCGTGCCTGCACCCCCGCGCACGCTGCTGCGGCCCGCGGTGCCCGCCGCGCCCGCGACAGCACCGGTCGCTGCCTCAGACTCCGCGGACTGGGGGCGTGTCGCGGACGACGGCACCGTCGAGGTGCGCGAGGGCGAGGACTGGCGCGTCGTCGGGCAGTACCCGGACGGCACTCCGGGTGAGGCCCTCGCGTACTTCGTGCGCAAGTTCGACGATGTCGCCTTCCGCGTGCTGACGCTCGAGCAGCGGCAGCAGGCCGGGGGCGCGAGCGCCGCAGAGCTGTCGGCACAGTCCGCGCAGCTCGGCGAGGAGCTGAAGGATGCTGCGGCCGTGGGCGATCTGGCATCCCTGCGCGACCGCCTGACCGCACTCGACGCCGCGCTCATCGAGGCGGCCGCCCAGGAGGCCGAACGCGCCAAGGAGGCGCTCGAGGCCGCGATCACCGAGCGCACGGCGCTGGTCGAGAAGATGGAAGCCCTCGCGGCTCAGGATCTCAGCAAGGTGCACTGGAAGCAGCTGACCGGCGACGTGACCGGCCTGTTCGAGAGCTGGCAGGCTCACCAGCAGAGCGGCCCGCGCCTGCCCAAGGGCCTCTCGCAGCAGCTCTGGAAGCGCTTCCGCGACGCGCGCGCGGTCATCGACAAGCAACGACGGGTCTTCTATTCCGAGCTTGACGAGGAGTACAAGGTCGCCCGCGACCGCAAGACCCGCCTGGTCGAGAAGGCCGAGGCTCTCGTTCCCAAGGGTGCCGACGGGATCCCCGCGTACCGCGAGCTGCTCGACGCCTGGAAGTCCTCTGGCCGCGCGGGTCGCAAGGTGGACGACGCCCTCTGGGCGCGCCTGAAGGCGGCGGGCGATACGCTTTACGCTGCGCGGGCCGAGCAGTCCGCGGCTGAGGAGGCCGAGTCCGCCCCCAAGATCGAGGCCCGCGAGGCGCTGCTCGAGGAGGCCAAGGCGGTCGCCGACGAGACAGATCTCAAGCGCGCCCGCGCGACGCTGACCAAGATCCAGCGTCGCTGGGACGAGGTGGGACGCATCTTCCCGCGCGACAAGGAGCGCGCCCTGGATGATCGCCTCCGCGGCGTCGAGCAGGCGCTCAAGGCCCGCGAGGACGTCGACTGGAAGCGCAACAACCCCGAGACCAAAGCGCGCGCGGGAACCATGGCCCAGAAGCTCGAAGAGGCCATCGAGAAGCTCGAACGCGAGCTTCAGGCCGCCAAGGATGCCGGTGACGACAAGGCAGTAAAGACCGCGGAGGAAGCCCTCGAAGCACGCCGGACGTGGCTCGCCGCCCTCGGCGACTGAGTTCTCCACAGCTCGTCTCGTCGCCGGCCCACGCGAGGGCGCGATCGGTCACACTGGGTGCCTATGCACACAGCGCTGCTGTACCTCCCTGAGCGGCGACTCTCGCTCGCCGAGCTGTGCGCCGCGCGCCTGGACGGTCACCTTGTCGAGGTCGGTGAAGGATTCATGCCTGCCGACACGGTGGAGTCCCCCGCCGCGCGCGCACTCGCGATCGGGCACCTCGTGCCTGCCGGCACAGCGGTGATGGGGCCGAGTGCCGCCTGGATCCACGGCGCGGGCGATGGTCCACCCGCCCGCCACCACATCCTGCGCTCCTCTGCCAAGCGCGTGCGCGCCCCGACGAGCCCGCGGGTGCTCCTGCACGAGATGCAGATCGGGGCAGGCGACGCCGTGCACTTCGGGCCTGTCGCGGTCACCTCAGCGCTGCGCACTCTGTGCGACCTGGCCCGGCTGAGCCCGCAGCATCCCGACTTCGCCGCCTGGGCGCTCCTGCTCGCCGAGTCGCACCCGGGGCTCGCAGCTCGAGCCTGCGCCGCCGTGACGGCGTGGGACCGCACCCCGGGGAAGCGGCGGACCCTGGAGTTCCTGAGGACGCTTCCCTGAACTCACTGGTTGAGCAAGAGAGCCGGATCGCCCGGCCTCTGCCCATCTCGCCCCGACTCTCTCCGTGCCGAGATGAGGATATGAGCCGAGCTGAGGGGCGATGTCGCCGAAACCATCCTCATTTCGGCGCATATCCTCATCTCGGCACGAAACACCCGGCTTGCACCCCGTTCGACGACAGGTCCTCGCAGCGCGCCTGCCCGCTCCCGGGTCGTTGAGCGAGGCGCATAGCGCCGAGACGAAACGCGGCGACTCCCGTGTCTACTCGCTGCGCCCACTCGACGACCGCTGCTACGACGAGGTCACCCGGTACACGTCGTAGACCGCGTCGATGCGCCGGACCGCGTTGAGGATGCGATCCAGATGCACGGCGTCCCCCATCTCGAACACGAAGCGGCTGATCGCGAGGCGATCGCTCGTGGTCGACACCGTTGCCGTGAGGATATTCACGTGGTGCTCGCTGAGCACCCGCGTGATGTCAGAGAGCAGGCCCGAGCGATCCAGCGCCTCCACCTGCACCTGCACGCGGAACACGGCCTTCGAGGTCTGCGCCCACTCCACCTCGATGAGCCGCTCGGTGTTCTCGCCCAGAGCGCGGATGTTCGGACAGTCCGCGCGGTGCACCGAAACGCCGCTGCCCCGCGTGATGAAGCCGGTGATCTCGTCCCCCGGCACCGGGGTGCAGCACTTGGCGAGCTTGACCAGGATGTCGGCGTCGCCGCGCACGAGCACCCCCGAGTCGCCCGTGCGCGAGACGCGCGAGGTCCCCAGCACCGGGATGTCGAGGGGTCCGGTGCTGGTGTCCTCGGCCGCGATGAGGGCCGAGACCTTCTCGATCACCGACTGCGTGGAGATGTGCCCCTCACCGACCGCGGCGTAGAGCGCCGAAACGTCCTCATAGCCCTGCTGGCGGGCGAGCTCCGTGAAGGTGTCCTGGCGCATCAGCTTCTGCAACGGCAGGTTCTGGCGGCGCATCGCCCGGGCGATCGACTCCTTGCCCTGCTCGATCGCCTCTTCGCGCCGCTCCTTGGTGAACCAGCCGCGGATCTTGTTGCGCGCCCGCGTCGAACGCACGAAGCTCAGCCAGTCCTGGCTCGGACCGGCATCCGGGTTCTTCGAGGTGAAGACCTCGACGACATCCCCGCTGCTGAGCGCCGTCTCCAGCGGTACCAGGCGTCCGTTCACCCTGGCACCCATCGTGCGATGCCCGATCTCGGTGTGCACAGCGTAGGCGAAGTCGACCGTGGTGGCTCCCGCCGGCAGCCCGATCACCCGCCCCTTCGGCGTGAAGACGTAGACCTCTTTCGCGCCGATCTCGAAGCGCAGCGAGTCCAGGAACTCGCCCGGGTCGGCCGTCTCTGCCTGCCAGTCTGAGATGTGCGCGAGCCAGGCCATGTCGTGATCGCTCGCGCGGGCGTCCACCTTGCCGCCGGCCACGCGCTCCTTGTACATCCAGTGCGCCGCGACGCCGAACTCGGCCTGCTGGTGCATCTCGTGCGTGCGGATCTGGATCTCGACCGTCCGCCCGTCCGGGCCGATCACGGTCGTGTGCAGCGAGCGGTAGAGGTTGAACTTCGGGGTGGCGATGTAGTCCTTGAAGCGCCCCGGCAGCGGCGTCCAGCGGGCGTGAATGGCCCCCAGCACCGCGTAGCAGTCGCGCACGGAGTTCACCAGGATCCGGACGCCGATGAGGTCGTAGATCTCGTCGAACTCTCGCCCGCGCAGCACCATCTTCTGATACACCGAGTACAGCTGCTTGGGCCGCGCCGCGACCTTTCCGCGGATGCGCAGCTCGTGCAGATCCTCGTTGATCTCGGCGACGACGCGCTTCATGTACTGCGTGCGCTGGGGGGTGCGCTGGGCGATGAGGCTCTCGATCTCGGCGTAGATCTTCGGATGCAGCACCGCGAAAGACAGATCCTCGAGTTCGGACTTGATGGTCTGGATGCCGAGGCGATGGGCCAGCGGCGCATAGATCTCGAGTGTCTCTTTGGCCTTCTTGGCCGCCTTCGCAGGGTCGACGAAGCCCCAGGTGCGCGCGTTGTGCAGCCGATCGGCGAGCTTGATGAGCAGCACCCGGATGTCCTTGGACATCGCCACGATCATCTTGCGCACAGTCTCGGCCTGCGCGCTCTCGCCGTAGCGGACCTTGTCGAGCTTGGTCACCCCGTCCACGAGCATGGCGACCTCGTCGCCGAACTCGGCGGTCAGCTCGGTCAGCGCGTAGCCGGTGTCCTCGACGGTGTCGTGCAGCAGCGCCGCCGCGATCGCACGCGGGCCGAGCCCGAGTTCGGCCAGGATCTGCGCGACCGCCATCGGGTGGGTGATGTAAGGCTCGCCGCTCTGCCGCCGCTGCCCCTCGTGCTTCTGGCTGGCGACGGCGTAGGCGCGCTCGATGACCGACAGATCGCCCTTGGGATGGTTGACGCGGACGGTCCGCACGAGGTTGCCGAGGTCGTTGATGCGCGGTGCGCGGGAGAAGATTCGCGGCACCAGGCGGCGCAGGCTCGACCCCTGTGCCGCTTGTGCCGGTGCATCCGTCATCGCTCTCCTCCTCGCGCTCGCTATCCTACGCGCCGCACGCGAGCGCACTCACGGAGGACTCAGGCGCTGACGGCGCTGCGCTGGCGAAGCTCGCGCACCTTCGCGTCGCTCGCCACCACCGCGGGCTCCGATTCGCGCAGCAGCGAGTACAGCGGGGCTGCCACGAAGAGCGTCGAATAGGTCGCCACGAGGATGCCGACGAAGATGGACAGCGAGATGTCGGTGAGAGTCTCGGCCCCCAGCCAGAACGCACCGATGAACAGGATCGCACCCACCGGGAGAGCCGCGACGATCGAGGTGTTGATCGAGCGCACGAGCGTCTGGTTGACCGCGAGATTCACCGATTCACCGAACAAACGGGCAGACTTCACCCCGTCTTCGTCGGTATTCTCCCTGATCTTGTCGAAGACCACGGCGGTATCGTAAAGCGAATAGGCGAGGATCGTGAGGAAGCCGATCACCGCGGCGGGAGAGATCTGGAAGCCCGCCAGCGCGTAGATGCCGATCGTGATCACGAGCACATCGAGAAGGCCGATGATCGCCGCCACCGACATCTTCCAGGTGCGGAAATAGATCGCCAGGATGATGAAGGTCAGCGCGAGGAAGATCGACAGGCCCCACAGCGACTGCCGGGTGACGCCCTCGCCCCAGGCAGGCCCGATGAAGGTCGAGGCGATCTCACCTACGGGCACCCCGTAGGCCTCGGCCAGGGCGTTGGCGACGGCGAGCGTCTCGGCCTGCGTCATCTGCGAGGTCTGCACCCGCACATCCTGCTCACCGACGACGACGACCTTGGTCGTCGCCTCCGGCACGACCGAACGCACCGCCTCGGTGGCGATCGACTGGTTCGTTGACGCCGGGGCGTGCACGGTGAACTGCGAGCCGCCGGTGAACTCGATCGAGAAGTCGAAGGGGCGGATGAAGGGCACCAGCACGGATCCCGCGACGAGCGCGATCGCGATGATGAACCATAGGCGGCGCTTGGCGACGAAGGGGAAGGAGAGCTTCCCCGTGTATAGGTCGTTACCGAACTCGTTCCAGCCCATCAGGCATCCCTCTCTTTCCCGGATGCCGCGCTGTCTCCAGCGGCGACGGCCTCTGCACGTTTGCGCTCGGCGATGGTCTGGCGCCGCTCGGCCTCACGACGCGAGCGTGCGGTCTTGGCGGCCTTGCCCTCGCTGCCCGTCTGCACCGTGCGGTACTCAGTGCGGGTGTGGTACACCGCACCCAGGGCCTTGGGATCCATTCCGGACAAGGTATGGCCCTGCCCGAAGAAACGGGTCCGCGCGAGGATCTGCATGACCGGGTGGGTGAAGATCACGAAGATGAAGACGTCCAGGAGCGTGGTCAGGCCGAGCGTGAACGCGAAGCCCTTCACCGTGGCGTCAGCCAGGATGTAGAGCACGACCGCGGCCAGGATGTTGATCGACTTCGAGATGTAGATCGTGCGCTTTGCACGGCCCCAGCCGTCTTCGACGGCACCGGTGATGGATTTGCCGTCGCGCAACTCGTCGCGTATTCGCTCGAAGTACACGATGAAGGAGTCGGCACAGAATCCGATCGCGACGATGAGGCCTGCGACACCGGCCAGCGACAGGCGGAAGCCGATTCGCCAGGCCAGGATTGCGATCAAGATGTAGGTCAGCACCGCCATCACCGCGAGCGAGGCGATGATCACCATACCCAGGGCCCGGTAGCTCAGCAGCGAATAGATCGCGACCAGACCCAGACCGATGAGGCCCGTGAGAAGGCCGATCTGGAGCTGCTGCGAACCGAGCGTGGCCGAGATCGCGAGGGTGCTCTCGACCGTGAAGCTCAGCGGCAGCGCACCGTAGCGCAACTGGTCGGCGAGCAGTTGCGCGCTCTGCTGGTCGAAGTTGCCCGAGATGCTGGGGTTGCCGGTGAGGATCACCGCCTGCATGCGCGGGGCCGAGATCACGATGCCGTCCAGGACGAAGGCGAACTGGTCACGCGGTGCCGCGCTCGGGCCGAGGTCGGCGTAGAGACGCTGGCTGACCTTGCCGAACTTGTCACGGCCCTCGTCATTGAAGGTGAGGTTCACCATCCACTGGCCGTTGCGCTGGTCACGACCGGCGACGGCGTTGTCGATCATGGATCCGTCGAGCTCGGTCGGACCCAGGATGTACTTGATGCCGTTCTGGTCGCAGGTGATGAGCGGTTTGTCGGCGGCGGCCATACCCGGGTTGTTGGTCGGGTTCGCGCAGTCGTGAGCGAGGAACTCCGCCTCCAGACGCTCGGTGATCCACGCCAGGTCACTGCCGTCAGTGGGCTCCGGGGTCGGGATCGCGTTGAGCGTGGGCTCGGGCGTCGGGTAGGGCGTGGCCAGGCCGTCCTCACCGACGAAATAGCTGCTGCCGTTCGTGGAGGCGTAGATGACCGCTCGCAGCTCCATCTGGGCGCTCGCCTCGATGCGCGCGCGCTGCTCTTCGTCGGCGACACCCGGGATCTGCACCACGATGCGCTGGCCGCCCTCGGTGGTGACGTCAGCCTCGCCGACACCCGAGGCATCGACGCGCTGGCGGATGATCTGCACAGCCTGGTCGAGCTGCTCTGCCGTGGGGTCCTGGCCATCGGGAGTCACGGCGCTGAGGACGATCTGCGTGCCGCCCTGCAGGTCCAGTGCCAGTTCAGGAGACCAGGAGCTGCCCTTGAAGACATAGACGCCGAGCGCATTGATGCCGAAGAGTCCGGCGGTGACCAGCAAGAGGCCGAGCAGGACGCGCCAGGCATGCTGAACAGGTGATTTCGAAGCCACGGAGGTCTGATTTCTTGGTCGGGGTTACTTGTCGTCTGCGTCGCGCTTGAGGCGGGCGCGGGTCTCTTCCGGCGTCTCGATGCCGACGGGGCCGGATTCGTCCTCGTCGTCTTCGATCTCATCCTCGATCGGATCGACGACCCGCAGCACGGCCTGGCTGTGCACCTCTACGACGACACCGGGGGCGAGCTCCACGAACGCGGACGCGGCGAGGTCGTCGTGGTCGTACGAGACCACGGTGCCGTAAAGACCACCCTGCAGCAGCACCTTCGCACCCGGCACGGTCCCGGTGCGCTTCTTCTCCTGCTCCTCGCGCATCAGCCTGGTGCGTCGGCGCGTGTTGACGACCATATACACCAGCAGCAGGCCGAGCATTCCGAAGAGAAACAGTTCCATGGAAGACAAGCCTTTCGGGAGAGCGCACACCCGGGGCGCGCTGATAAGAAGTGCGGACGAAGCCTTCAGTGATTATAGGTCATCTAGCGGCAGACCCTGGTTCGGCACGGTCGCGCCCAGGTGCGCGTAGGCGGCCGGCGTCGCGATCCGGCCGCGCGGAGTCCGGCCGAGAAAGCCGATTCGCACGAGATAGGGCTCCACCACGCTCTCGACGGTCTCCGCCTCCTCGCCGACGGCGACGGCGAGAGTACTGAGACCCACCGGCCCGCCACGGAAGGTGTGCACGAGGGCGTCCAGCACGCCGCGGTCAAGCCGATCGAGCCCGATGGCGTCGACATCGTAGAGGTGCAGGGCCGCGCGCACATCGTCGATGCTCGCGCCTGTCCTGCTGCCGTGCACGAGCGCGTAGTCGCGCACGCGCCGCAGCAGCCGGTTGGCGATCCGGGGTGTGCCACGGGAACGCCCGGCGATCTCGGCGCGCGCATCGTGCGGGATGTCGATCCCGAGCAGCGACGACGACCGCGCGACGACCTGCTCGAGCTCGGCTTCGTCGTAGTACTCCAGGTGGGCGGTGAAGCCGAAGCGGTCGCGCAGGGGGTTCGGCAGGAGTCCGGAGCGCGTGGTCGCGCCCAGCAGCGTGAAGGGGGCGAGATCCAGCGGGATGCTGGTGGCACCGGCACCCTTGCCGACCATGATGTCGATGCGGAAATCCTCCATCGCGAGGTATAGCATCTCCTCGGCCGAGCGCGCCATCCGGTGGATCTCGTCGATGAACAGCACCTCGCCGGGCGTGAGGCTCGAGAGCAGGGCCGCGAGATCGCCCGCATGCTGGATCGCGGGGCCACTGGACAGGCGCAGCGGGCGGCTGCTCTCGGTGGCCACGATCATTGCGAGTGTGGTCTTGCCCAGGCCCGGGGGGCCGGAGAGCAGGATGTGATCGGCGGCGCGATCCTGCATCCGCGCGGCATCCAGCAGTAGCTGCAACTGCCCGCGCACCTTGTGCTGGCCGACGAACTCGGCCAGGGTCGCGGGGCGCAAGGCTCCCTCGACGGCCAGCTCCGTCTCATCGAGGGGCTCAGCGGCATCGAAGAAATCAGCCACGGGCGACTCCCGCCTGCGCTGGGCCGAGCGCGGCGAGCGTGCGCCGGAGCAGGACGGCGGCAGAAGTGCGCTCG
Source organism: uncultured Microbacterium sp. (assembly GCA_964533745.1). Lineage (GTDB taxonomy): Bacteria > Actinomycetota > Actinomycetes > Actinomycetales > Microbacteriaceae > Microbacterium. The sequence goes on from CAZHML010000038.1 coordinate 22,001, forward strand.
ACCTCGTTCGCGGTTTCGGCCGCGTGTTCGGTCGCCTCGGCGGCGACCCGCTCGGGCCAGCCGAGGCCCACGAGGGCGGCGACCACCTGCTCGATGACGGCCGGTGGGGCGGCGGATGCCGCATCCTGCCTCACCGGGGCCGCGATCTTGCCTGCCAATTGCATCACGATGAGCTTGGCGGTCTTCGGACCGATCCCGGAGACCCGGCGGAAGGGCGCGTCGTCCTCACCCGCGACGGCTGCGGCGATCTGATCGACCGACAGATGGGCGATCACGCCGAGGGCGGACTTGGGGCCGACGCCGGTCACCGTGAGCAGGTGCCCGAAGACTTCGAGCTGCGCGGGATCGGCGAAGCCGTAGAGCGAGAGGGCGTCCTCGCGCACCACGAGCTGGGTGTGCAGGCGCAACATCTCGCCCAATCGCGCGGAGAGCCCGAGGTCCCCCGGGACCGCGACCGAGAAGCCGACGCCGCCGACCTCGACCACGACATGGTCGGTGCCCCGGGAGAGCACGGTGCCGTGCAGGGAGGAGATCATGGACTCAGCCTAGAGCGTGGGATCGTAGTTATGTTCGAGCGACACGCTCAGCCTCCGCCCAGGCGCGCTGCGCAGGCGTGAGGGATCCCCCATCCGGCGACGTCGCAGCATCCCGCCGCCAGGCATGGCAGAGGGCGATCGCGAGCGCGTCGGCGGCATCCGCGGGCTTCGGGGGCTCGTCGAGCCGCAGGATCCGCGCGATCATCGCCTGCACCTGGCGCTTGTCGGCCGAGCCGTAGCCGGTGACCGCCGCCTTGACCTCGCTCGGAGTGTGCGTGGCCGCGGCCAGCCCCGCCTCTGCGGCGAGCAGGAGCGCCACGCCGCTCGCCTGGGCGGTGCCCATCACCGTCTGCGTGTTGTGCTGCGCGAACACCCGCTCGACGGCGACGACCTGCGGGGCGAATCGCTCGATGACCGAGCGGATGCCGGCGGCAACCTCGGCGAGCCGCTCGGCAACGGGGGCATCGGGCGAGGTGCGCACCACGCCGACGTGCACCAGGCTCGCCCGCCGCGTGCGGTCCACGTCGACGATGCCGATGCCGCAGCGCGTCAGCCCGGGGTCGATCCCGAGCACGCGCAGAGTCGTCGCAGCCACCTTCTCAGGCTAGGCGGTCGCGCGTCTCGCACAGGGGCGACGCGCGAGGGGCCGGGACCGTGGGCCGTCGGACTGTGCCGAGACGCGGGGGTACGAGGCTGTGCCGAAACGCAGGGATGAGCCGAGATGAGGGAGACTTCCCGTCCTTTCGTCCTCATCTCGGCTCATCCCCTCATCTGGGCACAGGTCCCTCGAACGCTGAGCGTGTCGAGGGGTCAGGAGCCCCATTGCGGGCCTAGACGCACCCTCGGTCGATGCTGGGTGCATGCTACTCGTCGTCCTCGAGCTCGGCCTGCACCTCGGCGGTCAGGTCGAAGTTGCTGTAGACGTTCTGCACGTCGTCGCTGTCCTCGAGCGCATCGATGAGCCTGAAGACCTTGCGCGCGGTGTCGGCGTCGATCTCGACCTTGAGGTTCGGGACGAACTCGACATCCGCCGATTCGTAGTCGATGCTCGCGGCCTGCAGCGCCGTGCGCACGGTGACCAGGTCCGAGGCATCCGTGATGACCTCGAAACCCTGCGCGTGCGGCTCGATCTCCTCGGCACCCGCTTCGAGCACGGCCTCCATCACGTCGTCCTCGCTCGTTCCGTCTCCGGAGACCACGATCACGCCCTTGCGGGTGAAGTTGTAGGCGACACTGCCGGGATCGGCCAACGATCCGCCGTTGCGGCTGAGGGCGGTGCGCACTTCGGCAGCCGCCCGGTTCTTGTTGTCGGTGAGGCACTCGATCATGAGGGCGACGCCGTTGGGGCCATAGCCCTCGTACATGATCGTGAGGTACTCGACGGCCTCGCCCGAGATGCCGGCCCCGCGCTTGATCGCGCGGTCGATGTTGTCATTGGGAACCGAGGTCTTCTTCGCCTTCTGCACCGCGTCGTAGAGCGTCGGGTTGCCGGCGAGGTCAGCACCGCCGATCTTGGCCGCGACCTCGATGTTCTTGATGAGCTTGGCGAAAGACTTCGCGCGGCGCGCGTCGATGACGGCCTTCTTGTGCTTGGTGGTCGCCCATTTGGAGTGGCCCGACATGTGCCTCCGCTCGTCGTCCGGTGCCCAGACGCTGGGCGTCGTCCATTCTAACGGGCAGCGTACTCGCGTACCTTCTCGAGGAAGCGTGCGTGAAAGCGCACCTCGCCGTTCATCTCGGGATGAAACGAGGTGCCTAGCAACGGCCCCTGCTCGACCGCGACGACGGTGCCGTCCGGGAGCGAAGCGAGCACGGTGACCTCAGGACCGAGATTCTCGACGCTGGGGGCGCGGATGAAGGTCGCGTGCACGGGCGGATCACCGAGCGCCGGGACATCGATATCCGTCTCGAAAGACTCCGTCTGCCGCCCGAAGGCGTTGCGGCGCACCGCGACGTGCAGGCCTCCAAAGGACTCCTGCCCCTCGATCGCGTCGAGCACGGTGTCGGCGAGGAGGATCAGTCCCGCGCAGGTGCCGTACACCGGCATCCCGTCTGCGATCCGCTGCCTGATCGGCTCCTGCATGCCGAACGCGCGCGCGAGCTTGTCGATGACGCTCGACTCGCCACCGGGGATGACGAGCCCCGCGACCTGATCGAGTTCGACGGGCGTGCGCACGCGCACGACCTCCGCGCCCAGGGCGTGCAGCACCGTCTCGTGCTCGCGCACGTCGCCCTGCAGGGCGAGGACGCCTACGGGCGGCAGCACGCTCAGCATCCCTGCGCTCGCGTGAGAACAGGCGAACGCGCCAAAACAGGCGGATATGACGGAACACTGCCTGTTCTGGCGCGTTCGCCTGCTTCCGCGCGAGCGCGCAGGGACCTACCAGCCACGTTCGGCGAGGCGGTGCGGCGCGGGAAGGTCTGACACGTTGATCCCGACCATCGCCTCGCCGAGGCCCCGTGAGACCTCGGCGATGACCTTCGCGTCGTCGTAGGCCGTGGTGGCCCTGACGATCGCCGCGGCACGCTCGGCGGGGTTGCCCGACTTGAAGATGCCCGAGCCGACGAAGACCCCGTCGGCGCCGAGCTGCATCATCATCGCGGCATCCGCCGGCGTCGCAACACCCCCCGCGACGAACAGCACGACCGGGAGCTTACCGGTCTCGGCCACCTCGGCGACGAGCTCATAGGGCGCCTGCAGCTCCTTGGCGGCCACGTACAGCTCGTCCTTGCTCTTGGCGCGCAGGCTGGCGATCTCGGCGCTGATCGTGCGGATGTGCTTGGTCGCCTCGGAGACGTCGCCCGTGCCGGCCTCGCCCTTGGAGC
>CAZHML010000039.1:0-23187 GCA_964533745.1 uncultured Microbacterium sp.
TGTGGCACTGTCTCGCGGATTGCTCCGGGTGGGTGTTACCCACCGCCCTGCCCTGCGGAGCCCGGACGTTCCTCGGTGCGGTTGCCCGCAACGCGACCGTCCGGCCGACCCATTCGTCGCCCTCATTGTCCCACGCGCGGCTGTGCGCCGTCTCTATTTGTCCGCCGCCTGCGCCACACGCAGGTCCAGCGGAACCTCCACCGGAAAGTCGCCGAACATCCGCCGGGTCGCGGTCGCCGCGGCCTCGCGCACGGCGGCGGCCGCCTGTTCGGCGTGCTCGGCGGGGGTGTGCACGATCACCTCGTCGTGCAGGAAGAACGCCAGGTGCGCGCGGTGCGCGAACAGTGGTCCGGATGCCGTCGCCGGCACGTCGGCGTCGGGAAGCGCCGCCAGGCGGTGACGGATCTCAGCGAGCCAGATGAGCGACCACTCGGCTGCGGTGCCCTGCACGACGAAGTTGCGGGTGAAGCGGCCCCGGTCAGCCGCCCTGCTGCGCGCTCTGCGCTCGTCGGCGGCGCCCGCCTCGGCGGCGCTCGCCTGGCGCTGCACACCGGTCCACTCCGCCGAGGGCGGGGGTGACGTGCGCCCCAGCCAGGTCGAGACGAGATCCCCCTCCTCACCCCGACGCGCTGCCTCGTCGACCAGGTGCATCGCCCGCGGGAACACTCGCCGCAGTCGCGGAACGAGACGGCCACCGTCGCCGGTGGTGGCTCCGTACATCGCGCCGAGCATGGCGTACTTGGCCTCCTCGCGCGTCGCCACCGCCCCCGAGGCGACCACGCCCGCGTACAAGTCCGCACCGCGGGCGGCCTCGGTCATCGCCGTGTCCGCAGACATCGCCGCGAGCATCCGAGGCTCGAGCTGCGCGACATCCGCGACGATGAGCGCCCACCCCGGGTCGGCACGCACCGCCGGTCGCAGGCTGCGCGGTATCTGCAGGGCTCCCCCGCCCGATGAGGCCCACCTGCCCGTGACGACGCCGCCCGGCACGTAGACCGGGCGAAAGCGGCCCTCCCGCACCCACTCCGCCAGCCACGCCCAGCCGTTCGCGCTGTGCATGCGCGCGAGCCGTTTGTAGGCCAGCAACGGCTCGATGACGGGATGATCCTGTTCGCCGAGCTCCCAGCGGCTCGTGGACGACACCAGAACCCCCGCGCGGTGCAGAGCGCGCAGGAGCTTCGGCTGACTGTCGAGATTGACCTCGGGGTCGTTCAGCAGCTCCCGGATGCGACCGGTAAGCGCAGCCATCTTCGCCGGGATGCCTCCGGTGGCACGCGGACCGAGCATCTCGGTGAGCAGCCGATCGTGGATCTCGGCATCCCAGGGCACACCCGCCGCCCGCAGCTCTTCGGCGACGAGCGCCCCCGCCGACTCGGCGTTGCAGAGCAGCGCGAGCCTGCCGTCGGGTGCGCGAGCGAGCGCCTCGGCCTGCGCCCGGTGCTGCGCGAGCACCTCGTCGATCGACCCGGCACGATCCTGCCCGCCCGGTGGGTCCAGGTCGAACAGCACGGGTGCCCCATCCGGGACGACCGCAGTCTGGGCGCGCCAGATCGCCGACGCCGGCAGGGCCGGCTGCAACAGGGCGGTGCCCTGCAGAATGGCGTGGCAGAGCGTCAGATCCTGCGCGCGGGCGAGGCGCACCCCGGCGGCGAGGAGCACGGGATAGACCTCACGCACGGAGCGCAGCACCCAGCGCGGACCCTCCTGCGTCTCGATCTCGGCTACCCGGGCAGGCAGCATCCCGATCGGGAAACGCTCCTCACGCAGCCGCTCTCCGCCCGCGTCCAGAAAGACGGCGACGAAGGTCTCGGGGTCATCAGGCTCTCGCCCCAGTGCCACCGCATCCGCCGCGCTCATGCCGTCTCCTTCGCGCCCCACGCTAGCGCGGGCCTCGGACGACGGCATCCTTGTTGCCGCCGTTCTCTTTCGCTCACTAGGATGTAGCGACATCACAGCCATCGCCACAGAGAAGAGAAAGCGATGAAATCGCTGCGCCCGGTTCTCATATCCTTCGTCCTGATCTTCGCGCTCGCGGGGTGCTCCGGCACCGCCACATCATCGGAGCCGTCCCCCACGGACACGGGCCTGGATGAGAGTTCTCAGACCCCCAGCCCTTGGGCGGGTTCGTTCACCGGCACGATCTCGGGTGATCCTGAGCTCGTCGCATCCGCCGGACTCAGATCGCCGAAGGCCTTCCTGGAGGACGAAGACGGTGACACCTATGTGTACTTCGGCGAGCGCGGAGGCTTGGCCGTCGGTTCTGCCGTCGTGCAACGGATCGAGTTCGACACCGCCCGCTCCGGTGGCCTGGCTGCCTGGCTGAGCCTGGCCGATCTGATCGGAGCGCCAGATGGCACCGCAGAGTGGGCGGTCGACCCGTCCGCGGCGCCCTGGGCCACGTGTCCCGAAACCGCGCATCCTGACGCTCAGGAGGCGACCGACGTCGTGCTCGACGCCGAGGGGCGCGTCGAATCCTTCACCATCCTCGTGTACGAGTTCACCGACTGGTCCCTGCAGGAAGACACCTGCGAGCAGTTCGTCCTCGGCCGCTATCCCTCGTCGTTCGTCCGGGAGGACTGACTCACTGATGATCGTCGTACGCAGATCCTCTGCCGCCCTGATCCTCGTTCTTGCACTCGCGCTCGCGGGATGCACGGACGCCCCGCCCGCCGGGAGCACCGATTCGCCATCGTCGGATCCCGGCTCCGTGAACCCCTGGGTCGGCGACTTCGTCGCTGGGATCGCCGCCCCGCCGACGATCATCGCATCGGCGGGAGTGGACTCGCCGACTCTGGCCCCCGGAAACACCGCAGTGGGCGAGGGCGAGTACCAGTTGACGCAGGGGGACGAGTGGAGCATCGGAATGGGGCTCTACTACGAAGGTCTGACCTTCTGGGTGCCTGCCGCCCCCACCGCGGCGGAGAAAGACGCCGCCTACGCGGAGTACGAGGGCGAGCTGACCGGTAGGAGCGATGGCACGGGCGGGTTCATCCCGTCCGAATGGGGCGCGGATGACGGCGTGCAGTACTGCCCGGCAGGCATCCTTCCCGGGCCGCAATCGATCGACGGCATCGTCCTCGGCCCCGACGGCCGCGTCGAGTCCTTCACGCTGCAACTGCAGCGCTTCATCAACCTGACCTCGTGGAACGACGAGGAGCCCGGCTGCGACTCCTGGGTGCACGTCGTGGTCCCGACGACCTTCACCCGCACGGAGTAGGCTCAGGCGTCCAGGTCCCGGACGAAGCTCTCCCGCAGGTCCATCGCCTCGTTGGCGACGGCATCCGCGCGCGCGTTCTCGGCGCGGCGCACCCATTCGAAGGTGACCTCGCGCCCCGCGATCAGCTCGTGCGCGGTACGGGCGAGGTCGCGCATGTCGGGATGCTTGATCTTCCACCGACCGGACATCTGCTCGACGACGAGCTTGGAGTCCATCCGCACGTGCACGGATGCCGCCGCATCCCGCGCGAAGGCGGCGGTGAGCCCAGCAATCATGCCCCGGTATTCGGCGACGTTGTTGCTGGCGATGCCGACGTAGACGCCGGTCTCCGCAAGCAGTTCTCCCGTGCCGGCGTCGATGACCACGGCACCGCCCGCAGCGACTCCAGGGTTGCCGCGCGAGCCGCCGTCGGCCTCGACGAGGAGCCTGCGGCTCACAGCCCGGATTCCTCGGTGCGGACCAGAATGCCTCCGCACTCGGGGCAGGAGAGCACCTCGTCCGCGCCCGCCTGGCGCACCCGGTTGAGGTCGTTGGCCGAGAGCACCATCTGGCAGCCCTCGCAGGTACCGCGACGCAGGAGCCCGACGCCCGTGCCTCGCGCAGCCCGTCGTTCGTAGTCGGCGACGAGGTCGGCGGGCAGGCTCGTGGCCAAGGTCGCACGCTCGCGCGTGAGCTGCTCGCCCTCGGTCGTGGCTGCGGCCACGCCCGCCTTCGCCTGCGCGCTCAGCGCTGCGCCCTCGGCGGTGGTCTGATCGATGAGCGCCTGCTGTGCGGCCACGGCCGCCTCGGCATCCTCGACGCGCGCCATGACCTCGAGCTCGGCATCCTCGAGATCGCTCAGACGCCGCGCGAGACTCTCCAGCTCATGCTCTAGCGCCTGGGCGTCCTTGGGGCTGCTCGTGATGGCCAGACGCTCGGCGTCCCGCTCGCGGCGCTGCTGGACGAGGGCGACATCCGACTCGAGCCGGGCGAGCTCTGTACGGGTGTCCTCCAGGGCTCCGGTGAGCTGGGTGAGCTCGTGCGTCTGCTCCTGCCGCTGGGAGATCAGCTCGTTGATCCGCGCGGCTTCGGGGGGCTGGGTGCGGGCGCGCTCGGCCCGGCGGATCCTCGCGTCGAGGTCGGCGACATCGAGCAGAAGGCGCTGGTGCTGCGGGCTGGCGTTCACGAGTCCAACCTACCCTGCCCGGCTCGATGCCGGACGGCGCATCTCCCGGTCACGCTCATGTGCCCCGAGTGCGAGCCCGACGACGCGGCCTGACGCCCTCGACCCGGGATCAGAGATCGAGCGTGGTCGGCATGATCACGATGTCGCGGACCGTGATGCCTCGGGGGCGCGTGACCATGAAGAGCACGGCCTCGGCGACCTCCTCGGGTCGCATGAGGCTGCCATTGGCTAGGGCCTCCTCCATCTTGGCCGCCGGCCAGTCGCTCAGCAGCCCGGTCAGCACGGGACCGGGCGCCACCTCGCACACCCGCACGCCCTGGGGCGCGACCTGGCGACGGAGCGCGTGGACGAACGCGGTCACGGCGAACTTCGACGCGGTGTAGATCGGCTCCCAGACGACGGGGACGAAACCGGCGATGGAACTGGTCATCACGACATCGCCGGATTCCTGGGCGATCAGATGGGGCAGCACCGAGCGCACCGAGCGGAACGCGGCACTGTTGTTGAGGGTCAGGACCTTGTCCCACGCATCGGGGTCGCCCTCCGCGACCGCGCCGCCGACGTACGCGCCGGCGTTGGCGTGGAAGATGTCCAGACCACCGGCGAGCCCGAGGATCCCGTCGATGAGGCCGTCCACCTGGCGCGTGTCGAGCAGGTCCACCTCCAGCGGCAGAGCCTCAGGACCGAGGTCGGCACAGACCTCGGCGAGTCTGTCGCGATCCCGGTCGATGAGCACGACGCGCGCGCCCGCCTGGAGCATCCTGGTGGCGCATGCCAGGCCGATGCCCGAAGCTGCGCCCGTGACCGCGGCGACCCTGCCGCTCAGATCAGCACTCATCTCTGCCTCCTGTCGAATCTTCCTGCTCATCCCTTGACCGAGCCGCGCATGAGTCCGGCGACGAGGTGCCGGCCCAGGACCAGCAGCAGGATGAGGATCGGCACGACCGCGAGCGTGGCCGCGGCGGTCAGCGGCCCCCATTCACGGCCGAAGCTGCTGATGTACTGATACACCGCCACTTGGACGGGCTTGAGCGCCTGGTTCTGCACCAGGACGCTCCCGAAGATGAACTCGCTCCACGAGCCGATGAAGATGAGCATCCCCGCCGCGAACATGCCCGGCCGGCACAGCGGGAGCACGATGCGGAACAGGATGCCGACATTCGACAGCCCGTCGATCTTCGCGGCATGGTCGAGCGAGGTGGGCACGGCCTCGATCGAGCTCTTGATGACCCACGTCGCCAGGGGCAGGTTCAGCCCCAGATAGATGAGCGGCAGCGTCCACCACTGGTTCAGCATCTGGAGCGTCGAGAGATACATGTAGTTCGGCACCACGAGGATCGATGCCCCGATCGAGAGCGGGACGCACGCGACGATGGTGTAGAAGATCAGCCTGCGCCCGGGAAAGCGGAGCCGGTCCAGGGCGAAGGCGATCAAGGATCCGAGGAAGACGCCGACAGCCGTCGCCACGACCGAGTAGCCGAGGCTCGCCAGCAGCGTCCGCGGGAAGGATCCCGTCAGCACGGTCACATAGCTCTCCCCACTCATAGGGAAACCCCAGAGCTGCGGCGGACTCACCAGAATCGCCGACTGCTCCTTGATCGAGGTGAGCACGCCCCAGATGACCGGCAGCAGATTGACGAGGGCGATGATCGTGACGGCGACCCAGGTGGCTACGCGCGAGGTGAGACGGTTTCGCTTCTTCATTCGTCCACCTTCAGACCGGACACGCGCGTGTAGATGATCACGAGAAAGACGTTGAGGATCATCGCCGCCGCCGCGAGCGCGGTCGCGGCACCGAAGTCGAAGGAGGTGAAGGCGAGCCGGTAGATCTCCAGAGCGAGCGTCGTCGTCCCGCCCCCGGGCCCGCCTCCGGTGACGACGTACGGCACCTCGGCGTTGTTCAGCGAGCTCACGACGAGCACGATCAGGACGATCGTCATCGTGGTGCGCAGCATCGGCAGCGTCATGTAGCGGAAGCGCTGGAAGGCGTTCGCCCCGTCCACCTCCGCAGCCTCGTAGAGCTCGGAGTCGAGGCCCTTGAGCCCGGCGAGGATGAGCAGGACGGCGAACCCGAGCGTCCGCCAGGTGTAGATGGCGATCAGGCTGGCCATCGCGCCGGTCGGGCTGAGCAGGGGGTTGCTCGACGAGCCGGTGAGCGCCTGCGAGATCCATGCGCCGATGCCGAGGCTTTCCAGCCAGGTCCACCGGAACAGGAGCGCCGACACGACGGTCGACAGCACCCACGGCAGGATCACGAGGATCTGCATCGCCAGGGCCCGACGGCGGGTGAGTTTGTTCAGCCACATCGCGATGGGGAGGGCAAGTGCCATCGTCAGACCGACCGTGCCGCCGACGAAGACGGCGGTGCGGCCCAGAAGGGGCCAGATGCGAGGGACGAACACGGCCCTCTCCCAGTTGCCCAGACCCGCGAAACCGGTGATCTTGCCGTAGGTGATCTCGAAGGTGCTGTACCCGAGCGCGAAGACCGTCGGCAGCAGCAGCACGAGCAGCAGCACGACGAGCCCGGGCACCACCAGCACGGCGGCCAGGCCCCTTTCGCGTGCTCGCACCCGGCTGCCGCGCCGCCGTGCAGACCGGCGAGCGGGAGCCGCCTTTGTGGCGGTTCCCGCTCGCTCAGCCGTCATGATGTCGTCGCTCAACCGGCCAGGTAGCGGTCGATCCCCGCGGTCAGCGCTGCCTTCGGGTCAGCGCCGTTGACCAGGACCTCCTGCATGATCACGTTGAACTCGGGCCGCCAGTCGGCCTTCAGCCCCGCCGGCGGGACGTATCCGATGGCGATACCGCCGATCACCGTCTGCATCCAATCGGGCAGCTCGGTCGACGTGGCGGTCGAGCTGCGCAGCGGCACCTGTCCCGCTTCGGTGACCCACAGCTTGTCGGCTCCCGCGCTGACCAGGTGCGCGAGGAACTCCGCGGCGAGGTCCTTGTTCGCGCTTCCCTCCCAGACGCCCGCGGTCCAGCCGCCGAGCAGGTTCACCGTCGGTGCCGCACCGCTGGCGGTCGGGAACAGGCCGAAGCCGACCTTCTCTGCACCGAGGTTGTTGATCGCGGCCGGGATCCGGCTGCTCGCTGCCATCGACATGGCGCACTGACCCGCGGAGAACTGCTCATAGGGATCCTCCGTCGTCCACGCTACCGCGTCGCGCGGGGTGCCCCCACTCGCGATCAGGCCCTTCGCCCAGTTCACCGCGTCCACGCCGTTCTGGCTGTCCCAGTTGGGCCGGCCGTCCGGCTGGAACAGCGTCCCCGCGGTGCTCAGCAGATGCGCGACGACGCCCGTGTGGTCGGGCGTCGACTCGCTGAAGCCCTGGCAGAACCCGCCGACGCCCGTCACGCCGAGTGTATTAGCCGCCCGAGTGAAGGCGTCCCAGGTGGTCAGCGACGCCGGGTCGATGTTGTTCGCTGCCAGGATCTCGGTGTTGTACAGATAGCCGAAGGCGATGGGGAACAGCGGGACGGCGTGGGGATTGCCATCCTGCAGGATCCCATTCCAGGAGCCGCTCTGCAGGTCCGAGAGGTCGGCGGCGCTGAACGCGTCCGAGATGTCGGCGAAGTAGCCGAGCGACTTGACCTTGAGGATGTCGATGTTGGTGATGAAGGTCATGTCGGGTGCGTTGTTCGACGCGACCCCGGCGAGGAACTGGGTGGTCAGCAGCGAGAACTGCGAGGTCTGCACCTCGATCGTGACGTTCTCGTGCGTCGCTTCGAACTCGTCGATGAGCTTCTTGAGCACGACCTCTCGGCCCGAGGAGCCCGCGGGGTCCAGGAACGTCGCCAGCGTGAGGGTGACCGGCCCCGCGGGGGGCGATCCCGTGTCGCCGGGGTCCGGGGAGTCGGCAGTGCAGCCGGTCAGGGCGAGCGCCGCCACGGCAGCAGTCGCCGCGAGTACGCGTAGGTTTCTCATCTGTGTACCTTCCGTCGGTTTCGGAACGGCGGCACCGGGTGGTGCGACCGTCTTATCGGTGTTGTGTTGTGCAGTGACTCAGGAGTAGACACGTATTTCGAAGACTGCCGCCCGCGATCCGGGATCGTTGACGGCGTGGACGACGAGCCGGAGCGCATCGGTGCGCTGCGGTGCGGGCAGGGAGACGATCCGCTTGCGCAGATAGTTGTCCTCCTCGCGGTGCACCGGGATCCACTCGCCGTCGCGGCGGATCTCCAGCGACCAGTCCCTCGCGCACTGCGCGCCGCGGAAGAACTCCGGTCGCTCCTGCGTGTCGAGGTCGAGATTGGTGTCGAAGGAGACATGGACCGTGGCGATGTCGACCTGCTCGTCCCACGCGAGCTGCAGGTGCTCCGGCCGGCCGGCGAGCACCGGCTCGGACAGCCAGGCGTTCGGCATCTGCTCAGGCCAGGCATGGCCGTTGATCGCGAACCGTGGCTCGTACGGGCGCTGCTCCGGCGTGATCCTGAGCACCTGGGAGCCTTTGCGGTACTGACGCCAGTACTCATACGCCGGGAGGTCCACCTGATCGATGGAGAACGTGGGCAGATCGACGTTCTTCGGCTCCGGGCCGCCGGCGGACGTGGCGAGATAGTTCGCGACGGTCCCCAGCGGGCCGGATCGGGTCGCGCCCTGAAGCGAAGGCATGGACCCCCATGCCACCGCGGGTGCCTGGCCGAGCGAGATCCGGTACGAGTGGTTGGCCTCGATCGCATCCGCCCCCTCCAGGATCGCCGGCACCCAGCCTTGGAAACCCGCAGGCACCTCCGCCCTGCCCCGTGCGACGATCTCGCCCGCATCGCGGTCCCAGATCGTGCGCAGGCGATGGAACGCGATCGGCACGATCACCGCGTCGCCTCCGCTATTGCGCAGGAAGAGATCGAGCCCGGTGATGCCGTCAGTGGTGATCGGCACCACCTGCGCCTTCGGCTCGTCCAGCTCGCGCCAGGTCACCTCGCGACCGTGCAGGGAGGCGGGATCCGGGAAGGCGAGCGGAGATGCCGAACTCGCCGTGGCGCGCGCACGCAGGGCGTGATCGAGCGGATCTCGATTCGGGATCGACAGCAATCGAGCGTCCTGCCGCAGCAGCGACTGCTGGATCGAGCGGACGTGCTCTCCCTCAGGGTCGGCGGTCTGACGCGGTGTGAGCCCGTGGTGCAGGGCATAGGACGCCGCCGTGCCCACCGACTGGCCCTGCGCGCCGCAGGCGAGCATGACCCTGACCGGGCCGAGGGCGACGTGAGTGACCGAGATGTCGCGGCCTGCCATCCACAGATTCTCGACGTTCCGGCTGTAGTAGCAGCGCAGCGGGATCGAGAAAGGTGCGATGCGGGAGTAGTGCTCGAAGTGCTTGTCCCAGCCCTCCCACGCGCCCGGTGCCTTCTTGTTGTTGATGCCGCCGGGAGAGTGCAGATCGAGCCACCAGCTGGCATAGGCGACCGCGTCCGGCCAGTGCTGATCCGTGAGGCAGTGCTGCTCGGCGAGAGTCACATCCCCCACCAGTCGCCTGCTCTCGCGCTTGCCGACGAGATGCCCGTACCAGTCGAGCACGAAGTTCTCGAACCATGCCTTGTTCGGGGCATGGTTCTTCAGGTAGTTCCAGATGCCGAACAGATGACGGTGAATCTCCCGGCGGACACCGGGCTCGGCGTCGTCGATCTGATGGAAGGGGTCATTGACCTCCAGCCACCAGTAACCGCCGAAGTCGCGCTTGAGCCGCGCGCCGTCGTCGCGCTCCGCCTCTCCTCCCTGCCGCTTGCCGCCGGCGTGGAACAGTTGCCGGTCCATCACGAAGTCCTCCGGGCGCGTGTACGAGGCGATCCAGTCCGGGGGCGTGTACGGGACGGGGCGACCGATGTCCTTGGCGCGCATGGGAATCGTCGAGCCGAGAAGACCCTCGGTGGTGGCGACGAGGGGTGCCAGGCGCTCGCCGAACTCGTCGCGCGCCTCGCGCCCGTACCGCCATTCGGCTCCGGCGAGATAGCCGACGGTGGCGTCGCCGGTGGCATCGATGAAATGGCGGGCCGAGAAGACGAACTCCTTCTCGGTCTGGGTCTGACTGGCCTCGACCGACACGATCCGACGGGTGTAGCCGCCGTCGTCGTCGATGTCGATCGCGGTGACGCCGCGAACAGAGGTGTTCATGAAGGTGGTGAGCATCGGCTCGTCGAGGGTCGCCTGCTCGAGCGTCATGTCCCAGACCGAGCCGGCCATGCCGTGGTCGAAGAAGGACTCGTGATCGACCGCGCGGTCCTTGAGCATCAGTTCGTGGACGATGCCGGTCTCCGCATTCCAGGCGGCTCCCGTTCCCGCACCGAGAGGAACGACGCGGATCTCGCTCGAAGCGTTGCCCCCGAACACCGGGCGATCCTGGATCAACGCCGTCCGGGTGCCGTTGCGCGAGGCGGCGATCGCGGCGCACAGGCCCGCGAGCCCTCCGCCGATGACCACCAGATCGAAGGCGTGCGCCTCTGCCGGCTTCCGGTTGGGGGATGGGGACATCTTCGTCTCTCTGAATGGTTCGCTGGCACCCGTGGAGGCGATAGCGGTATGCTCATATGAGTAGTTTGGAACCTGGATATCTCATAGAACCATGATGAAATAGCAAGAATCAAGGAATTGAGCCATACCCCGAGCGCTCATTTGAGCAAAAACGTGGAGGTGTCATGCCGGCGAAGATGCCGCAGTTCGATTCGATCGCCGAGACCGTGCTGCGCCGGTACTACCTCGACGATGCGACCAAGATACAGATCGGCCAGGAGCTGGGGCTGTCCCGCTTCAAGGTCGCGCGGATCATCCAGGATGCGAAGCGGCTGGGGCAGGTGAGGATCGAGATCACCCCGGCCGCGGCGGACATGGAGCTGTCCGAGACCCTGCGGCGCACCCTCGGTCTTCGCCGCGCGCTCGTCGTCGGCCGGCCCCAGGGGGCGGACGATGTCGCGCACAGCCGGCTGCTCGCGCATCTGGGCGCCCAGTTGATCGCCGAGGAGGCGGGGCAGGAGTCCATCGTCGGATTCGCATCCAGCCGGAGCCTCGTGGATATCGCGAAGGAGATCGAGACGCTGCACGACTGCTCGGTTGTGCAGCTCAACGGCGTCCCCTCGGATCAGGTGGGAGGCGACGGCCCCGTCGAGCTCGTCCGGACCATCGCGGCCAAGACCTCCAAGCGCGGTCGCATCTACTACGCCCCTTTCGTCGTGGAGACGGCGGATGCAGCCACCGCTCTCCGCCGGGATCCGGTGATCCGCGTGGCGATGTCGAAATACGCCCAGCTCGATCTGGCCGTGGTCGCCTGCGGCGCGCTGCGGATCGGGAGCTCGAGCCTCTGGGAGGCAGCCGACGACGCCGAGCGGGCGGACGTCCTCGCCAGAGGCGGGATCGGGGAGATCTGCGGGATCGTGTTCAATCGCGACGGCGAGCATGTCGAGACCCCGCTGTCCGCCCGGACGATAGCGATCGGGTACGAGGACCTGACCCGCGTGAGAGAAGTGGTCGGGGTGCTCAACGTCAACGACAGGTCCGATGCGGTCTACGCCGCTGCCAAGGGCAAGTGGATCACCTGCCTGGTCACCAACGACATCGTCGCCAGGGATCTTCTGCGCATGGCAGCCAGCGACTGAGCGCCTCGTGCGCTCCAGGCCCGCCTCCCACTACTGTGTGGACATGGGTCTTGATCTGACGCCGCGCGAAGGAGCGGCGGAGCGTCTCTCGCGGATGATCCGGGTGCCCACCGTCTCGGCCGAACTCGCCGAGCGGGGCAATGAGCCCTTCGAGGCCTTCGTCGCGCTGCTCGAAGAGCTCTACCCGCTCATCCACGAGCATCTCGAGCGCGAGCGCATCACGGATTTCGGCCTGCTCTACCGGTGGCGCGGCGCGGCATCCGAGAAGGATCCCGCGGTCCTGATGGCGCACTACGACGTCGTCCCCGTCGACGAGAGCGACCCTTGGAGCCACCCGCCCTTCGAGGGGAAGGTCACGACAGATTCCGTCTACGGGCGGGGCGTGCTCGACGACAAAGGGCCGCTGCTGGTGATCCTCGAAGCGGTCGAGAATCTGCTCGCCGCCGGGTTCGTTCCGGCACGGGATGTCTACCTCTCGCTCGGGGGCAACGAGGAGGTCTTCGGCGAAGCCGCCCAAACGATCGCAACGACGCTGAACGATCGCGGGGTCACGCCGTGGATCGTTCTGGACGAAGGCGGTGCGGTCACCGACGCACCTCTGCCCTTCGTGCAGGGCACCGCCGCCATGGTCGGCGTGGGCGAGAAGGGGATCGCGACCGTGCGGATCTCGACGCGCAGCGACGGAGGGCACGCCTCGGTTCCGCCCCCGCTCACGGCGGTGGGACGAGTGTCACGCGCGGTCACCCGGCTCACGCCCGGTACTTTCCGGGCGCACGCGCCGAAGGCGGTCCCCCGGATGCTCGGCATGTTCGCCGCGCGCAGCCGGGGCATCGGGCGGCCGCTGTATCGCCTGCTGTCAGCCTGGCCGTGGCTGACCGCGCGGGTGTTCGCGATGCTCGGCGGGGAAGCCGCCGCCATGGTGCGCACCACGATCGCGCCGACCAGGCTCTCGGGCGGCACCGCCAACAACGTGCTGCCCTCGCAGGCGAGCGCCACGGTGAACCTGCGCCTCGCCCTTGGCGAGACCGTCGATCGGGCCGTGCGCACCCTCCGTCGCCGGATCAAAGACAAGCTCGTGACGGTCGAGGTGACCGAGGGCAACGATGCCTCCCCTGAGTCGGCGTCGGATGGCGAGCAGTTCGCGTTGATCGCCGCTGCCGTGAGCACCTCGCATCCCGAGGCGATCACCGTGCCCTACGTGACGATGGCCGCCACGGACTCCCGGTACTTCCACCGCTACTTCCCCGCTGTGTACCGCTTCGCCCCGCTGATGATGAACGCCCAGCAGCGGGCCGCCATCCACGGTGTGGATGAGCGGGTCGACATCTCCGAGCTCGCCGCAGGCGAGCTGTTCCACCGCACTCTGATCGAAAGGCTGCCGGCATGAGCGAATCGAACCTTCCCGGGACTCCCGTCGCGAAGGCGAAGAAGCCTCCCATCAAGCTCGGCGTTCTCATCGGCGTGGTGGGATTCCTCGCCTTCGTCGAGTTCACCAGCGGCGTGCTGCAGGGCTACTACACGCCCATGCTCACCGATATCGCGCGGCACCTCGGCATCCGCGACGCCGATGTGAACTGGTTCGAGGGCACCCAGCTCATGCTCTCGGCGCTCGTCGTTCCGGTATTCGCGAAGCTCGCCGACATGTTCGGCCACAAGAGGATGCTGCTGTGGTCGACGGGTCTGACGGCCCTCGCCTCACTCGCGCTGCCCTTCACCGACACGTTCTGGGTGTTCCTGGTCGCCTGGACGCTGCAGGGTTTCTACGTGGTCTGGCTGCCCCTGAACATCGCGATCATCTGGTCGCGCACCCGGGGCAAGGAGGGTGCCACCATCCTGACCGCCCGGGCCGCCGGCATCCTCGTCGCCTTTCTCGAGATCGGCGCGATCTCGGGCGCGCTCATCGGCGGCCGGCTGGCAGATCAGCTAGACCTGTGGATCGTCCTGCTGATCCCGGCGCTGCTGATCGTCGTGTGCTTCTTCGTGATCTTCTTCGGCGTGGAGGAGACGCCCGAGCACCTGGGCGGCAAGCTCGACATCGTCGGGCTCACCCTGCTGTCGTTCGCGCTGATCGCCTTCACCGGGGGCCTGGGCCTGCTGCGGCTGGACGGTCCGGCGTCACTCATCGCCTGGGGCGTCGTCATCCTGGGGCTTGCCCTGCTCGTACCCTTCGCTCGCTATGAGCTGCGCCACCCGGACCCGCTGATCGACGTGCGGATGTTCCGCTCGCCGTCCCTGTTTCCGGTGTTCCTCACCGCGGGGCTCTTCGGGGTCAGCGTGCTCGGCGCGCAGGCTCCGCTGTCGACGTTCGCACGCACCGATCCCGTGGAGCATGGATACGGCCTGGGTGCCGGCAGCTTCACGACCTCGTTGTTCATCGGCATCTATCTGATCGGCATGATCACGGGTGCCCTGCTGTACCCGAAGTTCGCGCGGTGGTTCACGCCACGCGTGACCCTGATCGGCGCGTCGGTCCTCGTCGGCATCGGCTATCTGCTGTTCCTGCCCTTCCACGAGACGTTCACGCACATCGCCGTCAACATGTCCATCGCGGGCCTGGGGTCGGGGGCCCTCGTGGCGGCGCTTCCGTCTGCCGCAGCTGCGGCCGCGGGCCGCAATCAGACGGCGATGGCGACCGGGATGACGAATACGACCAAGACCATCGGCGGCGCGATCGCCTCGGCGGTGTTCGGCATCGTGCTCATCCAGGGCGTCTCGGATGCGGCCTCGACCGCGGGCTCACTCAGCGGCTACTTCGCCGTGTGGACCATCTGCGGCGTGACCGCCTGGGTTGCCGCGGTGTCGCTCTTCTTCGTGCCGAAGCACGCCTTCACCGACCAGTCGGTGGTGCACGGGCACTGATCGGTGCTCCTGCGCTCCAGTGGACTCGATCGACCACTATGGGAACAGGCGACAGCGGGTCGAGCGGCTTGTTTCCGCGTGGAATCAAGGGGCTTCCGGGGCCTCCGACCTCAATTGTGAACCGGATGACCCGCTCATCGGATCGTCAGCAGAGCCAAGGAGACGACCTCGAACACGGCTCGCTGTCGAGGAAGTAGATGCTATGCGAACAGCCCGCGCGAACGGCATCAGCGTGACTGCCCTCGTCCGTGAGTTCGGTGTCCATCGTGGCACAGTGTGGGCGAAGACGCGCTGAGATGACGGAGACGGACGACGGATGCCGGACAGGAGTACCCGGAACCTCGACCCTCGATCCATTTGGGTGAATATCAACGCCTCAGTGACCGATCCGAGGGCTGCCCAACATTCCGCCAGTAGACTGCGGGTATGAGCGACCATGCCACTTCAGAACACGGCGGCTCTCCAGGAGATCCACGCGAACTCGACGTGACCGAGGTCGATGATGTCGATGAGTCCGATGAGGTTGCGTCATCAGCCGCACCGGTCTCCTACTTCGGCACCGAGTTCGACATCCACGGGCTGGTTCGTCGGTACAACGAGCGTTCGATTGTGGTGCCGACGTTTGACCCAACGGAGGAGCTCCCAGACTCGAAAGCTACCGGTTTCCAGCGAGGCCGGGTCTGGCGACGCCCGCAGCAGGATCGCTTCATCGAGTCCCTTCTCCTCGGTTATCCGGTGCCAGGGATCTTCCTCGTCCAACAACCTGGCAACAAGTATCTCGTTCTCGACGGACAACAGCGGCTGACGACACTCGCGGCGTTCTACGCGGGTGAGTTCCGACTGGAGGCGGTCGATGAGGCATTCAAGGCAAAGACATACGGGAATCTCAGCGACGAGGCACGTCGCGGGCTCAATGACACCTTCATACAAGCGATCATCATTCGCGCCCCACAGTCAGTCGACGAGTATGAGAGCGTCTACCAGATTTTCGAGCGTCTGAACTCTGGTGGAACCAACTTGCAGCCTCACGAGATACGCGTCGCACTCTACGGCGGTCATACAGTCGGGGCGATCCGCGCTCTCAACAACGACGCGAACTGGCGCAAGATTTTCGGGAAGCGAAGTGACCGGCTCAAGGATCAGGAACTGATACTGCGGGTGCTCGCGCTGTATGTTGAAAGCGCTACGTATGCGGCGCCTCTTAAGTCCTTTCTGAACAATTTCCTCGCTAATCACCGCGGCGGCGAGGGTCTTGATCTAGACCATCTGGGCAGCTTGTTCGCACAAGCAGCAGCAATTCTCTCGACGCGTGACCGCATCTTCCGCCTCCGAACCCAGGTGAACGCAGCCATCCTTGACTCGGTGTTCGTGGGTCTGATGCACAGGCTGGCGGACAGATCGACCGCAGAAGTCACTACTACGCAAGTGCTCGCAGCATACGACGAACTCGTGTCGGATCCAGGTTTCCTCGACGCAGTCACGAAGGCAACGGCCAACGAGGAGTCGGTCAGCACCCGTCTGCATCTCACGCGAGCCGCCTTTGCTGACGCATGACCGCGTACGTTAATCGGCGCGCGGCTATCGATGCGGAACTTCGAGAGATCGACGAACTGGTTCTTCTCGCGGATGCTGCCGAAGAACTCGCGGTTCGGGGTCACCTGGCTCGCCTTGCAGTCATTCGCATGAGCGGATTCATCGAGTCCGCTGTTCAGCACATGGCGAACGGCTATCTCGCGGAGCACTCGTCTTTCCGGGTGCTCACGTTCGCTCAAGCGCAAGTGGGAAAACAATCGAACCTCAACCCGTCAAAACTCGAACAGCTCGTGGGTAACTTCGACGTTCAATGGCGCGACGACCTGGCAGACTTCCTCGCCAAGGACGAACGTCGCCAGAGCCTCGGAAACCTGATCGGTGCCCGGCACAAACTGGCACACGGCGGGAGCAAGGCTATCTCAACCGGGAATATGCATACCTACCATAAGTTGACTGACGAGATCGTGAAGTTCCTCCTCGATCGATTTCTTCCGCTGGCAGGCAGCTAGACGTATGGCCCGAGGAAACGCTCGCCGTTGTAATGGATCATGTGCGTGGGGTGGTCGGCGCACCAGACCTCGGACTCCCAGGCGATCTTGTCGACGTACTTGCGGAACTCTGCCCGGTCGGGGAAGCAGGAGACGTAGACAAGGCCTGCCGTTGACTGTGTGAACAGGTCGGCGAGTTCAGCTTGGCGTTTCGAGTCGACCGGGCCGTGTGAGCTTGCCGCTTCCAGGAGTACGAGCCAGTTGCGGTCGGGAAGGTAGATGACGAGGTCCGGCATCTTGCCGTGCTCGTCGACCTCGACGTTGAGTGAGGACAGGGTCTCTCGTTCAAAGAGTGCCCACTTGTCGCCAGCATCGCCGATGTAGAGCACTTGCCCGCCGGGAGTGAAGCGAGGGCAGAAGTCTTCGACCATTGCTTTCAGGAGCACGTTCTGCCCGCCGGGCGTCAGGGTGAAGATCGAACCGTCCGGGAGGGTCAGCGGGATGCGATCCATCTCGCGCGCAGCCGCGTAGCGAGCTTTGATCCCTGGAAGGTCAGCAAGGTATCGGTCGGTTGCAAATTGCCAGGCGTCGGTGCCGTACGCGCGCAACACCTCCAGCGCCTCGGCGGTGACCTGGTAGTTCCACTTGGGTGAGTTCACTGGGCGTTGCGGCTCGTCGGGGTTCTGGACGACGAGTTGTGCTTCCACGAACTGGTGGAGTGTGAACCGTCGGACGGTCTCGCGAGTGTTCGGCGCGTAGTCCTTGCCGTACTCGTCGCGGATGAAGTCCATGATCGCCCGTGTTCCGAGCATCGGGTTGGCTGCCTCTGCCCATGGCTCAGCGGGTGTTAGCTGCAGAAGGGCCAGGAGCACGAGCGCGGAACGTTCGTTGCTGCGCTCCGCATCCATGCCGAGCGTCTCCAGGGCGATGCGGGCATCTTCGACTCGTTCGTAGGCGTCGTGGCTCAGCTCGCTCATGCGGCTATCAACTCCTTCACAAGAGAGTCGACCTCGACCTGCGACACGACGGTGTTCCGCCCGAGGCAACGCAGCGTCTCCACGCTTGGGAACCGCAGGGTGCGGAGATCAGTGGCGTTGACCTGAGTGTGGCCCGAGAAGGTGCGGAAGAACTTGTCAATTACCGACGAGTTGAGCCAGACCGAGATACCTCTAGCGAGGTCTTCATCCAGCCCGCGACCTCCGATATGGAACACGTTGAGGTGGTTCTCGAAGGCCACTTCACCAGGATTGTCGCTAGGCGACCAGACTGATGCCACAATCCGTCGGCGCTCTTCCTTCGCACTGAACCGTTTGACAAGGGTGTACCACCCCTCGGGCAGAAGCATCGCCCGATCCTTGTCGCTGGTCGGTTGGAACCACTGCGGCTTACGGATTGGTCGCGGCCAGAGCACTCCGCCGTCACGAAGATTGCCGGGATAGATCAGCGGAACCGCCTCAGGCAGTTCAGCGCCGCTAAGCGCATGGCGTGAACGGAAGTCCACCACCCGGCCGGTCGAGACCTGTACGCCAAGATCGGTCAATGCGCAAGGTTGGGACAGCACCTGCTCGGCAACCCTAGTATCGTCTGCGTCAGTCGCCAGCCGGATGAATCGGTTGGGGTCGTCTGGGAAGACGACATCGTCGTAGGGTACGACGCGCGAGGCGATGTCGTCGGTGTGGTCGCGGCTTACCGAAAGCTCAACGACGCCGGGAGCAGCTCCGCGGGTTCCGGAGAAAATGACATTCTCTTGGAGCACACCCGTGTCTGCGAACACGGTGGAGCGGGAGTCGAAGACGTGTACCCGGTCGAGCGCGATCGAGTCGAGCAGGTGGGAGCGGAACACTCCGAAGTACGGTCCGTTGAAGAACGACCGGGGTGTGATCGCAACAACCTGCCCGCCGGGCCGCAATGCTGCGACAGACAGAGCAAGGAACGCAGCGTAGAGGTTCGGAGCATCGACTCCAGCGGCGCGCATCGCAGTTCGGTGTGTGCTCGATATCCCCAGCTTGCCGTAGGGAGGATTCTCGATCACCAGGTCGAACTGACCCTCGATGTCGAGCGACGCGTCCAAGCCCGTGGAATCCAGGATGAAGTCCGCCTCCACCGTCTCCGTCGAAACCCGGTCACCCCCGACGCGCTCACATGCGGCAAGTGTTGCCCGCAGATGTGGCATCACCGCCGGATCGCATTCAACGGCAACGATCTCAACTGATAGGCCAGGCTGTTCTTCTAGCACCCGGCTGACCAACGCGGCCGCAAGCACTCCTGAGCCTGCGCCAGGGTCAAGTACGCGCAGGACACCGTGTGAGGGAAGACGGGGTACTGAGGCGATCAACCGTGCCGCGCGGGCCGGGGTAAAAAACTGTCCTAGGTCGCTCTGTGTGCGCGCATCGATCCCGCCAAGGGCGGCAACTCGCTCGACCTCGGCGATGCCCAAGAGGTCTGTCGCCAACACCCTCTCATGGTATCGGGGACCATCGACAGCGACCGGGCAGCACGCCGAAGGCTACCGGTCAACCGATCCAGTCGACGGATGCGGTCGGGTCATGCGCTGCATGTTCCGCTCGTGCTTGCTCATCGGGGTCGGAGTCGGCGTGGAAGGGCAATGCTTGTCCCTTGCGGCCCGCTTTACGAGTGTTTCGTAGAGGACTTCGGCGGTGTTGTAGAGGTCCCAGAATCGGTAATTGTCCGGAGTGAAGACCGGGTCTTCAGGGTCTCTCACTCGGTCGATCAGCGTCCAGATGACATCGACCAGCGCCTTGTCATCTGCGAACACGGCGTCGACGCAGTCACGTCGCGGATGGGTCACGTCGGTACGGCGTTCTCGAACCTCGGTCACAACGCGTTCGACGACCTGGACCCGAACAGCGTCATCATTCCCTGAACGCCGGGCTTCGTGGGCGGCCTTCCGGCAGGCCGGGGAGCAGTAGACGCGGGGCCTGCCTGTGGTCTTCAGGTTCTCAAACTTCGCACCGCACCGCGCGCACGCCGTGGGGAGCGCGACTTTCCGGCTCATACGGATCGTTCGCGCTTCACGGCGCTGCTGCGTAGCCTTCTGCTTCCGTCGGCGTTTCCGCTCGTATGCGGCTCGTTCGTAACCGAGGACGATCGCGCGTTTCCTGACCGCATGGATGAGAGGGTCAAGCTCCTTGCTGTCGAGCTCGGCGAGTTCGGTGCGTGCTCGGTCGTTCAGCGCTGCGAGGGCTTTCTCGGCGGCTTTCATCTCTGCGAGATCACCGTATTCTTGGGCGGTGATCCAGCGTTCGTAGCGGGCATCGAAGTCCGCTAAGAACATGCGCCAGTGTTTCGCGACCATGCTTCAGGCTACGTCTGTTTCGTTCCCGACGAAAGATGCTGGGTTCCACGTTTGCAAGACGCGTGGCAACCGAAAAGTAGTGAACGGGGAGAGCGGTTTTCCGGGTGTTTCTGCTTCCGTGAAACAGGTGGCGCACCTACCTGTTATGGAGAGAAACGAGCGGGATCTTCGGTTGCGAGTGATGCGGCATGAGCGACCTGATCTGGGGAAGCTGATCGAGTGGGTGCTGAACATCGCCGAGACCCGCCACCAGGCCTGGCTGCGCGGCGATCCCGACCCCTACTGTCTCCCACCACCAGAAGGACTCGCACTCGCGAACGACACCGATCGGTCGGAGTCGTTCGTTCTGTCACAGGTGCGCGAGAAGATCGAAGACAGGTAACACCCTCGGCAAGGAGGCCCACCATGAGCATCACCGCTCCCGAAGCTCCAGTAACGACCGTTGAGCCAAACACTCCCACGCTGCTGGCGGTGTCCTATCTGCGGGTGTCGACGCGGGAGCAGGCCGAGCGTGGCGGAACCGACGAGGGGTTCTCCATCCCCGCGCAACGGGACGCCAACCAGCGGAAGGCTGACGAGTTGGGGGCGCGGATCGTGCGGGAATTCGTCGATGCTGGTGAGTCGGCGCGTTCTGCGGATCGGGACGGGCTGCAGGACATGCTCGCGTTCATCACCGCGTCGCGGGTGCAGTTCTGCATCGTCCACAAACTCGACCGGCTCGCACGTAACCGCGCGGACGACGTGGAGATTCATCAGGCGCTGCTCGCCGCCGGCGTCACGCTCGTCTCGGCTACCGAGAGCATCGATCAAACACCGTCGGGAATGCTCGTCCACGGGATCATGTCGTCGATTGCGGAGTTCTATTCTCGCAACCTCGCTACCGAAGTCACCAAGGGCATGCAGCAGAAGCTCGCCCAGGGGGTACCCCGATGCGCGCACCCATCGGCTACCTCAACGTCCGCAAGACCGACAAGCAGGGCCGCGAAGTGCGCACAGTGGACGTTGATCCTGAGCGCGCGCCACTGATCCGGTGGGCGTTCGAGCGCTACGCCACCGGCGAAACCTCCGTCGCAGCGCTGCAACTGGATCTGACCGCCCGCGGCCTCGTCACCGTGCCGTCGCCGAAGCGGCCGTCGAAGCCGCTCGGGAAGTCGACGTTCTATTCGTTGCTGACGAACCCGTACTACGCGGGCGTGATCCGCTACAAAGGCGCACTGCATCCTGGCGCGCACGAACCCATCATTGAACCTGCGCTGTTTGACCAGGTGCAATCGCTTCTGAAAGCGCGCACGGCGAAGATGACCCGACACGTCACCCACGCCCATCACCTGAAAGGTCTGCTGCATTGCGGGAGTTGCGGGTCACGGATGCTCCTGGACTTCGCCACCAACCCACGCGGCACCACCTACGCCTACTTCGTCTGCTCCGGCCGCGCAGCGAAGAAAACGACCTGCACCCGCCGGGCCGTGCCCGTCCAGGTTGCGGAACGCCTGGTCGAGGCTTCCTACGCGAGCATCACGATCAGCGAAGCCGACTACCGGCACCTTGCCGCTGAGGTGGATGCCGCGTTCGACAAACGTGGTGCGGGGCGCGATCAGGAGTTTGCAGACCTCACCGCGAACCGGGCCAGACTCGAATCCGAGAGCGACAAGCTCCTTGCGGCGCACTGCGCCGACGCCATCAACCTCCCGACACTGAAACGACACCAGGATCGCATCCGTGCGGGGCTCGCAGACATCGAGCAACGCCTCAGCGAACACGACCAGAGATACGCCGGCGGTCGGGCGTTCCTCCACGACTCCCTGCGCCTACTCACCGACGCTCACCGCGCCTACGCCCACTCCGACGACGGGAGCAGGAGGCTCGCGAACCAAGCCTTCTACACGCGACTGGAGATCACCGAAGACGAAGAACTACGACCGCACCTCGCGGAGCCCTTCGCTGCGATCGTCACCGAGGTGACCGGAGGCAAGAAGACCGAACGGGAACACTCCACATCTCACGATGTTGCGTGTTCCCATAAGGACATTTGGGTGGGCCCTGCCGGGATCGAACCGACGACCTACGGTGTGTAAAACCGTTGCTCTACCAGCTGAGCTAAAGGCCCGAGAAGATGAAGTCTACCCGCCGTGCGATCCGCACCCGCGAGCGCGAACATGGCTAGGCTTGCAGATGCGCGCACTGTGCCATGCCGACAAGGCACGGCGACGTCCGCCCCGTTTCCTTGGCACGACCTGCCATAACGACGAAAGGTTCCACCCGTGACCGTGCACGACCAGGATCCGTATTCGCAAGACCCTCAGGACAGCGATCCCGACGAGACTCGCGAATGGCAGCAGTCCCTCACCGAACTGGTCGCGGCCAAGGATCGAGGTCGCGGTCGCGAGGTGATGCTCAGCCTCCTCAAGACCGCCAAGGAGCTGCACCTGGGCGTGCCGATGGTCCCGACAACCGACTACATCAACACCATCGCGGCCGAGAACGAGCCCGATTTCCCCGGCGACGAGGACCTCGAGCGCCGCTACCGCAGCTGGATCCGCTGGAACGCCGCAGTCACCGTGCATCGGGCCCAGCGCCCCGGAATCGGCGTCGGCGGGCATATCTCCACCTACGCCTCCTCGGCCTCGCTCTACGAGGTCGGCTTCAACCACTTCTTCCACGGTGCCGACCACCCCGGCGGCGGCGATCAGATCTTCATCCAGGGTCACGCCTCCCCCGGCATCTACGCCCGCTCCTTCCTCGAGGGACGCCTGAGCGAAGAGCAGATGGACGGCTTCCGTCAGGAGAAGTCGCGCGCGCCCTACGGCATGCCCTCATACCCGCACCCACGGCTCATGCCCGAGTACTGGCAGTTCCCGACCGTGTCGATGGGACTCGGCCCGATCAACGCCATCCACCAGGCGATGACCAACCGCTACCTCGCCGACCGCGGCATCAAGGACACGGGCGACTCGCACGTCTGGGCATTCCTCGGCGACGGCGAGATGGACGAGGTCGAAAGCCGCGGGCAGCTGCAGGTCGCCGC
>CAZHML010000040.1:0-22543 GCA_964533745.1 uncultured Microbacterium sp.
GGGGACTTGAACCCCCACGCCCTTGCGGGCACTGGCACCTGAAGCCAGCGCGTCTACCTATTCCGCCACTCGCGCATCGCCGAGTCCGAAAGAACCCAACCTGCCGAGAATATCACGCGAAACGGCGTGTCATCCAACCTCGATTCGCACTGAATAGGCGATTCCCCCAGGTCCGCTGGCTACGATGTCGGTAGCGGTCGATCAGCCTTGGGAGCCCCGTGGGACTACTGGACAGTTTTGAGAAAGGTCTTGAGCGCGCCGTGAACGGCGCATTCGCCAAGACCTTTCGCAGCGGCATCCAGCCGGTCGAGATCGCCTCGGCCCTACGCCGCGAGATCGACACGAACGCAGCCGTGGTCAGCAGGGATCGGATCCTCGCGCCCAACAGCTTCACCGTTCGCCTGAGCAACGATGACTACGACCGGATGCAGAAGCTCGGCGGAGTCCTCTCCGAAGAGCTCCACTCCCTCCTGACCGAGCACGCCACGTCCCAGGGGTACAGCTTCGCAGGCCCGGTCACCATCGACCTGGAGCACGACGAGCGCGTCGGCACCGGAACAGTGCGCGTGGACTCCACCGCTGCCGAGGGCCGCGTCATCTGGCATGCAGCCCTGGACGTGGACGGAAAACGACACACCATCACCGGTGCGCGCACCGTGATCGGCCGGGGCAGCGACGCCGACATCACCATCAATGACCCTGGCTCCAGCCGGCGCCACGCCGAGATCCTCTGGGACGGCGAGCGTGCCATGCTGCGCGACCTCGGCTCCACCAACGGCACCAAGGTAGGCGGCGTGCGCACCCCCGAGGCACCGCTGCCGAGCGAGACGACCATCTCGATCGGGCGCACCGATCTGGTGTTCCGGGTCGTGGCGGCAGCGACCCCCGCCGGCGACGCCGCCCGCACGTCCGGGATGGCCCCGTGAGCGAACTGACCCTGCTGCTTCTGCGCATCGGCTTCCTCGTGCTGATGTGGTTCTTCGTCTTCGCCGTGATCTATTCGCTGCGTGCCGACCTGTTCGGCGTGAAAGTGCGCAAGCTCCCCGCCGAGCAGGCCGCCGCCGTGAAAGCGCCACCGAGCCCCGCGCCGCGGGCGGGAGCCCCGGCCGCCCTGGGCGCGGCCTCGCGCCTGGTCATCACCTCCGGTCCCAAATCCGGGCTGGAGCTTCCCCTGGGCACAGAGCCCATGACCATCGGGCGCTCCAGCGAGTGCGGTCTGGTGATCCGGGATGACTACACCTCCAGCCAGCACGCCCGTCTGCTCGTGCGCGACGGCACCTGGGTCATCCAAGACCTCGACTCCACCAACGGCACCTTCCATGGCGGCAAGCGCGTGACCTCGGGCACCCCCATCGCCCTCGCCACCCCCATCAAGGTGGGCGCGACGACCTTCGAACTGAGGGCGTGACACCACGCATGGCCTTCGAGGGATCCAGCGCAGCGATCTCCCACACGGGGAAGGTCCGCTCCAACAACCAGGACTCCGGATACGCCGGAGACTCCCTCTTCCTGGTCGCCGACGGAATGGGTGGGCACGCCGGAGGTGATGTCGCCTCAAGCCTGGCCGTCACCCATCTTGCCGACCTCGACCACGTCTACGCCTCGACCGACGAGGCCCAGGCGGCCCTCGCCGAAGCCGCCACGGTAGCTGCGGGCGAACTCATCCGCGCCGCGAAAGACCGCCCGGAGCTTGCGGGCCTGGGCACCACGATCAGCGCGATCGTCATGGCGGGCGAGCACGCGGTGATCGGGCACATCGGCGACTCGCGGATCTACCTCTACCGCGACGACGAGCTCACCCAGATCACCTCGGATCACACCTTCGTCCAGCGTCTGGTCGACTCGGGCCGGATCACGCTCGAAGAAGCCCGCCAGCATCCGCGCCGCTCGGTGCTGATGCGCGTGCTGAGCGACATGGACGCGAAGCCCGAACTCGACCTGCTCGTCATGCCGACCCATCCCGGGGATCGCTGGCTGCTGTGCTCGGACGGTCTGTGCGGGGTCGTCGATGACGCGCACATCCGCAAGTCCCTGCGCACCGGCATGGCCCCGGGACGCACGGCCGACGTACTGCTGAAGCAGGCACTGGACGGCGGTGCTCCCGACAACGTCACGATCGTGATCGTCGACGTCGGGGGGCACCACCCGCTCTCGTCCGGGCCGCCGATCATCGTGGGCTC
Source organism: uncultured Microbacterium sp. (assembly GCA_964533745.1). Classification (GTDB taxonomy): domain Bacteria; phylum Actinomycetota; class Actinomycetes; order Actinomycetales; family Microbacteriaceae; genus Microbacterium. The sequence goes on from CAZHML010000040.1 coordinate 2,181, forward strand.
GGCCTCGAATCCTTCGGGCGTGGTCGTGCCGCCGTTGCGCCCCAGCCGCGGCGGGTGGCTCCACCCCGGACGGCAGGCCGCGGGCGCGCCCAGCCACTTCGAACCCGGTGCCGACTACCTCGAGGAGCTCATCGAGGAAGACCGCCGCCGCGCGCGACGCCGGCGCTGGGGGTGGTTCGCGGGCTTCATCCTCGTGCTCGGCCTCATCGCCGCAGCCCTCTGGGGTGCCTATAGCTGGACCCAGACCCGCTACTTCATCGGTGCCGACGAGGACACCGTCGTCATCTTCCAGGGCATCCAGCAGAACATCGGTCCGTTATCGCTGTCGTCGATACATCAGGACACCGGCATCCCGATGGACGATCTGCCCCTGTTCACCCGCAACCGGGTCGAAGGCACCATCACCGCCCGCTCGCTCGAACACGCCCAGGAGATCGTCGAGGGGCTGCGGATCGCCGCCGAAGACAACGTGGCCCGCCAGCAGCAGCGCGAGCGCGAAGCCCAGGAGCAGCGGGAACGCGAGGAGCAGGAGCGTCTGGAGCGCGAGGCGCAAGAGGCCGAGGCGGAGGTGACCGGATGAGCGTGGATGCCGACACCAGCATTGTCACGGCGCTGCGACGGATGCGGATGCCGCAGACCCAGCGCAACCGGGAACTCGCCCTGCTGCTGTTCGCGATCGCCCTCGCGGGAGCGGCGATCACCCTGGTTCAGCTCGGAGCGCTCGGGACCATCGATCCGCAGATCCTCGCGCTCGGCGGCGGCCTCGCCGTCATCGTCCTGGCGCTGCACGTCGTGTTGCGTGTCGTCGCGGCCAACGCCGATCCCTTCGTCGTCCCGATCGCGACGCTGCTGACCGGACTCGGGATCGCGATGATCTATCGCATCGACATCGCCAAGAACGTCGAGGGCTGGGAGGCCTACTCGGTTCGCCAGCTCGCCTGGGCCGCGATCTCGGTGGCGGGGGCGGTCGCGGTGGTGATCGCCCTGCGCAACTACCGCGTGCTGTTCCGCTACACCTACCTGTTCGGGCTCGGCGGCATCCTGCTGTTGCTCCTGCCTTTCGTGCCGGGACTGCGCGTCCCCGATGCCAACGCCGATGTCTGGGTGAGCGTGGGGGGCCTGTTCAGCTTCCAGCCGGGCGAGCTGGCGAAGCTGTGCCTCGCGATCTTCTTCGCCGGCTACCTCGTGCGCACCCGCGAGAGCCTCACCTCGGTGGGCACGCGCGCGCTCGGGATCACCTGGCCGCGACCGCGCGAGCTCGGGCCGGTCCTGGTGATCTGGCTGCTGTCGCTGGCGATCATCTTCATCCAGCGCGACCTCGGCGCGGGGCTGCTGCTGTTCGGGATGTTCATCGCGATGCTGTACGTCGCCACGGGAAAGACGAGCTGGGTGCTCATCGGTCTCGTGCTGGTGGCCGCCGGAGCCCTCGCCGCAATGAGGGTGCTCCCCTACGTTCACGGTCGTTTCGTCAGCTGGCTGGACGCCTTCAATCCCGAGGTGATGGAGGCGACGGGCGGAAGCTATCAGCTCGTGCAAGGGCTGTTCGGGCTCGCCCATGGGGGTCTGATCGGGACCGGCCTCGGGCAGGGTCGTCCGCACCTCACGCCGCTGTCGCAGAGCGATTTCATCATCCCTTCGCTCGGCGAAGAGCTCGGCCTGTTCGGCCTGTTCGCCATCCTCTGCCTCTACATGCTCTTCATCAGCCGGGGGATGCGGGTCGGCATGGCCGGGCAGGATGACTTCGGCAAGCTGCTGGCCACCGGCCTGTCGTTCACGATCGCGCTGCAGGTGTTCATCATGGTGGGCGGTGTGACCCGGGTGATCCCGCTCACCGGACTCACAACCCCGTTCCTGGCGGCGGGGGGATCCTCGCTCGTGGCGAACTGGCTGATCGTCGCGCTGCTGCTGCGGATCTCGGACGGCGTCCGCCGCCAGCCGAGGGTGGTGATCGGATGACACGCCTGACGGTCACTGAGCCTGTCGAAGTGCGGCAGGGAGGCGTCGCATGACGAAAGAACTGCGGCGTCTGAGCGCCATCATGCTGCTGATGTTCCTCGCGCTGTTCGCGACGACGAGCTGGATTCAGGTCGTGGGCGTCGATGCGCTCGTGCAGCATCCCGAGAATCGGCGCACCCTCTACGACAGCTACGAGATCCAGCGCGGACCGATCATCGTCGACGGCAGCGCGATCGCCGCGTCCAGACCCTCGAAGGATGTCTACTCCTTTCAGCGCGTCTATCCCGATGCGGCGATCTGGGCCCCTGTCACGGGATACTTCAACCCTGCCCTCCGCTCCTCGACGGGCATCGAGAGGGCACTGAACGCGGACCTCGCCGGCACCGGCGGCAGCGCCTTCTTCGCCACGATCGAGCGGATCATCTCGGGTCAGCCTCAGCGCGGCGGAAACGTCCTGCTCACCCTCGATGCGGCCGGCCAGGAGGCGGCGTACGCCGCGCTCAAGGGACTCAAGGGCGCCGTGTTCGCGATGGAACCCGCCACGGGCCGCGTGCTGGTGATGGTCTCCACCCCCGGCTTCGACGTCAACAAGCTCGCCTCGCACGATCCGGATGCGGCAACCGCCTACTACGACGAGCTCATCGCCGATCCCCGCAAGCCCCTGTACAACCGCGCGATCGCCGGCGACCTGAACCCGCCGGGCTCCACATTCAAGGTGGTCGTGGCGGCGGCGGCCTTCGAGAGCGGGCGCTACACCCCGGAGTCGGCCTTCCCGAACGAGAGCAGCTACACGCTGCCCGGAACGTCGACGGCGATTCACAACCAGTGGCGGGGCACCTGTGGCTCTGGCCCGACCGCCACGATCCAGACGGCACTGCGCCTGAGCTGCAACACGATCTTCGCGCAGCTCGCCGTCGAACTCGGCGACGAGGCGTTACGCGAGATGGCCGAGAAGCTGGGCTTCAACCAGAGCTTCGAGCTGCCGCTCGAGTCGATCCCTTCGGAGTTCCCGCGAGTCCTGGACCCCGCCCGCACGGCACTGGCCAGCTTCGGCCAGGGTGACCTGCGGGCCACCCCGCTGCAGATGGCGATGGTCTCGGCGGCGGTTGCCAACGATGGCGTGCTGATGAACCCGCGGATGGTCGACGCGGTGCTCGGCAACGACCTGTCGGTGCAGCGCGCCTACGACGATTCGGAGTTCGGGCGGGCGATGTCTCCCGAGGTCGCACAGATGCTTACCGAAATGATGATCGATGCAGTCAGGAATGGCACGGGTCAGAGTGCAAGAATAGACGGGATCGCAGTTGCCGGAAAAACCGGGACGGCGCAGAACGGTGATACGCAGCCCTACACGCTGTGGTTCACCGGATTCGCTCCGGCCGATAACCCCCGCATCGCGATCGCGGTCGTCGTCGAAGACGGCGGCGGCAGGGGACAGTCCGGGAGCGGTGGCACGATCGCCGCTCCGATTGCGAAGAAAGTCATTGAGGCGGTGCTGAAAAGATGAGACCGAGCAGGGGTGTGTCCTTCGGCGGGCGCTACGAGCTACTGTCGCGCATCGCGATCGGCGGCATGGGCGAGGTATGGGAGGCCGACGACCATGTCATCGGCCGCACTGTCGCCATCAAGATCCTCAAAGACGAGTACATGGGGGATCCCGGATTCCTCGAGCGCTTCCGCGCCGAGGCGCGTCACGCCGCGCTCGTCAACCACGAGGGCATCGCGAGCGTCTACGACTACGGCGAGGAGAACGGCAGCGCCTACCTCGTCATGGAACTCGTGCCCGGCGAGGCGCTCTCGACGATCCTCGAGCGCGAGAGCGTGCTCAGCGCCGACAAGGCGCTCGACGTCATCGCGCAGACCTCGGCCGCCCTGCAGGCCGCGCACGCCGCGGGACTCGTGCATCGCGACATCAAGCCCGGAAACCTGCTGATCACGCCCGATGGACGGGTGAAGATCACCGATTTCGGCATCGCCCGGATCGCTGACCAGGTGCCGCTGACGGCCACCGGCCAGGTGATGGGCACGGTGCAGTACCTCTCGCCCGAGCAGGCCTCCGGTCACGCCGCATCCCCGGCAACCGACATCTACTCTCTCGGCATCGTCGCTTACGAGGCGCTCGCGGGACGCCGTCCCTTCACTGGCGAGTCTCAGGTCGCGATCGCGATGGCGCAGATCAACGACGCGCCCCCGCCGCTTCCGCCGACGGTGCCGAGTTCGGTGCAGAACCTGGTGATGGCGATGATCGCCAAGAAGCCGGGGGATCGCCCCTCATCGGCCGCGACCGTGGCGCGCGCGGCCGATGCGCTGCGCCGCGGGGATCTGAACTCCGCGGCCATCGCCGTCCCGGCGATCTCGGCCGGTGTCACCGCTGAGGACGAGTTCACGCGCCTGCTGGGGGCGAACGACGACGGCGCCACCCGCATCCTGCCGGCAACCGCCGCCTTTGCCACCTCCGAAGATGAGCGCCCGCGACGGAGCCCCTGGACCTGGCCGCTCGCAGCTCTCATCACCTTGCTCGTTCTGGTCCTTGGCGGCACCGTGTGGGCGCTGCTGACCGGGGGGGATCCCGGAACGGACCCGACCTCACCCGAGCCCTCGATCACGAGCGAAGAGCCGAGCGAAGAGCCGACGACGGATCCGCCGGTCGATGTGGATGCGCTGGAACTGATCGACGAGACCTGCGCCGATGCACGCGCGATCCTTCAGATGTACGGCCTGGATGCAACGTGCTCCTCCGGCACTCCCGCCCTCGAAGACGGCAAGGTGGGCCTTGTCTACGCCGTCGAGCCCGGCGGCATGGTCGAGGTCGGGACCATCCTGACCCTGAGGACATGGGGCGACCTGGTGGGCATCGGTGCACCGCCGAACAAGCCGACCCTCAGCGGTGGCTCGCCCGAGGCCGGTGCCACGGTGACGCTCAACTGGACGGTCTTCCAGTGCCCGGCGGGCACCGGGCAGCTCACCGGATACACGGTCACGATCACGAACGCGGTCTTCGTGAACGGTGGCGCGAGCTCTCGCGACTTCCCTGTCAGCATCCGCACGGCGCAGATCATCCTGGGTGCCGACAAAGCCGGGCAGCAGGTGACCGCGACGTACTCCGCATTCTGCGAGGACCGCAAGTCCCCCAACTCCCCCCTGATGTCGGTCACGATCCTCGAGGTACCGGTCGATCCTGATCCGGGCGGCGACGACGACGGGTAGCCTGGAACGCAGGGTCCATTCGTGATGAGGAGTTAGGTGTGGCAGCTGAGCGCGTGCTTGCGGGCCGCTACCGCATCAACGAACTGATCGGTCAGGGCGGTATGGCCCGCGTCTACCGCGGTCACGACCTCACCCTCGGCCGCGACGTCGCGATCAAGATCCTCGAAGGCACCCTTGCCACCGATGCGGCGTTCCGGATGCGCTTTCGCATGGAGGCGCAGGCGGCATCCCGGATGTCGCATCCCTCCATCGTGCGCGTCTTCGACGCCGGGGACTCCGCCGCGGGCAGCGATGATCCCCCCTTCATCGTGATGGAACTCGTCCGCGGGCGGCTGCTGAAGGACGTGATTGCCGACGGTCCGGTGCCGCTCGATGACGCGATCCGCTACGTCGACGGCATTCTCGAGGCCCTGGAGTACTCGCACCGCGCGGGAGTCGTGCACCGCGACATCAAACCGGGCAACGTCATGATCACGCCGGATGGCGGCGTCAAAGTGATGGACTTCGGGATCGCCCGAGCCGTCTCGGACTCCTCGGCGACGGTCGCCGAGACCTCACGCATCATCGGCACCGCCGCCTATCTGTCCCCCGAGCAGGCCCAGGGCGATGCGGTGGACGCCCGCACCGACCTGTACTCGGTGGGCATCGTGCTGTACGAGTTGCTCGCCGGTCGTCAGCCGTTCCGCGGAGACTCGCCGGTGGCGGTCGTCTTCCAGCACGTCAGCGAGGCGCCGCAGCTGCCCACCGAGGTCAACGAGACCGCACCGCACTCGCTGAATCCCGTCGTGCTGCGGGCCCTGGCCAAGGACCCGGATCAGCGGTTCCCGGATGCAGCGAGCTTCCGCGCAGCCCTGGCCGCCTCGGTGACCGGCCGTGCCCCGAGCCGGCGCAAGATCGACGCGCTGACCAACGAGCTCTACGGCTCGAACCCGCGGCACACCGAAGAGACGATCCGGACGCTGCGGCAGCTGAGCACCGACACGACGATGACCCGCACGCAGTCGGGGCCGCCGGTGGTCTGGATCTGGGCGGGGTTGGCGCTGCTGGCGGTTCTGCTGGCATCCGTGGTGTTCTGGGTCGCCAACTGGCGGCCCGCCGACGATATCAACTCGGCCTCCCGCGCGGTGCCGCCGCTGGCCGGCATGACCTTCGAGCGCGCTGAGCAGGAGCTCGCGGCCCTCGACCTCGTCGCGAAGAAGGTGCTCGAGACCAGCGACAGCGTGCCCGAGGGCATCGTGATCCGCAGCGACCCCGCTCCCGGCATCAACGTCCTTCGCGGGCAGGAGATCGCCGTCTACGTCTCCAGCGGCGTGGTCACCACCACTGTTCCGCCCCTGGAGGGGCTCACGGCCGCCGAGGCGCGCACCGCTCTCGAAGCTGCGGGTCTCGGCCTCGGTACGATCACCCGACGCAACGATCCGCATCGCGCTGAGGGTATCGTCCTCGAGGCCAGCCATGAGTCGGGTGCCGAAGTGCGCCCCGGCACGACCGTCAACCTGATCGTCGCCAGCGGACGGGTCGCCCTCGTCAACCTCGTCGGCTTCGTGCTCGGCACGGCGGTCAGCCAGGTCGAGGACCTCGGGTTGGTCGCCGTGCCGATCGAGGATCCCGACTGCCCGGCAACGAACCCCCGCACGGTCTGGAGCATGTCGGTGCCGCCCGGCGACGTGCCGATCCACTCGACGGTCGAGTTGATCTACTGCACGGGCGATTAGCCCGCCGCGAGGGCATTCAGACCCGCGGATGCGGCGACTGCCGCCTCGTCGCCGCACAGGCTCAGCCAGTTCGCCAGCAGCCGGTAGCCGTGCTCGGTCAGCACGCTTTCGGGGTGGTACTGCACTCCCCAGATCGATAGCTCTGCGTGCCTGATGCCCATGACCGTGCCGGTCTCGGTACGCGCGGTCACGAGGAGTTCGGGCGGCAGGTCCGCCGCGGCGAGTACGAGGGAGTGATAGCGGCCGACCGCGAAGGGGCTGGGGATGCCGTCATAGAGCGCGGATCCGTCGTGCGAGACATCCGACACCATCCCGTGCATGAGCTCGGACGCCTCGGTCACCGGCACGCCCCAGGCGGCACCGATCGCCTGGTGGCCCAGGCACACCCCGAGCAGCGGCGTCCCCGTCGCGGCCGCCTCGTGCACCACGTCGATGCAGGCGCGGTTCGGTATGCCAGGCCCGGGTGAGAGCATCACCGCGTCGAAGCCGGTCAGTACGGTCGCCGGATCGATGGCATCCGAGGAGACCACCTCGACATGCGCGCCGAGTTCGCGGAGGTACCCGACGAGCGTGAACACGAAGCTGTCGTGGTTGTCGACCACGAGCACCCGCACGCTCACTCCAGCTCGATCTCACCAGGGCTGAGAAGAGGGGCAAGCCACGGGAAGACGTGGTAGAACAGCGCGTACACGATGGCCGCCGCGAGCACGAGCAGGATCAGCGCGCGCACCCACCAGGGTCCGGGAAGCACCCGCCACAGTGCGGCGTACATCAGGCCTCCCTCTCGGTCAACCAGGCCGGTGGACCTTCGGCGCGCGGCTGGAAGCTCTCGAACAGGCCGTAGGCGATGATCCGCTCCTCCAGTGAGTGCAAGGGTGAGCAGGAGGTCAGCGTGATGAAGCGCTCACCGGTCTTCACGCCCGGCAGCTGCGGCACGTCCAGCAGCACTTGCACCCGGTCGGGCCTGACGTACTCGAGGCTGCGGAAGCGGTAGAGGTACCAGCCCTCTTTCATCTCGATGATGATGGCGTCCCCGAGGCGCAGGCTGTCGATGTGGCGCAGCGGTCCGCCGAAGGTGGTGCGGTGCGCCGCGAGGGCGAAATTGCCCACTTCGCCGGGCATCGCCGCCTGATCGTAGAGTCCGAACCGCTCTTTGTCGAGGGTTCCGGCGCGGGTCGTCCCCCCGGCAACGCGCCGCTGGTAGTCATCGCCGAAGCGAGGGATGATGATGGTTGCGAAGTCTGCGGTGCCCTTGGGTCGCGCGGCGACGACCGGTTCGAAGACCACCTCGCCGTTCTGATTGATCGTCGACTCGGGCAGCGGCGGCGGCAGTTCCTCCTGCCACTGCTGCGACTGCTCACCTGCCTTGACGTTCTCGGCCGCACCGAGAATCAGATCGCCGACCCACATCTGCCACACCACGAACAGCAGCACGATCACGCCTGCTGTGAGCAGCAGTTCGCCGAGCACACCAGCCACGGACGCACGGCGGCGCGGCTTGGGGGCCGCTGCGGGCTCCTCGTCGCCGCCCGGGAAGAAGAGCTCGGTCGCGGGGTCGGGCTCATCGTGCCCGAGCGGCGGGAAGACGTCGGTCACGGGCTCCACGGCCGGCGGTGTCGCGGGTGCCGTGGCCTCGAGGCCGGGTACGTCGAAGAAATACGGCAGCTCCTGCCGCTGCTCCGGGACCTCCTGCTGCAGCGCGCGCTCACGCTGCTCGCGCAGTTCGCGGCGTGAGAGCGGGGCGTCAGAACCGGGTCCGGTCATAACAGGGAGTTTATCTCTCCTGGCTGAATGTCGCCGGATGGGTAGACTGTCGGCATGGCCCGAAACTCCAAGCCCGAAGAACACCTGGTCGAGCGCGCCGAAGGCGAAGCCGCCCCCAACCCCGTGTGGTTCAAGCCCGTCATGGTCGGGTTCATGCTGCTGGGCCTGGTCTGGGTGCTCGTCTTCTACATCAGCGGCAACAAGCTGCCCATCCCCGACATCAATGCCTGGAACCTGTTGATCGGCCTGGGTATCGCCATGATCGGGTTCCTGATGACGACCCGCTGGCGATAGTCAGTCCCTGAGCCGCAGCGGCCCTTCAGCCGGATCGGTCCCTGAGCCGGATCGGTCCCTGGGCGCCCGACCGACCGCTGAGCTCGTCGAAGGGCCGAAGAGCATCGGGGGGGCGAGTTACACCACTGTCATTCTTCCCACATGTGGATAAGCTGTGGATAACTTGCGTTGACGCGCACCGGCGCACGGTCGAGCAAGCGCCACGAACGCTCACCGCTAGCTGAGGAACCGTGCGGTGATGAGCGTCGGCACGAGGAACATCACGATCAGCAGCAAGACCACCGCGACCGCGCCGAGTAACAGGATCTGCATCCGTCGCTGCGAGCGCAGCGTCGTTCTCACCAGGATCAGACCTACGAGCGCCCCGATCACCGCGCCGCCGACATGCGCCTGCCAGGCGATGTGCAGGCCCGGGAGGAAGCCGATGGCGAGGTTCGCTCCGAGCAGGATCAGGATGCCGGTCAGGTTCGCACCGGCCCGGCGTCCGATCACCAGAATCGCGCCCAGCAGGCCGAAGACCGCGCCGGAGGCCCCCACCACCGGGGTCAAGGGCGAGATCAGCGCGACCGCTACCGATCCGCCGAGCCCCGACAGCAGGTACAGGGCGAGGAACCTCAAGCGGCCGAGCATCGGCTCCAGGCTCCGCCCGATCAGGTAGACCGCGAGCATGTTGAGCGCGAAGTGCAGGGCACCACCGTGCACGAGCAGGCCGCTCAGCAGACGCCACGGCTCGCTGACGCCCGCGGCATTGAAGTCCGGGAAGAGCATCCACGTAGAGAACCGCAGCGCGTCGGTGACCGAATCACCGAACCCCGGGATCATCTGCAGCAGTCCGACGAAGGCGGTGACCGCGACGATCGCGGTGGTGACCGCCGGCGGTCTGCCGGAGAAGTTCGCAGCCATCGTGCCCCGCTGCCGGCGAGCGCGGCGCTGTGCGGGCGACTCGGCCTGCCGCTGGGCCTTCAGGCACTCCGGGCAGATGACCCCGACCGGTGCCTGCGTCTGGCAGTCGGCACAGACCGTGCGCAGGCACCGCTGGCACAGCACGAAACTCTGCCTGCCGGGATGCCGGTAACAGAAGTTGTCGCGGTTGCTCGCGAAGTCCGCCGAGGTCATCCGGAGTCTCTACCGCGCGACGACGTCGATCGAGTGCAGGATCACAGGTTCCACCGGCCGGTCGCCCGCACCCGTGGGCACGGCCGAGATCGCATCGATGACCGCGCGGGAGTCGGCGTCGGTCACCGCGCCGAAGATCGTGTGCTTGCCCTGCAGCCACGGCGTCGGGTCGGTGGTGATGAAGAACTGCGATCCGTTGGTGCCCTCGAGCTCTCCCGTGATGGCGTTCTGGCGAAGTCCCGCGTTGGCCATGGCCAGGATGTAGGGCTCGGCGAAGTTCAGCTCGGCGTGGATCTCGTCGTTGAAGCTGTATCCGGGGCCGCCGGTACCCCGACCGAGGGGGTCGCCGCCCTGGATCATGAAGTTCGGGATGATCCGGTGGAAGATGACGTCTGCGTACAGCGCCCCCTCGCCGGGCTTGCCGGTTGCGGGGTCGGTCCACGGGGTCGAGCCGTCCGCGAGGCCGATGAAGTTGGCCACGGTGCGGGGGGCGTGGTCGCCGTAGAGATCGACGATGATGTCGCCGTGGCTGGTGTGCAGGGTGGCAGTGTGCGAGGCATAAGGCATTCGCCCATTCTCTCAGAGCATTCCGTGAGTTTCGCGCGCACCCAGCGGACTCGGAGCGAGGTCTGGCAAGATGGAATCTCACCGGCACTGAGCACAGGGAGAGCATCGTGAGCCTCAGCCGCAAGCGCAAGAAGGAACTCCGCCGACTCCAGGAGGATGCAGCGAGACTCTGGGAGTCTCAGCAGGCCGTCGCCGGGCAGGCCGCGCGGGTCGCCCGTGCCGCCGGGCAGCAGCTGGGTACGTTCACCCGCGAGGAGGTCTTCCCCGCCGTGCAGAGCACCTACGAACGGCGCGTGGTCCCCGTTGTCGACCGCGGCGTGAAGTTCACTCGCAACGTCGTCGACAAGCAGGTCGTCCCCGCTGTCGGCAGCGTCATCGGCTCGGCACTGTCGGCCTGGGATGTGGCAAACGAAAAGCGCCGCAGCGTGCGGTGGCTGCCGGGCTACGTCGAGCCCGCCCCCGCCAAGCGCCGCCGGAGCGTCGGCTCGGTGATGGCGCTGATCCTCGGGATCGCCGCCGCTGCGGGCGTGGTCTACGCCGCGTGGCAGACGCTGCGCGCCGACGACGAACTGTGGGTGGCCGACGACCCGCTCTCCACGCCTAACGCGTGACGACTGAGCCCGTCCACCGGCCTGACTCGATTTCCGACCAGACTCCGGTCCCTACGCCGACACCGGTCTCTGAACCGACACCGGTCCCTGAACCGACACCGGTCCCTGAGCCCGTCGAAGGGCCCGGATCCGCGACCGCTTCGGAGCGCGTCCGCGCCGCCGCGGCATCCCGCGGCCTCGACATCGAACTGCGCGAGCGCCCCCGCGCGCAGAGCCTGACCGAAGCGGCGACCCTCATGGGCATCGCCCCCTCCGACATCGTCAAGACGCTCGTGGTCAAGGGCTCGGCGGCCGATTCCTACCTGTTCGCCCTGGTGCCGGGCGGACGCAAGATCTCGTGGCCGAAGCTGCGCGCGCTCGTCGGCGCGAACCGACTGCGCCTGCCCGAACCCGAACTGGCGTATGAAGCCACTGGCTTCGAGCGCGGCACCATCGTGCCGATCGGCAGCACGCACGACTGGCCGGTCTATGCCGACGAGACCGTCGTCGGCAAGCGCATCGCGATGGGCAGCGGCTCGCCCGGGATGCAGCTTTTCGTGGACGCCGATGCCCTCCTTGCCGCCTACGGCGCGGTCATCGCCGACATCTCCGACCCGGAAGATCCAGCAGCCTAGGGCAGCCGGATCCCCGCCATCCGCAGGGCGATGCCGACCAGACTCACCCGCGGCATCTCGGCGATCTCTTCAGGGGCGAACCACCCCGCCATGTCGGTCGATCCGTTCTTCTCGAATCGCAGCTTGCCCCGAGTGACCCGGCCGCGGTACACGATGCGCAGGGCATGCAAGGGCTCCTCGGACGGGGTGAGGCGCTTCTTGGCAGGCAGCACCCGCGAGTGGATGCCGAGCAGACCTTCTAGTTCGACGGCGTATCCCGTCTCTTCACGCACCTCGCGGCGCGCGGCGGCCGCCGGGTCCTCACCGGGTTCGAGCCCTCCGCCGGGCAACGTCCAGGCGAGGCGACGGCCCTCCGTCCAGCGCGCGAGAAGCACCCTGCCGGCGTCATCGGTGACGACGACATAGGCGGCGACGCGCATGTCCATGCATTTCAGCCTACGGTGCGGGGCCGCAGATATCGCCGCGTGCCAGTTCAGGCTGCACACCCAGGGGGCTCTCGGGTCAGTCACTAGACTGACTGAATGCCTGATCAGTACCGTCCCGAGAGCTTCATCAGTGTCGACATCGAGACGGCGGGGCCTCATCCTCTGGCGTACTCGATGCTCAGTCTGGGTGCCTGTCTCGTGGACGATCCGGACACCGGCTTCTACATCGAACTGAAGCCGCTGCACGAGGCGGCGACCGAGCAGGCGCTCAAGATCGCTGCCCTTTCGATGGAGGAACTCACCGTCACCGGAATCGAAGCGGGCGAGGCGATGCGGCGATTCGCGGACTGGATCGCCGCCTCGATCCCCCCGGGGAACGTCCCGATTTTCATCGGATTCAACGCGCCGTTCGACTGGATGTTCGTCGACAGCTACTTCCACACCTTCCTGGGTCACAACCCCTTCGGGCACTCCGCTCTAGACATCAAGTCCTATTTCATGGGAAAAATGGGGGGGAGCTGGGCAGAGACGAGCATGCGCCATCTCTCCCCGCGCTACCTGACAGGACGGCCGCTCAGCCACAACGCACGGGAAGACGCACGCGATCAGGCTGAGTTGTTCCGAGCCATCCGAGCGGATGAAGGGTCACGACAATGAGCAGTTCCGAAGAGATTCAGAAGATCATCGAGTCTGCCCAGCGCCTCGGCGTCGGGGTCGACGAGCAGGCCACTGCCGAGTGGCTCGCCGCGATCGCCGCCGAGCAGGAAGACGAGATCACGGTCAGCGACGACGGCGTCTTCGGGCACCGGGTCACGATGCTCGACTACAGCCCCAAGGACCTCGAACGCTTTCGCAAGATCGGCAAGATCGTCGAGCTCACCGGGCCCGAGGGCATCGTCGAAGGCGCACTTGCCCTCTCGGGGTCGGCCGCGCAGTCGAAGATCCAGAGCTATCCGGGGGATGCCGACTACTTCCAGCGCGTGAACATCAAGGCCGACACGCGCGAGGAGGCGAGCGCCATCATGGCCCGGATCCTGAAGGAGAAGGCGTTCGCCTTCGAGCGCGGCGACACCTACCAGTTCCTCGAGGCCAAGCTCGGCACCCTGTCCAGCGGCAAGCCGATCGACTGGACGATCGACGACATCCGCAAGGGGCAGATCGAGACGGATGACGGCGTCGTGAAGTGGGAGGATGCCGCACTCGACCCCGGCTGGGTCAAGATGGACTGGGTGGTCACCGATCCCGAGCGCGGGCGGCTGTCGAACGCCTCGAACGTGATCGACGTGACCTGGGAGGGTCCGGACGGCGAGATCGTGCCGCTGGACGGCTACCTGGACGCCTACTTCCAAGAGGTCTACCTCGACTCCGAGGAGCTGCCGGTCTTCGCCAAGGTCGCCAAGTTCGTCTCGGACGACGCGCTCGACGAGTACGTGGAGGCACTGGAGGGCGAGGTGCGCAAGTACCTCACCAAGCACCTCAACTACGGCAAGGCCGCCAAGCGGATGTACAACGTCTTCCGCTACTCCGGCCGCCACCTCGAGGCCGCGTTCGTGCGCGAGCTGTTCGACGAGCCGGCCACGATCCTGTACCAGGTGTGGTCTCTGATCGTGACCCTGGAGAACGCCACTCAGCCCGGCACGTCGATCTCTATCGACACCGTGCAGGAGCAGGCCGACACCCTCATCCTCGAGGTTGCGAAAGCCTTGGAAGGGGATGAGGAGGCCGAGATCATCTCTGCGCTGCTGCGCCTGCGGCGCACCCTGGAGCGTCAGGCGACCGGGCAGGAGCGCACGGCCGAGGTCGAGGCCGCGCAGAACCTCGTGGTCAACCAGGTCAACACGTTCTTCCGGGATCGGCTGCGGGGAGTGCCGACGATCCGCGACTACATCGACGATATCCAGGGCGGGCACGAACCCGAGCACTAGCCCACGGCCGGCTTCTCGAGCTCCGCTCGTTGAGCGAGCGTAGGATGCTACGCAGCAGCGTCTCCCCGCCAGACGGCACCGGTCGTTGAGCGAGCGTAGCGAGACGAAACGACGTGAGTGCGGCAAGGGCAGCGTCTCCTCGCTTCGCTCGTCGCTCAACGAGCGTGACCGCTCACGCTGCTCAGTCCCCGCGCGGACTCGGCCCGGTCGCGACCGGGCGGCCTGGCGTACTTGACCACTGGCTCCACGAGCCGGGGAAGACCTTGGCGTCGATGCCCAACTCGGCGAGGACGAGGGCCGTGTGGGCAGCGGTGATCCCGGATCCGCAGTAGGTGGCGACCGGAACGCCGGGGGAGATCCTGAGCGCGGCGAGCTCCGCGCGCAGGATGTCACGGCCGCGAAGAGTGCCGTCGCTGTTGAGATGCCCGGTGGTGGGCAGGTTGATGGCCCCGGGGATGTGCCCGGCGACCGCGTCGATCGGCTCGGTCTCGCCCCGGTAGCGCTCGGGGGCGCGCACGTCGAGCAGGATCCCGGCATCCGGGAACGCCGCCGCCTCGTCGATCGTGATCGCGTCGGTGCCGATCTCGCCCAGTTCGACGTCACCGACGTCCGGGATGACCTCCCCCACTTCGAGCGCTGCGCCCGCCGCGATCCAGGCGCGGAGCCCCCCGTCGAGCACGCGCACATCGACGCCCGCCTGTCGCAGCAACCACCATGCGCGCGCCGCCGCGAGGCCCTTCGCGTCGTCGTACGCGACGACGATGTCTCCCTTGTTGACACCCCAGCGCCGAACGGCTTCTTGCAGCGCCGCCGTGTCCGGCAGCGGGTGTCGCCCGCCACCTTCCTTGTCGTGGTCAGACAGCTCGTGGCCGAGGTCGACGTAGACCGCACCGGGCAGGTGCCCTGTTCGGTACTCCTCGCGGCCGTCCGGCCGATCCAGCCGCCAGCGCACATCGAGCAGGCGGACGGGCGCTCCGGTGTCGAGCAGCTCGGACAGTTCGGCGACGCTCAGCAGGTGGGGCATAGTTCGAGGGTAGTCGGACACGTAGTGTGTGAGACACAAGTACACGTCTCAATGCGGTTCGCCGGACAGGGGAAGGGATCCGGTGGAGCTTTCAGAACGTGACTCCGAAAAACCCGATCTGGCATTTAGTCATGTCAAGAGTTTGAGTAAGCAACTTTTGGTGGAGCCTAGGAGATTCGAACTCCTGACATCCTGCTTGCAAAGCAGGCGCTCTACCAACTGAGCTAAGGCCCCGTGAGGGTGTTCGGTGGGGCTACCAGGACTTGAACCTGGGACCTCTTCATTATCAGTGAAGCGCTCTAACCGCCTGAGCTATAGCCCCGCAACAGCACGACTTTACCGGAGGACGAGCGATTTTCCGAATCGCGCGGTCCTCATCTCCTGGCCGGCAGCAGAACGACCTGGCCGGCCGAAACCCGCACAGCGATTCGGTGTGAGGACCGCGAGTCGACGACCACGTCGTAGTCGAACGATCCTGCGGTCACGTCGGAGGTGAGTGCATAGGGCAGATCCGGGACTCTGAGCTCGGCTTCACCCGCCGTCACCTCAACAGCGATGTCGTGCGGTGCGGAGCCGACAAGCGTGACACCCAGCCACCCTGCGCTGACACCCAGCTGCGCATCCTCGACATCGGCGAGTGTGACCTCCGCCTGTCCGGCGCTGACCCTGACGTTGACCGTGCGCGCCGCGCCCTCGACGCGCGCGTCGCCCGCAGAGACCTGAAGATCCAGGAGGCCGAAGTCCCCCCTCGCAACGAGCTCGCCGGCTGACAGCGACAGGAAAGCATCGAGCCGGGCGGCGCGGAGTCCTGCGGGAAGCGTCAGCACCGCCTGCTCGTCAGGACCGAACCATGTTCCGAACCAGCGCTCGGGTGAACGGACGACGAGTGATTCGCCGTGACGCTCGAGGGTCCAGTCGCCCGCTCCCGCCACCCTCAGCGTGGCCTCGCTCACGTTCGCGTACTCCAGCCGGAACGACGCGGCCGAGGCGCGGACGTCGAGCGTGTCGATCCCTGCGACACTCGCGGACTTCACCGTCTCGCCGCCCAGGAAGAGACGGACGCCGCCGACGACCGCGGCACCGAGCGCGATGACCAGAGCGAGCGTACCGACGATCGAGAGCACGGGGGTGATCCAACCCCGTCGCGCGCGCGGCGACTCCGTGAGAGTCTGTTCCGGTGCAATGGTCATGAGGATGCTCCTGTCTGCGGCGGTTGACCGTTGTTCTCGATGTGGGCGAGCGCGGCGAGCACGCGGCGGTTGCCGGACTCGTCGGGCTCGAGCCCGAGTTTCTGGAAGATGGACGTGATGTGCTTCTCGACGCTGGCCTCGGACACGAAGAGGATCCACGCGATCGCCTGGTTCGACTTCCCCTCCGCGATGAGCGCCAGCACGGTGCGCTCGCGTTCGGTCAGCCGCTGCATCCGGTCGTCCCGGTTGCGCCGCGTGAGCAGCTGCGCGACGACCTCCGGGTCGAGCACCGTGGCGCCGGCGGCGATCTGCTCGACCGAGGCGACGAAGTCGCCGACATCGGCGACGCGATCCTTCAGCAGATAGCCCAGCGCGCCGCCCTGGGCTGTGATGAGGTCTGAGGCATAGCGCTCCTCGACATACTGCGAGAGCACCAGCACGGCAAGCTCGGGATGCTGCGCCCGCAGGTCGAGCGCCGCGCGGATCCCCTCGTCGGTGAACGTGGGCGGAAGCCGCACATCCAGGATGCACAGGTCGGGGCTCTCGGCGGCGATCGCCTCGGCGAGCCCGCTCGCATCCGGGAGCGCCGCGACCACCTCGTGCCCGGCGTCTTCGAGCAGGCGCACGAGCCCCTCGCGCAGCAGCACCGAGTCCTCGCAGATCAGGATGCGCATGGAACGCTCACCTCCAGAGCGGTCGGGCCTCCGACAGGGCTGTCCAGGCGCGAGGTGCCGCCGGCGGCGAGGACGCGGTTGAGGATGCCGTCCAGCCCGCCGCCGGGCTGCACCTGCGCGCCGCCGATGCCGTTGTCCTCCACCCGCGCCCAGATCGTTCCGTCCGGGCGACTTCTCACGGTCACGCGGCACTCGCTGGCGCGCGAGTGCTTCGCGGCGTTGGTCAGCGACTCTGCGATGGTGAAGTAGACGGCGGCCTCGGCGTCGCGGCATCGCGTCGGGGCAGGTCCGGAGCCGGGCTGG
Source organism: uncultured Microbacterium sp. (assembly GCA_964533745.1). Classification (GTDB taxonomy): domain Bacteria; phylum Actinomycetota; class Actinomycetes; order Actinomycetales; family Microbacteriaceae; genus Microbacterium. The sequence continues at coordinate 19,566 of CAZHML010000040.1, forward strand.
CGGTCCAGCCGCACGTCCAGCTGCACCGGGATGTGCGAGCGACCGGCCAGCGCCGATAGCGCGGCGTCGAGCCCGCGATCGTCGAGCACCGAGGCGTGGATGCCGCGCGCGAGCTGGCGCAGCTCCGTGATCGCGGCCTTCGTCGAGGCGTGCGCCTCTTCGAGCAGGGCCTTGGCCGCCGCCGGGTCCTCGTCGATCTTCTGCTGGGCCAGGCCCAGCGTCATCCCGACCGAGACCAGACGCGGCTGGACGCCATCGTGCAGGTCGCGTTCGATCCTCGTGCGCTCGACATCGGCAGCGCGCACCGCGCCGGCCCGCTGCCGCGAAGAGAGCTCGACTTGCCGCCGAAGCTCCGCCCGACGATGGGGCTCAGCCACGATCGCGCGGCTGAGCACACGGTGCAGCACCACGAGGCCGAAGATGGCAGCCAGGCAGGCGAGGAAGATGAGGGGACCGACAACGGGTGCCCATGCCGGTCCGACGGCGAAGCCGAAAGGATTCGAGATCGCGGTCGGGGCGAGAGGGGACAGGGTGAAGAAGATGCTCCACGCCGCCGCCGTGATCAGGCGCAGCATCATCGCACCCGAGGCGGCTGCGAGTGCGAAGTTCGCCACGGCTCGCCACATGCCGCCATCGATCGCCTGGTGCCCCAGCATCCGCAGATACCCGCCGAACCCCGGACGCTCGCGCGGTCGCCAGCGCAGCGATGCGAGCCCGAAGTCATAGAGCCCGTCGACGCGCGCGACCTCGAACCAGGCGATACCGAACAGGGCGTAGACGAGTCCGACCAGGATCACGAGCCCGATCCCGACAACCAGCACCGTCGACAATCCCGCCGCCAGAAGGCTGCCGAGGACCGCGATTGCGACGCCGCCGAGCACGCCGAGGCCGGCCAGATGCATCGTCGTAAGGAACAGCCGCCGCGGGGCTGCCTGGGCAGTGTGTGTCGTCATGTCTCAACGCTATGCCGCCGGATGCATCGCCCGACACCCCGCCATCCCGACGAATGCCTTCGGGATTTCCCTACCTCGGGATGGGATCCCCGGTGCCGGTGCTTCGACAGGCTCAGCGACCGGCTGCTATCAGCGGGCGCTCTGGGCCCGGCGGGGGAAGCCCGAAGGTGACTCAGTTCGACATGAAACCGACGAGCAGACCGCCGGTGACCTTGACCGCCATGTTGTACACACCGGCGACCACTGCGCCGAGCACGGTGACGACGATGAGGTTCAGGATCGCGACGATCGCGCCGAAGGCCATCACCTGCGGCAGCGCCAGGATGGAGGTGAGCGAGACCCCATCGTCGGTGAGCAGCCCGACGAAGCCGTCGGCGGTCTCGATCAGCCCTGTCGTCTGCAGCACGAAGTGGATCAGGAAGAATGACACGATCGTGACGATCGCGATCCCGACACCCGCCAGGAACGACAGCTTCAGCGCCGACCAGAAGTCGATGTAGACCAGGCGCAGGCGCACCTGCTTGCCCACGGGCTTCTTGGTGGACTTCTTGGCCAGCTGCTCGGATACTGCGCTCATCACTCGGTGCTTTCTTCTGTGGTTTCGGGGTCCGCCTCGTCCTCATCGAGTCCCTGCTCGGAGTTGCGGGCGATGGCGAGGATCCTGTCGTTGTCCGTCGTGCGGGCGAACACGACACCCATGGTGTCGCGACCCTTGGCAGGAACCTCGGCCACCGCAGAGCGTACCACCTTGCCGCTGGCAAGAACCACCAAGACTTCGTCGTCCTCGGCGACCATGAGTCCGCCCGCGAGCTCGCCGCGTTCGTCGCTCAGTTTGGCGACCTTGATCCCGAGGCCCCCCCGGCCCTGCACGCGATACTCCGAGATTGACGTGCGCTTGGCGTAGCCGCCGTCGGTGACGACGAAGACGAACCCCTCGCTGCCCGCGACGGATGCCGACAGCAAGCTGTCGCCGGGGCGGAAGCTCATCCCCTTCACGCCCTCGGTCGCCCGGCCCATCGGCCGGAGCGCCCCGTCGGTCGCGGAGAACCGCAGCGACATCCCCTTGCGGCTGATGAGCAGGATGTCGTCACCCTGGTCGACGAGCAGGGCGCTGACGACCTCGTCGTCTTCGCGCAGGCGGATGGCGATCACGCCGCCCTGGCGGTTGGTGTCGTAGTCGCCCAGGCGGCTCTTCTTCACCAGACCCCCGCGCGTGGCCAGTACGAGATACTCGGACGCGGAGTAGTCGCGCAGGGCCAGGACCTGGGCGATCGACTCGTCGGGCTGAAGGGCGAGCAGGTTCGCGACATGGGTGCCCTTGGCATCCCGCCCCGCCTCGGGCACCTCGTAGGTCTTGGCTCGGTAGACCCGCCCCTTGTCGGTGAAGAAGGCGAGCCAGTGGTGGGTGGTGGTCACGAAGAAGTGCTCGACGACGTCGTCGGCCCGCAACTGGGCGCCCTTGACGCCCTTGCCGCCGCGGTGCTGCGAGCGGTAGTTGTCGCTGCGGGTGCGCTTGATGTACCCGTCGCGGGTGACGGTGACGACCATCTCCTCTTCGGGGATGAGGTCCTCCATCGACATGTCGCCGTCGAAGCCGCGCAGGATCTGCGTCCGTCGATCGTCGCCGAAGCGGGCGACGATCTCGCCGAGCTCTTCCTGGATGATCGAGCGCTGCCGGGCGGGGTCGGCGAGGATCGCGTTGTAGTCGGCGATCTGCCCCTCGAGCTCATTCGCCTCGTCGATGATCTTCTGGCGCTCGAGGGCTGCGAGGCGCCGAAGCTGCATCGTGAGGATCGCGTCCGCCTGCAGATCGTCGATGTCGAGCAGCGCCTTGAGCCCTTCGCGCGCGTCATCGACGGTGGAAGAGCGGCGGATGAGGGCGATCACTTCGTCGAGCGCGTCCAGCGCCTTGAGGTAGCCGCGCAGGATGTGCATCCGCTCCTCGGCCTTGCGCAGGCGGAAGCGGGTGCGGCGCACGACCACATCGATCTGGTGATCGATCCAGTGCATGATGAAGCCGTCGAG
>CAZHML010000041.1:0-22260 GCA_964533745.1 uncultured Microbacterium sp.
CGGAACACGCCGACGGGCTTCCCGGACTGCACCAGCAGCGTCTCATCCGACTCGAGCGTCTCGAGCGTGCGCACGATCGCATCGAACGCCTCCCACGAGCGCGCCGCGCGTCCCGTTCCGCCGTACACGACGAGGTCCTCGGGGTGCTCGGCGACCTCGGGGTCGAGGTTGTTCATCAGCATCCGTTTGGCGGCCTCGGCCCCCCAGCTCTTGGCGGTGCGCTCGGCGCCGCGCGCGGCGCGGATCTCACGACTCATTGCTGTTCTCCTTCGCGGTTCGAGCGATCTCGCCGGAAAGGACGAGGTCGGTCACCCCTTCCATCTCGGGCGAGAGGAAGCGGTCGGGTCCGGGGCCGGCGGCGACGGTGCGCACGAGCGCGCGTACCGCCCCGGTCGCCGGCCCGGGCTGCAGCGGCGCGCGCAGGTCGAGCGCGCGGGACGCGGTGAGGATCTCGATCGCGAGCACCCGGGCGAGCCCGTCGATCGCGCGGCGGAGCTTGCGGGCCGCGGCCCACCCCATCGAGACGTGGTCCTCCTGCATGGCCGAAGAAGGGATGGAGTCGACGGATGCCGGCACCGCCAGGCGCTTGAGCTCCGAGACGATCCCGGCCGCCGCGTACTGGGCGATCATGAGACCGGAGTCGACCCCCACCTCGTGAGCGAGGAAGGGTGGCAGCCCGTGGCTGCGGGCAGGATCGAGCGCCCGGTCGGTGCGGCGCTCCGAGACGGATGCCACATCCGCCACCGAGATCGCGAGGAAGTCCAGCACCGCCGCGACCGGCGCCCCGTGGAAGTTTCCGTTGGACTCGATGCGGCCATCGAGGGTGACCACGGGATTGTCGATCACGCTCGCGAGTTCCCGGCCCGCGATGTTCGCGGCGTGCGCCATCGTGTCGCGGGCGGCACCGTGCACCTGGGGCGCGCAGCGCAGCGAATAGGCATCCTGCACCCGCCCGTCCTCCGGCCCCTGGTGGCTGGCGACCATGGGCGAGGCACCGAGGAAGGCGCGCAGGTTCGCGGCCGAGACGACCTGCCCCTCCTGCGGGCGCAGCGCCATCAGGCCGGCTTCGAAGACGGCGTCGGTGCCGAGCTGGCTCTCGATGGACATCGCGGCGGCGAGATCGGCGACATCCAGCAGCATCCCGAGGTCGTGCAGGGCGAGCACGAGCATCCCGAGCATGCCGTCGGTGCCGTTGATGAGGGCGAGGCCCTCCTTCTCGACGAGTTCGAGCGGGGCGAGGCCGGCGGCGGCGCGCGCGTCGGCCGCCGGGACCGGTTCGCCGTTCACCCGTACCTCGCCCTCGCCCATCGCGGCGAGCGCCACGTGCGAGAGCGGGGCGAGGTCGCCCGAGCAGCCGAGTGAGCCGTACTCGCGCACGATCGGGGTGATCGCGGCGTTGAGCATCGCGGCATAGGTCTCGGCGACGATCGGGCGCACGCCCGTGCGTCCGGAGGCGAGTGTCTGCAGCCGCAGCAGCTGCAGGGCGCGCACGACCTCGGTCTCGACCTCGGGTCCGGTCCCCGCGGCGTGCGAGCGGATGAGGCTCGCCTGAAGCTGGCGACGGCGCTCGGGGGCGATGAAGGTCGTCGCGAGCGCGCCGAAGCCGGTGGAGACGCCGTAGTGCGGCTGGGGGTCGGCGGCGCGATCGTCGATCACGCGCCGGGTTTCGGCGATGCGCTCTAGGGCTTCCGGGGCGATCCGCACCGGTGCCCCGTGCCGGGCGACGGCGACGACATCACCGGGGCTGAGCGTCTCGGCCCCGACGAGGACTTCTGAAGGTGTGGCCATACCCCGATTCCACTCCTCGGGGCTGGCGCGGAACAGTGCTTCGTGGCATCCTGTGTCTGTGATCCCAGACAATCCGCAAGTTCCGGCGGCCGCGCAGGCGCTGCGGATCCTGCGCTATCTCGCCGAGCGCCCCACTCCCGCGGCGGCCTCCGTGCTCGCCCGCGACCTGAGCCTGCCTCGGTCGACCGTCTACCACCTGCTGAACACGCTCGCCGATCACGGTTTCGTCATTCACCTTCCCGCCGAGCGCCGCTGGGGCCTGGGCACCTCCGCCTTCGAGCTCGGCAGCGGCTACAGCCGCCAGCAGCCCCTCGCCCGCCTCGGCCGGTCCGCTCTCGCCGCGCTGTCGGACCGGCTCGGCGAGAGCGCGCACCTGGCGGTGATGAGCGGACGGGATGTCGTCTACATCGTCGAGGAGCGCGCCGTGCGCCGCCCCGCCCTCGTCACCGATGTCGGCGTGCGCCTGCCCGCGCACCTGACCGCCACGGGACGGGCGATGCTGTCGGCCCTCCCCCGCGAGCAGGTGCGCGCGTTGTATCCGGATGCCACGGCCTTCACCGACCGCACGGGGCGTGGCCCCGCGACGCCCGCCGAACTGCGGGAGCTCCTGCGCGCCACGCGCGCGACGGGCTTCGCCACTGAGAACGGCGAGGTCAGCCTGGGCCTGCGCTCGGTCGGGGTTGCGGTACTCGATCGCGGTGGGTGGCCGGCAGCGGCGGCCGCCGTCACCTGGCCGGAGGACGCGGATCGCGACCCGCGGGAGATCGCGGGAGCCGTGGCCGATGCCGCAGCCGGCCTCGCGCGCCGCCTCTACGGCGCGGCCTGAGCCGTCCGTGCCCGGCTCGCGGAAGGCGGCCAGGAGCCAGACCCCCGCGACGATCGCATGGCAGCGCAAGCGCCCGCGGTTCGGCGGCGCGCCTTTCGGGCGCCGACCCGGTCACAGATGTCGGAGCATGTCACGCCTGTCGGTGCGACCGGCCGAATCTCTCCGACATCTGCAACACCATCCGACGGATGCGACGGGCCCGGCTCAGTCGACCCGCGCGACCGCCCCGCCGGTGAGGGCGACGAGCTCGTCGAAGGTGAGCGGGAAGACGGTGTGCGGTGTGCCGCCCGCTGCCCAGATCTCCGGGTAGGCAGCAAGCACCTCGTCGACGATGGTCGCGATCGGAGCGGGGTGCCCCGCGGGCGCGACGCCGCCGATCGCCTGGCCCGTGGCATCCCGGACCTGATCCGGAGTCGCGCGCCGGATGTATCCGCGGCCGAGACGTTCGGCCAGGGCCGAGGTGTCGACCCGGTGCGCGCCGCTGGTCATCACCAGGAGCGGCTCGTCGTCCGACCAGAACACGAGGCTGTTGGCGATCGCGCCCACCTCGACCCCCAGAGCCTCGGCGGCCAGGACCGCGGTGGAGGCGGCATCCGGTAGTACCACGATCTCGCCGGGGATCCCGGCGGCGCGGAGCGCATCGTGGACAAGCCTGCTGCGGGCGGGAAGGTGCTCGGTCACGCGATCCAGCATAGGGCGCGCGACGGGCGTCGAAGGGGCACAATAGAAGGCGAGGTGCCGCACAACCGCGGCATCCGACCCGCGAGCGCCCACAAGGCCGGCCGAGAGAGGTTCCGACGATGACCACCACCCTGCCCCTGCCCGATTTCACGCACGAGCGCGTGGAGGTGGTCACCGGCAGCCGCAGCGGTCTCATGGTCACCGTCGCCCTGCACTCCTCGGTGCTCGGCTCGGCTCTCGGCGGCGCGCGCCTGTGGACCTATCCGCACTGGAGCGACGCCCTCGGCGACGCCCTGCGGCTCTCGGCGGCGATGACGCTCAAGAACGCCGCAGCGGGACTGGATGCCGGTGGCGGCAAGTCGGTGATGTTCCTTCCCGAAGGCACCACCCTCGATGCCGACCGGCGCCGCGCGGTGTTCCTCGACCTCGGGGATGCCGTCGAGGCCTTCGGCGGCCTGTACCGCACGGCCGAGGATGTCGGCTCGACCACCGAGGACATGCTCACCGTCAGCGAGCGCACCACGCACGTCGTGGGGCTGCCCTCGGCCGTCGGCGGCTCGGGCGAGCCCGCCGGCCCGACGAGCATCGGCGTGTACGAGTCGATCCGCGCGACCCTCGAACGGGTGACAGGATCACCGGATGCCGCGGGCCGCCTCCTCACGATCTCGGGTCTCGGCCAGGTCGGCAGCCGCCTCGCCGAGCGCCTCGCGAGTGACGGTGCCGTGCTGACGGTGACGGATGTGAATCCCGCCAAGCGCGAGCTCGCCGCCTCCCTCGGTGCCTCCTGGGCCGAGCCCGGCACCGAGCACCTCGTCGCGGCGGATGTCTTCGTGCCCGCGGGAATCGGCGGCATCCTCACCGACGGAGTGATCGATGCCCTGGACGCAGCGGCCGTCTGCGGACCCGCGAACAACCCGCTCGCCGACCGCAGCGGCGCGGACCGCCTGGCCGCCCGCGGCATCCTGTACGCCCCCGACTTCGTCGCGAACGCCGGCGGCGTCATCTACCTCGACCTGGAGGCGAAGAAGCTCGGCACGAGCGAGCAGATCATGGCGCGCGTCGCCGCGATCGGCGACACCGTGCGCCGCATCTTCGACGAGGCCGAGACTCGCGGGATCACCCCCCTCGCCGCCGCCGAGGAACTCGCCGCCGAGCGCATCGCCCGGGGTCGCTGAGGGGCACCCAGCCGACGCCGCCTCAGCCCGCCCCGAGCCGCCACGCGCCCGCGGCATCCTGCTGCCGCCAGAACTCGGCGAAGCGACCATCGGCGGCACGCAGCTCGTCGATCGTGCCGTCCTCGATGATCCGGCCGGCATCGAGGAACAGGACGCGGTCGGCGGCGCGGATGCTGCTCAGCCGATGCGCGACGATGACGCGGGTGCGCGAGGTCGGGTCTCCGGTGAGCGCGGCGACGACGGCGGCCTCGTTCTCGGTGTCCAGGGCGCTGGTGGCCTCGTCCACGAGCAGCACGGGGGCGGGTTTGACCAGGGCGCGGGCGATCGAGACGCGCTGACGCTCGCCCCCGGACAGGGTCGTGCCGGCCTCGCCGACGCTGGTCTCCCAGCCGCCGGGCAGCCGCTCGACCAGCGTGTCGACGCGCGCGAGCCGGGCCGCGCGATCCAGCGCCTCGTCCGTGGCAGCGGGGTCGCCGGCCAGCACGTTCTCGCGGATGCTGCCGTCGAAGAGATAGGGATGCTGAAACACCACGCTGACGAGGTCCCGGCGGGCGTCGGCATCCATCGCGGTCATGTCCGTCCCCTCGATGAGGATGCGGCCGCTCGTCGGCTGGTGCAGGCCTGCCAGCAGCGCGAGCACCGTGCTCTTGCCGGAGCCCGAAGGCCCCACGATCGCGGTGGTCGTGCCCGGTTCGAGCACGAGGTCGAAGTTCTCGAGCACGGGATCCTCATCCGCGCCGTAGCGGAAGTCGACGCCGCGCAACTCGACTCGTGGCGCAGCGCCGAGGACCACAGAACAACTCCCGGCGACATCCACGGGCGCGTCGAGAACGTCCCGAATCCGGCGCAGCGCGCCCGTCGTCGCCTCGATGCCCGGTGAGAGCTCGGCGAGCACCGTGAAGGCCTCGAGGTAGCGCACGACGACCACGATGAGCGCGATCGCCGCCGGTACGGCCAACGACCCCTGGAGGGTGAGCGCGACGACGGTACCGGCGAGGATCAGCAGCGCGAGCTGGCTGGCGAGGGCGAAGACGACCTGCCCGGGGATCTGCATGAGCAGCAGCCGCATCGTGGCCCCGTGCTGAGCGGCAAGTGCCGTTCCGGCGTGGCTGCGAGCAGGTTCGACGCGGCGCGCGGCGCGCAGCGCCTGCTGGGTGCGGGCGAACTCGACGATCCGCTCGGTCAGCATGACGTTGGCATCCGCCGCCACCCGATCAGCTCTGCGGCCGAGCCGGCCCGCGACCCAGAAGGCGCCGAGCAGGATCGGGACGCCGGCGAGCGCCGCCACTCCCAGCGGCCACGACAGCGGCAGCAGCGCGAGGGCGATGGCGATCGGCAGCAGGCTCGCGGCGATCAGCGGAGTCACCAGATAGACGATGAGGCCCACGAGGTCAGGCCCCGTGGCCGCCACGGCCTGCCGCGTGGTCGCGGTGCGGTCGGCGTCGAACCAGGTGAGGCGGATCCGCGTAATGCGCTCGGCGACGCTGCGCTGCCCGGTCTCGAGCAGCCCGAAGCCGAGGTCGAAGGCCCGCCGTGACGCGCTCGCGTTGGCGACCCATCCGGCCGCGGTGACGAGCGCCAGCAGGCCCACCCAGGGCCACGCGGCAGAGGGGTCGTCGCCGAAGAGAGCCGCCACGAGCGGCACGAGCAGCACCGCGCTCGCGGCCGACAGGACGATGCCGAGGATCGTGAGCACGAGGTGCCCGGCGACGGTACCGCGGCTTCCGGCGGGGAGCAGGGCGAGCAGCGTGCGGATCATCTGATCGCCTCCGCCGAATCGCGCACGGCCCTGGCCGTATCGCCCGTATCGCCCGCCTCCCACAGCCGCCGGTAGCGGCCGCCCCGCGCCAGCAGCTCGGCGTGGGTGCCGCTCTCGGCGATCCGTCCGTGGTCGAGCACGACGATCCTGTCAACGCCCGTGATCGTGTGCAGCCGGTGCGCGATGACGAGCACCGTGCGCCCGGCGGTCAGCCGGTTCAGCGCCTGCTGCACGAGGTATTCGGATTCCGGATCGGCGAAGGCGGTCGCCTCGTCGAGGACCAGCACCGGAGTGTCGGCGAGGATCGCACGTGCGATCGTGAGGCGCTGCCGCTCCCCGCCCGACAGCGCGGCATCCGGGCCGAGTACGGTGTCGTATCCGGCCGGGAGCCGCAGGATGCGGTCGTGGATGCGCGCCGCGCGGGCGGCTTCTTCGACCTGCTCTGCCGTGGCATCCGGCACCGCCAGGGCGATGTTCTCGCGGACGGTCCCCTGCACGAGCTGGGTCTGCTGGAACACGAATCCGACGCGCGCGTAGAGCTCGTCGGCCGTGAGCCTCCGCAGGTCGGTCCCGCCGACGCGGATGCTGCCCGCCTGCACCTCGTGGAAGCGCGCGAGCAGCACGGCGAGGGTCGACTTGCCCGAGCCCGAGGGTCCGACCAGCGCCGTCACCGTCCCCGGTTCCAGCGTGAGCGTGACATCGTCGAGAACCGGGATGCCGGGGCGGTACGAGAAGCCGACCCCGTCGAACTCGACGCGCCCCGCGGGGATCGCGGATGCGGCATCCTGTGCCTCTGCCGTCATGAGCTCGGACTCGTCGAGCGCCACCTGGATCCGGCGGGCGGCGATCACTCCTCCGCGCAGGCCGGACAGCCCGTAGCCGATGCCGAGCAGCCGCGCGCCGAAGGTCGTGCCGAGCAGCAGGAACGGCAGGATCGCGACCGGATCCATGCCGCCGGTCGTGATGAGGAGCGTCCCGAGGGCGCAGATCAGCAACAGGAAGGTCGCCGGGCGCGTGACCAGGTCGATGAACGCCTTCTGCCCGCTCAGCGGCCGCTGCCAGTCGTTCAGGAAGCGGATGTACTCGCCGAGCCGGGCGCGGAACGTGGAGGCGGCGGCACCCCCGAAGACGCGGATCACCGGCTGCCCCTCGAGATACGCGCCGGATTCGACGTTCATCCGCTCGGCCCAGCGCACGGCCTGCCCGGTCCGGGGACCTGACTGCACGACCATGATCGCCATCGCCACGATGTAGACGAGGACCGGCAGCAGGAGCAGCAGCGCGATCCGCCCGTCCACGGCGAACAGGTACACCAGCACGGCGATGGGAGCCACGACCGCTGCGACGGCATCCGGAACGGCGTGCGTGACCAGATAGTGCAGGGCGAGGGTGTCGTCCTGGATGAGCTGCTTGACCCGGCCGGAACCGCGAGCGTCGAACCAGCCGAGCGGCACGCGGGCGAGCTTGCCGAGCAGGCGCTGGCGGAGGTCCCGGGCGAAGCGGGCGTCGACCGCGTGCAGCCACAGCAGCAGCGCCGCCGACAGCACGATGCCCGCGCCCATGAGCATGACCGCCCAGATCCCCACCGTCCACAGTCGCGATGCCTCAGCCCCGGCGAGCATGAGGCGGGCGAGCTCGACCAGCAGCACGAAGGGCGCGATCTGGACGAGAGTGACGAGGGCCTGGGCGACGCCGGCGATGACGAGGCGCGGACGCAGCGGTGCGAGCAGGCGGGCACCTGCCTGGGTGCGCCAGGTTCCGCGGCGGGGTTCGGCGGCGTCGGGCGCGGCATCCGGGGCCTCCGGATCGGCCTCAGCATCCACGACCTCCTCGACCAGATCCTTCGGACGCTTGGTGCCGAAGGCGCGCCCGTAGAACCAGTAGGCGACGCCGTGGAGCTCGGACTTGGGAAATCCGAACTCCTCTCGCAGGCGTGTGCGCAGGTGCTTGAGGCTGCCGGACTCGGGCGCGGCCCAGGCGTACCAGTCCGACCAGTCGCGCGCTTCGATCGCTGCCGCGAGCGAGGTGGCACCGCGGCGGGCAACCCAGTGGACGGTCGCGCGCGGGTGCTCGCGCAGGGGGATGAGGCGATCCCGCTCGTCGTGCTGCTCCAGGTACAGCTCGATCGGCACCTGGGCAGGCACCTCAGCAAGAATCGCGTTGATCGCGGGGATCGAGGCCGAGTCGCCGATCAGCAGGTAGCCGGCCGGAAGCTCCTCGGGCAGGTCGAAACGGGTGGAGCCGAGAGTCGTGACGGCGATGGTGGTGCCGGGTTCGGCGCGCTGCGCCCACGCGGAGGCGGGACCGGCCGGTTCGTGCAGCACCATGTCCACCGCGAAGGTCCCCGCAGCCCCGTCGGCCTCAGAGAGGGTGTAGCCGCGCTGGTGCTCGGCGCCGGGGTCGTCGGGATCGGGGAACCAGAACCGCAGCCACGCGGTCGGTGCCACCACGACGTCCTCGAACAGGGTCGCCGAGCGCATCCGCACCCGCAGGAAGTGCGGCGCGAGTGCTTCTACTCCGATGACGGTCGCCTCGTGGTCGCGCGCACCGTAGGCCCGCGTCATCACTCCGGTGAAGCCGCGCTTGGCCGCTGCTCTCGTGCCCGGAGCGCCGTCCTCGGCCATCACCGTCCCCCTCTGGCGGAGCGCGGCTTCGATCCGGACAGCGGATCGAGACGAAGGCCACTGCCGAACCGAACCACCGAGAACCTCCGCACGCACTGCAGACTACAAGTAAGGTAAGCCTAATCTTACTTGCCGCAGGGCTCAAGGCTGCATCCGCACAGCGGGCACCTCGACGGTCACCGAGGTCGCTTCGCCGCGATCCAGAGCGAGAGACCGAGGATGGCCGCGAAGGGCCGGTAGTACCGCCGGTCGAGTCGGAGGAACCTCTCGCCCGCAGGCGGCATCCCCATCAGCTCGAGCGTCGCATCGCCGCCGAGACTCGCCCGCAGCAGCAGGAACGCCCCCGCCGCGCGCACGCCGAGCCGCTGCAGCCGGCCACGACCGAGAGCCCCGGATGCCAGCAGGCTTGATCCCGCACTCGCCACCGCCACGACCGCCGTCGGTGCGGTGCCCGGCATCGCCTGGGGCTGTCCGATGACCGCTTGGGCGAGCTCATCCCGGGTCTTCGCGGGCCACGGGCTGCCCGCAGCCCAGATCGCGTGCAGCACCGCGAGCGCGGCAAAGCCGGCCGTGCCGACGACGCGGGCTGCGATGACGATCCCGCCGCTCATGGTGTCAGTCTAGACACCGACCGCACAGCATCCGGCCTCGACAAAGAGCGTTCAGGAAAATCCCAGATCAGAGCGGAAACACCTGTGGACCTCTCCACTGCTGACGCAGAAAAATGGGGACCACTGTTGGAACTACCTCGAGGATCACTTGACCCTCGATCCGCGCCTGACTATGAGGGAGTCGTGGCAATCCGTCAACGGCAACGGCGGTTGACCCCCGACGAGCTCACACGAGTCGCCGAGCGCTACAACGCTGGCGCGACCGTCTATGAACTTGCCGCCGAGTTCGGTTGCCACCGAGCGACGATCGCCGAGCGGTTGAAGTTGGCGGGCTTCACCTTGCGGCACCAGCCCACAACGACCGATCAAGTCGACGAGATCATCCGACTGTACGAGTCAGGGCTGTCGATGGCGAAGGTCGCCGAGCAAGTCGGTGTCTCGGCGCGCACCGTCTTCAACTATCTACAGCAACGGGGCGTTACGACGCGAGATGCGCACGGAAGGCCACCTACGCCAGCTTGAAACGGAGGCGCCGCGCACGTTCTTCAAAAGCACGCTTGCCACCTTCGAGTATCTCGCAAACCTGGTCGCGAATGGCTGGATCCTCGAGACCTCCGTTGGTGTAGGTAATCTCGGGCAGTTGACCCGGGCGATGCGAGCCAACACCCGCGATGATGACCTGATCCGCGTCAGTGTTCACAACGAGATTCGCGTTGTGAGTCACGATGATGATCTGCCGTCGAGAGCGAGTGGATCGGAACCGACCGACCAACTCGTCGAAGATCGACTTCGGGTCGAGGTTCTCTTCTGGTTGATCGATGATGAGGGGTCGATCGTCCGAGCTGTCCAAGGACAGGTAGAGGAGCAGCAAGACAATGCCTCGCGTGCCAGGCGATAGTTGCTCGATGTCCACACCGTCGTACTGCACGCCGTACTGGATTGAGATGTGATCGGTGCTGTTGAGCCATGAGCTGATCGACCCCGCCCAGCGCCTGTACTCGACAAGATTCGTGCGGGGAACTCGCGCGTGCTCGACCAGGTGTTTGTCGTGGGCCTCTCGGAACTTGGACATTGCAGCGGCGACCTCTGCGCTTGAGCCGGTCTCCCATGCCTCCTGCAGTTCGTCGCGAGCAACCTTGAGCAGCTCGCCCCGGCCGCGAAACGCACCCGCGATACGCAGATCGAGTAAGTCTTCGCCCTGCCGCGCCCAGGCCTCAACATCGACGACACGACGAACCGTGAAGCTCAGCTTGCCCAGAGTGTCGTCGCCCGCCCCGATGACACTCTCGAGCGCCGCATAGAGTTCTGCGAGCTGTTCCTGCTCCTCCACAAAGCCATCAAAAAGACCTGCATAGGCTGCGCGCCGCTTCTCCGCTAAGGCCACGATCCGAGCCGCTGCGCCCTCGGCTGCGACAATCTGCCGGTTCAGCGGCTCAAGTCCCGCTTCCGCCTGCGCGATCTTGCGATTGAGGTCTGTGAGTTGCTTCGTCTTGGACGCATCGAGCCCGATTAGCTCTCCCAAACGCCATGACTCCGCCTTCAAGCTTGTCAGGGTCGCGGCGTCAAGAATTGCGTCATCCGGGATGAAGGGGGCGACTTCTTGGACTGAACCTGTCGGCTTCGTGAGCTGGGGACCGACAAGGACCTTTAGTCCCTTCCGGACAGCATCCAGTGTCCTCCCGATCAACGCCTTTGGATCACTCTTGAAAGCCACGGCGAAGGCCTTCCAGTCTTCAGGAGTGAGGGCCGCGTCTGCGTGGTCTGCCTGAAGCTCGGCGCGGATAGCCGGAAGGCGACGTGATTCGAGATCTTGGACCGTCTCGGCGAGAGCTTGCAGGGATCGTTCACGAAGCTTCATTGCGTCGACTTTGAGCTGCACCTCAGCAAGTGCATCATTGACCGCACCCAGTCGCTTTGCCCGCTCCTCACCGCCGCTGACGATGAGTCCTTGCCGAGCGAGCTTGTCGGTCTTGATCGACGCCTCGAGATTGGTCTTCTTGATCTTGAGGGCAGGCAAGCTGTCATGAGCCTCACGCTCAGCCTCAACTTGCGCGGCGAGTTGCGCGATCTCATCGTTGGCTCGCTCGCGCCGAAGGCGGCCCGGAGCCGCCTTTATCTGCAGTAGCGCGTCGAAACTGGTGGCACCCAGTCGGTCCTCTTGCGGGTGCGCCTCGAACACGACCCGCTCGATCTCGCGAAGCAGTTCGTCGGTCATGCCTTCAGCTGAGCAGAGCTGATCGACAAACTGTTGGGAAAGATACTGAACCTTGGGAGGCGTTCCTTGAAGCGTCTGCGGAAGCACGATCTCCGACTTGGACTGATCAGCCCAATCAAGTGACACAGTCGTGCCCGTCAGATGCGCCTCAGCTCGCTTCAAGAATGACTGGGCGCTCGCGCGATCCGGCGTCGCGGCATTGGCCGCAGCGGCGATGAGATCTGCAAGAGCAGTCTTGCCAGATCCGCGGGCTCCGATGATTGCGACCAGCCCCGAATTCAGAGGAATGTCAGGCGTCGTCAACCAGTTGGCGGAGGAAACCTTGACTGAGTCGATCGTGCGATAAGCAAGCGCGCCCGTGGGGGGCGCTTCACCGAGAAAGGCGCGCTCTCCCGGCTCGATGCAGGCTTGACGGAGAGTTTCAAACGTTGGGTCACCCTTGATCCAGGTGTACCGTTTGTCGTCAGGAACGCCCACGGTCGAGAGCTCGTGGGCGTCACTGCCGTGGAGACAGAGCTTTCGCCCGTTCCACTTAGTTTCGAGAACCTCAATCTTGGCCGCTCCCTCGCCAAGCCAGAACGTTCGCTGCGCCGGTTGGCTTGAGAAGATCACGCGAGACATGCGTTCAATCTCGACTCGCGTTGCCTCAAGCGATGCATCTTGATCGCGTAGGCCCGAGGAGCCATCGTTACTGCCGCCTGCGATCGCGATGATGATGTTCTCTTGCGCCCAAACGCTCGCCTTCAGCGCTAGTTTCAACGACTCGGGCGTCACCTTGAATTGGTTGGTGCCCGCTTCAAGCGCCGCTCCCTCGTCGACGATCGAGGGCTTGTGCTTCTTGCCCAACCGAATCAAGTCAGCTCGTTCGCACGCGTACGGTTCGCCCTGGTACTCGAACTTCAGACCTCGCAGGAACGCGCGTGCGCGCTCGACATGATCGGAATCCTCGGGAGAGATCAGCAGATGGATATTGATCGGCTTCTTCTCGGCTGTCATCAGCGGGAGTCGCAACTCAACGTTCGGAAAAACAAGCGGCACATTAGGAAGGCGTCCAGCGGCGATGTGGGTGAGGACCTCCTCGTACCGATCGAGGCTGCAATAGTCCGTGACGCCTAGAGCCGAAATTCGAGGATCGGCCGCCTCGATCCGTGTCAGGTACTCGTCCCAGTCATCAGCGCCAAACTGATTGTTCATCGACGTACCCGGCGTGTGGATGTGGGGATCCCACCGATGCCAAACAGACCCGCGGCGGTTACTCGCAGTCATCGCAGTGCCCCTGACTCTTTTTGAATGTCTCGGGCACGAACGGAGACGATGTCATTTCGATTGGCCCTTCAATATGGCCCCAAGCGACTTGTGAAGCGAGCGAAGGATCTTGGCTCCCTCAGCACTCGGGCGAGCAAGCCCGTCCTCAACAAGTCGACTCGCTATAACCCGTTTACCCGGAATCGCGAGCTTTTCAGACCGAGCCCACGATTCAAAGATGCTCGGCCACGAGAGGCTTCTATCCGGCAACTCCGGAAGTTCGGGAATGTCCGAGTCGTGGACATGCGAGTTGGCTTCGGCTATGAGGGATCGAACTGCTGTTCGGTAGGAATCAGCGTCGAGGAGATTTTCGAGGGTCACCGCGCCCAGCGTGACGATCTGCGCAGCTGAAACGCCACCCTTTATGAGAGCTTTGCGAAGGTCAGCACCTCCGGGGTCGCCATCCACGAGGAACGCGACGCGAGCACCGGCAAGATCCAGGTCGGGATACATGGCGGACGGCGTCTCGGAGATTCCCGGCGCGACCTGATACTCCAGATCGTCGAGACCAACCGCGGCCTTGATCAGCGAAGGGAGCAGCAACATCTCCGACGCACCTTCGGCCAGGACGACGTAGCGAGCGGTCGAGAAGGCGGCGGCCCCTGCTCCCATCGCCAGCATCAGCGGCGAGAAACCAGCAGCGCCGTGCCAAAAACTACCTTCGATGACGCTCCGCTGGCCATTCGACTTGTCAGGGAGGACGGCACGAATGTTCGAGCCGAGGTCAGGTGGCAAGCACGCGGGCGAGTGCGTCGTGTAGATGATCTTCGCTGCCTGCTGTTGGCGCATAAACGTGTTGACCAGATCGGCCTGCGCATCGATGTGAAGGTGTGTCTCCGCCTCATCGATCAGCAAGACTGGCGGAACCGTTTGGCCTTTGACCGCCAGGAACGCGACGAGGGCAACGAACATCTGGAGCCCGGCGCTGCGCTCATCGAACTGCGTGATTGTCGACCCGTCTTGCTTGATGCGGATCGAGAGAACAGTTCTCTCGATCTTGAGCTGCACTGTAATGTTCGACTGCTTCCAGGCAACTTCGAACTTGCTCTGCAGTGTTTGATTGGCGCGCTCGATGTGAGTTTCGCGCGCCCCCTCATCTCCGTTGTTGATGGTTCCCCAAAGCTCTGTCAACGAGAGCTCGGCCATGCTTGCGACGTTGTTGAGGGCCGCGGGTGGCTGCGCGATAACTTCGTCCGACAACGTGTAGGTCGAGGCAAGCGTTCGGTCTTCATCGGCAAAGAGAAGGATGTCTGGTGCCCGACTGTGAAGCCGCTCGGCGACCTCCGCTGACGGGTCTTTCCGGGTCACCCATTGATCGACCGCCTCGAGCGCTTCTCGAATTGGACTCGTGATCTCGAACTCGGCGAACTCGGCGATCCAAGATGCAGGAGATAGGTCTGAGGCAACCTTGGGATAGTCAGGTGTGTCGCTCTCCACCCTGAGCAGTTGGATCGCATCCGACAGTCGCTGACGAAAGGATGCTCGACGCTCGTCGGGTCCATCTTCGTCTTCGCCCATCGATGGTCCCGCTTCCAGACCAGCCAGTGCCGTCTTGGTCGCGGACTTGGTTACGGCCTTCAGCGCGGTTACAAGGGGCGCAAGCGCCTTTCGCGTCGCGGGTTCAACTCGAATTGCCGTTTCGCCAGGGCCAGCGGTCCGAGACAGCCAGAGAGATTTCGGCGGCTCCTGCAGGTCGAGGTCTGCTACCTCTGCGCGATCGTCGTCGTTCAAGAGGTACTGAGTCCTGACTACGACGTGCTTGTCAGCAACTTCTGGCTGGACGCCACGGGATCGTTCGGTAACGGACAGGCTCTTGCCGTTGTCGATGTAGGCAAGCGCCTTAAGCAGGGTGGTCTTGCCCGCCTCGTTCGGACCGACTATCGCGATGACCTTGTTGTCTAAATTGATCTTGCCTTGAGCGAGACGGCCGAATCCGCTGAACTCCGCTTTGACGAGCCTCACTTGGCACCCCCGTTCCCCGCGAAAAGCTCGGCCTGCTCGAGAACGAGTTCGACCGCCTTGTCCTCTTGGTCGGGCGGATAATCGTACTTGGCGAGAAGCCGCCGCACTTTCGCGCGCATCGCGGCTCGAACGCTGTCTTTAAGGTTCCAGTCGATTGTTGCGCTGGCG
Organism: uncultured Microbacterium sp.; assembly: GCA_964533745.1. Lineage (GTDB taxonomy): Bacteria > Actinomycetota > Actinomycetes > Actinomycetales > Microbacteriaceae > Microbacterium. Next base: position 15,115 of record CAZHML010000041.1, read on the forward strand.
CGGACGGCAGTCACGAGTTCGCGGGCGATCTTCTTCAGTACCTCGTCACCGAGGTCGAGGACGGCAGAGTCGTTAGTTGCGATGGCGTCGTAGAAGGCGATCTCGTCTTCCGCGAGCCCCAGTTCTTCGTGGCGCTTGGCATCGTCGCGCATTTGCTTGGCGAGCTTGACCAGCTCGGCGATGATCTCGGCGGTCGTGAGAGATCGGTTGGTGTACTTGTAGATCGCTTCCTCGAGCTGCTCCGAGAACTTCCGCGCCTGCACGAGGTTGGTGCGCTGCACCGTGTGGATCTGATCATCGAGCAGCCGACGAAGGAGACCCATCTGCAGGTTCGGACGATCCTTACCCGCAAGGGCGTCAAGGAACTCGTCGGAGAGAATGGAAAGTTCAGGAGTCTCGACCCCGGCGAGCTTATAGATGTCGATCACCTGGTCGGCGGCGACGGCCTCGTTGACGAGCTGACCGATCGCAGTGTCGATCTCCACAGCGCCGGAACCGCCGCGCCCGGAGTCAGGATTCAGGATCTTGAGGATCGCAGCGCGCACATCGGTGAAGAGGCGAACGTCATCACGAATCTCGGCAGCTTCCTCGGTCGCTCCCGCGAGTGCATAGGCCTTTGCAAGGGCGAGCACCTGGTCGTTGTACCGAGTCGTTCGGTCAGGGTCGGCCATGACGAAGTCGAGCACCTTGGCGTACTGCGCCAGTCGCTCGGATGCTGACAGGAACGGCGATGCGTCGTAGTCGCAACCATGAAGCAATCCGCGGATGATGTCGTGCTTCTCGAGCAGGACGGCGACGAGTTCTTCGATCGGGACACCGGCCTGGTCACGGTCGGATGGTGAGTACTCGGCGAGGGCTGCTTGGAGGTTTGTGAAGACGCCGATGTAGTCGACGACCAGTCCGCCCGGCTTGTCACGGAAGGTGCGGTTGACGCGCGCGATGGCCTGCATGAGTCCGGCACCCTGCATCGTCTTGTCGACGTACATGGTGTGCATTGATGGCGCGTCGAAGCCGGTCAGCCACATGTCTCGAACAATCACCAACTCAAGCGGGTCATCCGGGTTCTTGGCGCGTGCCTTCAGATCTTTGCGGACGTCTTTGGAGTAGATGTGCGGCTGGAACTCCGCTGGGTCGGCGGCGGAGCCGGTCATGACGACCTTGATCTTGCCCTCAGCCGGGTCATCGGAATGCCAGTCGGGGCGAAGGGTGACGATCTTCTCGTAGAGGCGCACCGCGATCCGGCGCGACATGGTCACGATCATGCCCTTGCCGAACAGTGCCTCACGTCGCTTCTCCCAGTGCTCCACGATGTCGCGAGCGATCATGTCGAGACGCTCTTCGGCACCGACGATCGCTTCGAGGCGTGACCAGCGTGACTTTGCTTTCGACGCGGCAGTCTCTTCGACTTGCTCGGTGATCTCGTCGGCCAGGTCGTCGAGCGCCTGGTAGTCCTCGACGCTGAGCTCCACTTTTGCCAGACGGGATTCGTAGTAGATCTTGACCGTCGCACCGTCCTCGACAGCTCGGGTCAGGTCATAGATGTCGACGTACTCACCGAACACCGCCTTGGTCGACTTGTCGTTGGACTCGATCGGCGTGCCCGTGAAGCCGAGGTAGGTCGCGTTCGGCAAAGCATCTCGCATGTGCTTCGCCAGCCCCGCCTTGAGCGTGCCATCGGCTGCAAGGGTCTCGCCGAAGCCGTACTGCGAACGGTGCGCTTCGTCCGCAACCACAACGACGTTGCGGCGGTCGGTCAGAACGGGGTTGGTGTCGCCGTCCTCACCGGGACGGAACTTCTGGAGCGTCGTGAATACGATGCCGCCCGAGGCACGACGAAGGATCGTGCGAAGCGCGGCACGGGTGTCGGCTTGGACTGGTTTCTCCGGCAGGATCTCGGCGGGTGCGAAGACCTCGCCGAAGAGCTGGTCATCGAGGTCGTTGCGGTCGGTGATAAACACCAGCGTCGGGTTCTGCATGCGGGGATCGCGCATGATCTTCGCGGCGTAGAACACCATCTCGAAGCTCTTGCCTGATCCCTGTGTGTGCCACACCACACCACCACGTCGGTCACCATCGACGCCCGAGGCCTTCACCGTCGACTCGACAGCAGCGTTCACCGCCCAGTACTGGTGGTACTTCGTGACCCGCTTGATCAGCGCTTTGATCTTCTGACCGGTCTTCTTGTCAGTGACGGTCTCTTCGCTGAAGACCACGAAGTTGCGCACGATATCTAGGAAGCGACGCTCGTCGAAGATGCCCTTGATGAGCACCTCGAGGGCAGGAAGATTGGTCACGACCTCGCGACCATCGACGGTCTTCCACGGCGCGAAGTGCTCGAAGCCCCCGGTGAATGAACTCATCGCCGCACTCGTGCCATCAGAGATGACGGCGACAGCGTTCGGGACGAACAAAGACGGAATGTCGTGGCGATAGGTCTGGAGCTGGTTCCACGCGCCCTTTAAGGTCGCATGCTCATCCGTCGGATTCTTCAACTCGAGAAGCCCGAGCGGGATGCCATTGACGAACACGATCACGTCCGGTCGGCGGTTCTTGCCGTTCTCAATGATCGTGAACTGATTGATCGCGACCCAGTCGTTGTTGGTCGGCTCGTCGTAGTCGATCAGCCAGATGCGAGTAGTGCGCACTGCGCCGTCGGCTCCACGATGTTCAACAGGTACGCCCTCTGTAATGAGCTTGTGAACGCGGAAGTTCTCGGCGACAGGGTTCTGCGACTCTGCTCGCCCCAGGCGCTTGATCGCCTCATCGATCAGCGATCCGTCGACGCCCGGATTGATACGCCGAACAGCCGATCGCAATCGGGTGTGTAGATAGACCTGTTCAAAAGAGATCCGTTCTTCACCTGGTTCGCCCGGAGCGAGGTTCGGACCCCACGCTGTCTGATACCCAAGCTGCGCGAGATACTCCAGCGCAGCATCCTCGACCGTCGACTCGTTGAGGCTGCTCATACCAGCACCTCGTCAGCCTCGGGGACACGAATTCTGCCCGAGAGAAGCTCGGAAAGAAGGCCGTCCCGAAGGCTCTCAAGCAGCACCCCTTCGCTGCGCCTCTGCTCGATCAGATCCAGCAAGGCGAGGGCCTGCGCGCTATCGTCCTCCGTTAGCTTTGACACATCCGGCACCTCGATCGTCAGAAGATCCTCTGGTCGAATACGCTGATGGCTTCCCGAGGTGCCGGTGACCCGGCGCGCCAACTCGTCTCGAAAAAACTCATCGCGGACTGCCAACCAGACGCCTGCGAGTAGCTCTGCAGACGGTGCAGTCAGCGGCGCAAACTCAGTGGAGGCCAGCGCCGGAATGCCCTCACGGGGAACCGCCCACCATGTCCGATTGAATCGGGGGTTGAGACGCGAAACGAGGATCATCCTTTGGGTCACTCTCAGCTTGTTGCTCATGATCGTCGAAGCCGAGACGACATCGGGGCGCGCTCCTTCATCGAAGGCAGGGAGGCTGTAGTGGTCAACGGCATCCTCACCAAGTCGCGCCGGATTCACACCGTCCCGGACCACCGTCACCAATGAACCGAGCGGTACGGAAGGAACTTCAGCCCCGATCCGAGAAGCCAGAGCATCGAGAATCTCGAGCGCGAGGCTTGCCACTCGCTGATTCGATTCGATCTTCTCGTCAAGGGCGCCGAGTGTCGCGGCGATGCCCCGCTGCTCCTCTATCGGAGGAAGCGGGATTGGGAAGCCCTGCAGATGTCCTTTTGTGATGGCTTTGCGCGTGCCCCCTGAAGAGTGCCCAAGCATGAAGTCCTTCATTAGGGGTTGCGAAAGCCACTTCTGCAAGAAGCCGGGATCGACCCGTCCGTTGGAGCGAATAATCGCTACATGCTGATTCACTCTCGCGGGGAGTACTCGCTTCGGCACAAGACACGTCCGCAGAATTGAATCGCCCGTGATGTTGATAAGCACATCGTCTTCTTGAACTGTCACCCCCTTCAGAGCGGTGGCGGCCTGATCCGATAGAAAGACGAGACCTTCGTCTTTGAATCGGTTGTCGTGGACGTTCTGACTGCGAATGAATGCGGGTCCGTCCTCGACGTATACGGCCGCCCCGCCTCTAGGGGTTGCTCCACTACCGATTTTGGACGTGACCTCGCTCAAGCTCGCCACATCCCAGCTGCTCGGTATTGATATCCCCAGTCCAGCGATGACTCTCACGCTTTGAGCCCTCCAAGCCGGGAGCGAATCTCATCCTCAAGCTCATGTCCACGCTCGAACTCCTCATACAGTTCGCCCTCAAGCCGCTCGATTCTTTCGTCGATGGGCTCAGCATCGGGTTCTGCATCCTCTGCTCCGACGTAGCGACCCGGAGTGAGCACGAAGTCGTGCTTGGAAATCTCATCAAGTTCTGCCGACTTGGCAAACCCGGAGACGTCTTCGTATCCTCCGTCGTGGTTCCGCCAGGAATGGTAGGTGTCAGCGATCCTCGTGATGTCGGCATCGGTTAGCTCACGCAACTTGCGGCTAACCATGCTGCCGAGTTTGCGAGCATCGATGAACAATGTCTCGCCTCGGCGTTCGCGATGGCCGTTACCGTGTCTGTTCTTAGACAGGAACCACAGCGAAACGGGGATGCCAGTGTTAAAGAACAGCTTGTCGGGCAACGCGATAATACAATCCACGAGGTCCGCCTCGACCAGCTTGCGGCGGATCTCACCTTCCCCACCCGTCTTGGAGCTCAGAGAGCCATTGGCAAGTACAAAGCCTGCGGTGCCATTCGGTGCGAGGTGATGGAGGAAGTGCTGAACCCAGGCGAAGTTGGCGTTGCCTTCGGGCGGTGTGCCATACTTCCAGCGCGGATCGTCGGCGAGCTTCGCATCCCACCAGGTCGAGACGTTGAACGGCGGGTTGGCGATCACGAAGTCAGCACGCAGATCAGGATGCAAGTCCTGTGTGAACGAATCCGCGGAGCGGTCGCCCATATCGGCTTCGATGCCGCGTAAGGCCAAGTTCATCTTGGCGAGCCTCCAAGTCGCGTCGGTGAACTCCTGTCCATAGACGGAGATGTCGGTGCGCTTACCGCCGTGCGCTCTGACGAATTTGGAGGACTCGACGAACATCCCGCCTGATCCCGCTGCAGGGTCGTAGACGCGACCCTTGTATGGTTCGAGCATCTCGACAAGTAGCTTCACGACCCAACGTGGCGTGTAGAACGCGCCGGCGTCCTTGCCGGTCTCCTTGCCGGCGAACTGGCCGAGGAAGTATTCGTAGACACGGCCGAGCACATCGTCGCTGCCGTGGTCGTCGGTCTCGGTGAAGCCGATCGAGCCGATCAGGTCAACGAGCTGTCCGAGGCGTCCCTTGTCGAGGCCTTCGCGTCCATAGTTGAGTGGGAGAACACCTCGAATGACGGGGTTCTCCTTCTCGATGAGATCCATCGCTTTGTCGATGTCCTGGCCGATGCTAGGCAGCTTGGCTTTCGCCTGGATCGAGTCCCAGCGTGCGTCGGCGGGCACCCAGAAGACGTTGTGGCTGGTGTACTCGTCGCGGCTCTCGATGAACTGCTCGCGGCGAGCTGCGTTCGGAATATAGTCGTCGGACTCGGGATCGCTCAGCGCGATTTCGATGGCCTTGCGGCGCTCTTCGAATCGGTCGGAGATGTACTTCAGGAAGACGAGGCCGAGCACGACGTGCTTGTATTCGGACGGTTCCTGGTTCCCGCGCAGCGCGTCAGCAGCATCCCAGAGTCGCTGCTCTAGGGTCTTTGCCTGTTTCGGTTTCGCTGCCGGTCTTGCCATGTTATTGAGTCGTCTCCTCCACACCGAGGTGCGTCACGTTAGTTATCCACAAAGCTGTCTCTCAGGATATCGGCGATGTCCGACACGACTACGACTCCACTTTGGGCGATTCGCTTCCGGGAGAAGCCTCGAACCGGATGCTGAATTCTGCTCTATTTATACCATGATCAGGGATTTTGGTGAAGTCCTCAACACTTCGGGCGGCTTCTCGCTCGACGCTCATAGGTCTTCCTGCCACCCGGCAAGTCGGAGAAGTCCCTCTATGTTGAACTCTGCGTCGCCGTGGGAAATGCGTTGCCCGTATCGATCGACGTAGTTCTGGATGTATGTCGTGAACGAAGAAGTCGTCGGTGACGAGATCAACACGCCACTGCGTGAACTCCTCGCCGCACAACGAGGCTGGACTGCCTACCAAGACGGTGAGGACGAACCAGTCGCTCGCGAACTTGCGGCAATAGAAGCTCAGCGTCACACCGGAGTACCAACAGAAAAGCAGATCACCGACTCTGGTGACCTGCTCAATACATTCTTAGCGGCCCTGCTGCCCAACCCCACGGAAAAGGACGGGAATTGCAGTAAGCCTCTTATGGTGGACCTAGGGGGATTCGAACCCCCGACCTTCTCATTGCGAACGAGACGCGCTACCAACTGCGCCATAGGCCCGTGAACCGATCCAGGGTATCACGGCTCAGCCGGCGACGCGGCTGGCCAGCAGGCGGCGGACGTGCTCCTCGATCTCGGCGTCGTCGACGTAGCCCATCCGCGAGAAATCCGGCGCGGCGGCCGCGGCGGGCAGCACGACAGGTGCGGGCGGTGCCATCCGCTCGGCCCGCCGACGCAGCTCTTCCTCGTACGCGGCCTCGCGCCGGGCGCGCTGCACCTCGGCACCCAGCTGGGCCGCGTGTGCGCGCGATCCCGCCACCGACACCATCGCCGGCGGGACCTGCCGCGGCGTCCACGTCGCCGGCCCCTGATCGTGCAGCGGCGGCGAGACGCGAGGGGCGGATGCCACGACAGCCCTCTGCCGGCGCGCCGCACGGGCGGTCACGACCGCCATCCGCTGCAGCACGAGCACGCTCGCCAGTGCCGCCGCGACTCCTGCCCAGATCAGCACCTGGGCACCGGATGCCACCAACTGCCAGATCCCGATACCGGCCACAGCGAGTCCGGCCAGGCACAGCAGCGTGGCCGTCAACCGCATCCGACGACGCGCGCGTGCCTGTCGCACGGCGGGATCGGCGCGCGTGGCGGCGAGCTCGGCCTTGAGCATCTCCAGCTCCCCCGCCTGGCGCTCGGCCTGCACGCGCTTGGCGAGACGCTGCTGCGCGTGCGCCGAGCGCGCGCTGAGTTCGACGTGCACCTCGCCCGGAGTCTCGCTCGTCTCGG
>CAZHML010000042.1:0-21980 GCA_964533745.1 uncultured Microbacterium sp.
ACGTGGCGAACATCAAGTCGCAGATCAAGCGCAACAAGACCAACGAGAAGGCGCGCGAGCGCAACAAGGCCGTCAAGAGCGAGCTGAAGACGGCCGTCCGGCAGACCCGCACCGCCGTCGCCGCTGGCGACAAGGCTGCCGCCGAGACCGCGCTGAAGAAGGCCTCAGCCAAGCTCGACAAGGCCGTCAGCAAGGGCGTCATCCACCAGAACCAGGCCGCGAACCGCAAGTCCGCGATCGCCAAGCAGGTCGCTGCGCTCTGAGCGATGCTTTCAGGACGGCCCGTCCCTGACCGGGGTGGGCCGTTTCGCTTGTACCCGCCGTGTGGGCAGCCTGCGGTGCCGGCCTCAGCTCACCGGCTCGCCGAACGGGACGCGCGTGGCAACGACGGTCACCATGCGCTCCAGCGCGAACACGGGATCGCGCGCGGCACCCTTGACCTCGGCGTCCGCGCGAGCCGTTGCCTGAATGGCGAGCCCGAGCGAGCGCTCATTCCAGCCCGCGAGGTCTTTTCGCGCGCGGTCGACCTGCCAGTCCTTCATCCCCAGGCGTGCGGCAAGTTCGCGGCTCGGTTCGCGGGAACCGGCGACCCGGGCCATCGTGCGCAGCTTCATCGCGAAAGCGGCCACGAGCGGGACGGGATCGGCTCCGGATGCCAGGGCGTGCCACAGAGCGACGAGCGCCTCGCCGTAGCGGCCCGCGATCGCGGTGTCGGCAACGGCGAAGGCCGACACCTCGACCCGGCCGCCGTAGTACTTCTGCACGACCTCGGGCGTGATGTCGCCCTCGACGTCACCGATCAGTTGCTGGCACGCGGCCGCCAGCTCGGTGAGATCATCCGCGAAGGCCGAGACGAGCGCGCGCAGCGCCGGGGCCGCGATGCGCTTGCCCGCCGCACGGAACTCCCCCGCGGCGAAGTCCACCCGATCCGAGTCGCGCTTGATCGCGGGGCAGGCGATCTCGATCCCGCCGCCGGTGCCCGAACGGATCGCGTCGAGCAGCTTCTTGCCGCGGACGCTGGACCCGGTATGCCGCAGGATCACGGTCGCGCCCTCTTGCGGCGCGTCGAGGTAGGCGACCGCCTCGGTGATGAAGGCGTCCGTGCAGCGCTCCACGCCCGCGACGCGCACGAGGCGCGGCTCGCCGAACAGCGAGGGCGAGGTGAGCGCGAACAGCATCCCGGACTCGAAGGAGTCGGCCTGAATGTCGCTGACCTCGAGCGCCGGGTCCTCGGCTCGCAGATAGTCCCGGATCCCGGCGATCGCGCGCTCGGCGCAGACTTCTTCGGGGCCAGAGACCAGCACGATGGGCGCGGGCTGCGGTTCGCGCCACGACACCTGCGCGATCGTGCGGGCGGGAGGGCGTGCGGCAGCCATAGCTCCAGACTATCGCTCGGTCCAGACGCTCAGCCCGCCGTCAGCCCATCGCAGCAGCACCCGGCCATGCAGATCGGTGCGCAGCACAGTGGCTGCTGCCGCCAGCGCGAGCGCATCGGGATGGGGATGTCCGTAGGTGTTCTCACCCACGGTGAACAGTGCGATCGCAGGGCGCGCCGCAGCATACAACGCAGGCTCCTGGTCACGGCTGCCGTGGTGGGCGACCTTGACCACGGCGTAGGTGCCGCGGACGCGCCCGCCGCCGAGCAGCTGCCGTTGCGCGGCCGCCGAAAGGTCCCCGAGCAGGAGCGTGCGCGGCACCTCTCCCCCGCCGACCTCGATCACCACGCTCGTGTCGTTGCCCGCCTCGAAGATCGGTGAGTCGCGGACGGGCCAGAGCACGTGCCACTCGGCCTCCCCCAGCATCCCGTGCACCCCGGCGAAACCCTCGATAACTCTGGTGCCGGATGCGGCGAGGTCACGGAGCAGACGGTGACCCTCTCCCGCGCCAACAGGCCCGTGCAGCACGGTGCCGACATGCCCGACCACCGCCGGGGTGCCACCGTAGTGGTCGAGGTCGAAGTGCGTGAGCACGAGCAGATCGATGTGCCCGATGCCCAGTGCGCTGAGGCACGCGCTCAGGGCAGCGGGGTCCGGACCCGTGTCGATCAGCGCGACCTGCCCCGACGAGCGCAGCAGCACGGCATCCCCTTGCCCGACATCGCAGGCAGCGATAGACCACTCCGCCGGCGTCGTGAGCGCTGCCAGCGGTCCGCCGACGAGCAGGCGTCCCCCGCCGAGCCCCGCTGCGACGGCGAGCACAAGCGCTGCCACGAGCCGCAGGCGACGTGGTGACCCTGCACCGCTGCGCCCCCGCACGAGCAGGATGGTGACCGCCACGGTGAGCAGCGCGATGACGAGCGCCGGGCCGAGACCCGGCGTGATGAGCACATGCGAGCCAGGCACCGCCGACGAGGTCAGTGCCGTCGACGCGATCCAGGCTGAGGGCAGCCAAGCGCTTGCGGCGAACAGGTCTGCCAGGGGCGGGATCGGCAGAGCGAGGCACGCCAGGAGACCGATGACGGTTGCGACGGGCGCAGCGGGGGCGGCGAGCATGTTGGCGAGCACCCCGACGACCGTCTGCTGCTCGGCGAACAGGGCGAGGATCGGTCCGCAGACGAGTTGCGCCGACAGAGGCACGGCGATTCCGAGAGCCAGCGGCTGCGGCATCCATCGGGAAAGGCCCCTCGATACCGGGCGCGCGAGCACGAGCAGCGCCCCTGTCGCGGCAGCAGACAGCGCGAATCCGGGAGTGGCGGCGAGCCAGGGGTCGCCCAGGAGGATCACGCTGATCGCGAGCGAGAGCATCCCGGCTCCCAGGCCGGGGCGTCCGAGCAGCAGTGCCAGCATGGCCAGGCCCGCCATGGTCGCGGCGCGGATCACGCTGGGCTCGGGGGTCACCAGGATCACGAAGGCGAGCAACGCCACCGCTGCAAGGGCGATCCGCAGCCTCCGCCCGCCACGGCACAGCGCGACCGTCCCGTAGACCACGCCCACCACGATGGCGCAGTTCGCCCCCGACACAGCGGTGAGGTGGCTGAGCCCACTGGTCAGCATCGCGCGGTTGAGCTCTTCAGTCACAGCGCGGGTGTCGCCCACCGCAAGCCCCGGCAGCAAGCCCGCGCCGGGCTCGGGCAGGCGGACCGCCCGAGCGACGAACTGCGCTCGTACGTCGCTCGCGACGGCGAAGACGACGTCGGGCGGACGGATCACCGCCACGCTCCCTCGCCCGAAGACGACAAGGGCGGCACGCTCGCCGGCACCGCTCTGCGTGGCGAGCCCGGTCACGCGCAGGCGCGCGCCGGGCCCCCACTCCGGCGGCACACCCGCCCCGGGCACCTCCACCCCGACACGCACGATCGCATCGGCCGCCACGAGGGCACCTGGCGGACCTGCTGCAACCGCGCGAGCGTCGAACCACAGCCGTCCGTCGCGCCCCTCTCGAAGCATCGACGTCGCATCCACCACGAGCTCCACCGCCCGCCCGTCGTGCGTTCGGACCACCCCGCGCCCGGGTACCGCGAGGGCGACGGAGGATGCCACGCATGCGCCCAGCGCCAGCACCACCGCGACCAGGCCCGTTGTCCCCGCCCGCACGACCCGCAGCCAGAGCAGCGCACCGAGCGCGCCGATCCACAACACGATGCTGAACGACCACGCAAGCCCCTCGGCCATGACGCACAGCAACGCGATCGCCCACAGCACGGCCGCGACACCGACCGGCGCGAGCTGGCGCGGGATCACACCCGCACCAGATCTTTGAGTCCTGCCAGCAGCTTCTCGCCGATGCCCGGGACGGCGAGCAGGTCCTGTACCGAGCGAAAGCGCCCGTTCGCCTCGCGCCACTGAATGATGCGTCGGGCGAGGGCCGGTCCGATGCGCGGCAGCGTCTCCAACTGGGCCTGATCGGCGGTGTTGAGGTCGATCCGCCCGTCGCTTGCCGGGGCCTGCGACGTGCCGCCTTCTCCCACCGCCGGAACGAAGAGCTGCTCGCCGTCCGACAGCGGCCGGGCAAGGTTCACCGCCCGAAGGTCGGCCCCCTCGAGCGTGCCGCCGGCTGCCGCCAGCGCGTCGACGACCCGGGCGTCGGCGTCCAGCACGTACAGGCCCGGATGCCGCACCGCGCCGAGCACGTGCACGTACAGCTCGCTGCGCGGTAGCGAGACCTCGGCATCCGGCAGCGGAACGATCTGACCCGCCCCTTGCTGTCCGCGCAGCAGCGAGAGCCCCACCGTGACCGAGAGGGTCCCGATGACGATGACCACCACCGCGCCCAGCCCGAGGCGCAGCCGCGGCGGCGCGGGCGGGTCGGTGGCGGCATCGGCGGACACGGGGTCAGGTTAGATGCTCGGAAACCTCCGTCATCGCCAGGATCACGCGAAACGGGGAGAACTCATGACCGTCCAACCCGGTGCAGAGAAAGTCGGCGCTACCCCTTCACGACCAAGCTCACGAGCTTCGGTGCCCGCACGATCACCTTGACGATCTCGGCTTCACCGACGGCACGAAGAACGCGCGCATCGGCCCGCGCCAGCTCTTCGAGCTCCGCCTCGCTGACGTCCGCCGGAACCTCGAGCTGCGCACGCACCTTGCCGTTAACCTGCACGACCGCCGTGACCGACTCCTCAACGAGCAGAGCCGGATCGGCGTCCGGCCAGACGACGAGACCCACCGAGGGCTCGTGCCCGAGAATCTCCCACATCTCTTCCGCCGTGTGCGGCGCGACGAGGTCGAGCATCACGGCGATCGTCTCGGCCGCCTCACGCACCGCGGGGTCGGACCCCCCTGCCCCTGAATCGATCGTCTTCCGGGTGACGTTCACCAGCTCCATCAGGCGCGCGACGAGCACGTTGAACTTCGTCTGCTCGACCATCCCCGGCGCATCGGCCCGCAGTCGATGCGTGGCTCGGCGCAGCGCCGCGTCCCCGTCCTGGACGTCGACACCGACCGGGTTGGCCACATCCCGCGCGACGCGCAGCGCCCGCGCGAGGAACTTCTGCGCCCCGGTCGTCGAGACGTCCTCCCAGTTCACGTCGTCTTCGACCGGGCCGGCGAAGGTGATCGCAACGCGCGTGGCATCCGCACCCGGGTCTTTCATGCTCGTGGCGAACTCGACCAGGTTGCCCTTGCTCTTGGACATCTTCGAACCGCCGAGCAGCACCATGCCCTGGTTGATGAGCGAGGTGAAGGGCTCGGTGAAATCGACCATCCCGAGATCGAAGAGCACCTTGGTGATGAAGCGGGCGTACAGCAGATGCAGGATCGCGTGCTCCACGCCGCCGATGTACCAGTCCACCGGCTCCCAGAGCGCAGACTGCGCCGGGTCGAAGGCGGCCTTGTCATCGTTCGGCGTCAGGAAGCGCAGGAAGTACCACGAGCTGTCCACGAAGGTGTCCATGGTGTCGGGATCGTGCCGCGCGGGCGCGCCCGTCTCGGGATCGGTGGCCGCCATCCACTCCTCTATCGCTCCGAGCGGCGAGGTGCCCTTGGGAGCGAGATCGAGACCCTTTGCCACCGGCAGCGTCAGCGGAAGCTGATCGTCGGGGATCGGAACGATCCGGCCGTCTTCGGTGTGCACGACGGGGATCGGCGTGCCCCAGAAGCGCTGGCGCGAGATGAGCCAGTCGCGCAGACGGAAGGAGGTCGTCGCGCGACCCTTGCCGACCGCTTCCAGTTCTTCGATGATGCGCGCGATCGCCTCGGCCTTGGACAGGCCGTTGAGGCTGCCCGAGTCGATCATGCGTCCGTCGCCGGCCAGGGCAACTCCGGTGGATGCCGGATGCTGCTCCTCGAGCGACCCCGCTTCCGCATCCCCCGCGGTCGTGTCGACGACGACGGTGACCGGGATGTCGAAGGCGAGGGCGAAGTCAAGGTCGCGCTGGTCGTGCGCGGGCACGGCCATCACGGCACCGTGACCGTAGTCGGCCAGCACATAGTCGGCGGCCCAGATGGGCAGCCGCTCGCCGTTGACCGGGTTGATCGCATAGCGCTCCAGGAACACCCCGGTCTTCGGCCGGTCGGTGGACTGCCGCTCGATCTCGGTGGCCTTCTGCACCTGCGTGAGATAGTCCTGAAAGCGCATGCGGACCTCGGACGAGGCCCCCGCTGCCAGCTCCGCTGCCAGGTCGGCGTCCGGCGCGACGACGAAGAACGTGGCACCGTGCAGGGTGTCGGGGCGCGTGGTGAAGACAGTCACCGGTTCCGCGCGACCCTCGATCTCGAAATCGACGTCGGCCCCGACCGAACGTCCGATCCAATTGCGCTGCATCTGCAGCACCTTGCGCGGCCAGTGCCCCTCGAGCTGGTCGAGGTCGTCGAGCAGCCGATCGGCATAGTCGGTGATCCGGAAATACCACTGGGTCAGCTTCTTCTTGATGACCTCGGCACCGCAGCGTTCGCAGCGGCCGTCCACGACTTGCTCGTTCGCGAGAACGGTCTGGTCAGCCGGGCACCAGTTCACCGGGCTCGCCTTGCGATAGGCGAGCCCGCGCTCGTAGAGCAGCTGGAAGAGCCACTGGTTCCAGCGGTAGTACTCGGGATCGCTCGTGTGCAGCACCCGAGTCCAGTCATAGGACGAGCCGTACTCGCGGAAGCTCTTCTTGTGCTGCTCGATGTTCTCGTAGGTCCACACCCGGGGATCGGCACCCTGCTTGATCGCGGCGTTCTCTGCGGGCAGACCGAAGGAGTCCCAGCCGATGGGGTTGAGCACGTTGTAGCCGCGGTGCCGCCAGAAGCGCGCCATGATGTCGACGTAGACGTAGTTCTCGGCGTGACCCATGTGCAGGTCGCCCGAGGGATAGGGGAACATTCCGAGCACGTACTTGCGCGGGCGCGGGTCGTCATCGCCAGCGGCGTCGAAGGTGGCATTCTCGGCCCAGTACCGCTGCCATCTGCGCTGGATCTCGTACGCCGAAGGCACTTCTTCGGGGGCCTCAGCGGGCGAAGACGACTGTGAAGACACGGAACGACCAATCTCGACGTGCGAACGCGGGAGCATCGACTTCCCAGATTATCGGATGCCGCCCCAGGTCGCCGGAAGCGCGGCACCGAGTGCGGCCAGCGGCGCACGCGCCTTGGTGGCGACCTCGGCGACCTCCTCGGCCGCATCCGAACGCCACGTGATCCCCCCGCCCGCGCCCACGTACGCGCGCCCGGGCTCGACCACGATGCTGCGAATCACCATCGCCGCATCCACCGAACCGTCAGTGCCCACGTATCCGAAGCATCCGGCGTAGATGCCCCGCGCGCCGTCCTCGAGCGCGTGCAGGTGCGTCATGGCCGAGAGTTTCGGCGCGCCGGTCATGCTGCCGGCCGGAAAGGTCGCCGCCCACAGCTCATCGGCGATCAGACCCGGGATGCCCCGCCCGCTCACCGTGCTGACGAGCTGGTGCACGGCCGGGTAGGACTCCACCGCGAACAGCTCATCGACGCGAATCGTGCCCGGTTCGCACACCCGCGAGAGATCGTTGCGCATGAGATCCACGATCATGACGTTCTCCGCGCGCTCCTTGGCACTCGCGGTGAGTTCTGCGGCCAGGGCCGCGTCGGATGCCGCATCCTCCCCGCGCGGCCTGGTTCCCTTGATCGGCCGGGTGCGGATGACGCCGCCCTCGGCGTGCAGAAACTGCTCCGGGCTTGCGCTCAGCAGCGTGCGGTCGCCGATGCGGATGAATCCCCCGTGGTGGGCTGGCGTGGCCGCACGCAGGCGCAGATAGCTCGCGACCGGATCGACGGATCCCTCGACCGTGAAGCGCGTCGTGAGGCAGAGCTGGTACGCCTCACCGAGGCGGATGAGGTCACGGCAGCGCTCGATGCGCTCGATGTACTCCGCAGGGCTGTGCCGTGCAGACGCCCCCACGTGCGCGGCCAGCGGCAGCCCGGGTGCCTTTGCACGGCCGATCCGCTCGGTACTGTCTGCGGCCCAGGTCTCGATCTCTTCGGCGGGAGCCACGGCCCACACCGCCCTCCGCGCATGATCGAAGGCGAGCAGACGCTCGACCTTCAGCCAGCGCGGAGATTCCTCGATCCTCGCCGGCGCCCCGTTGCGGGCCGCCCCGCCGTCGTAGTCGAGCCAGCCGACCCAGCCGCCCGTGAAGGGCGGCGCATCCGCTTGCCTCGTCACGCCGCGCGAGCCGTCGATCACAACCCCGCCCGGCCCCGCGGCATCCGGGATCCCGGTACCGAGATAGCTCCATCCCTGCCCCGCCGAAGAACCGGCATCGAGCCAGAAGGCATGCTCGAGCTCTGCCTCGCCCGTGGCGAAGAGCCAGGCCGGGTCGGTCCAGCCGGGCAAGACGCTCGAGACGGCGGTCACGTCACCTTCGACCGGTCCCTGAGCGGGGCCGACGCGCCTCAGAGGCTCTGGCCAACGCGAAGCGTTGGCCGGAGGGAGGCGTGGGGATCGACGGGCACCGGGCACCCGGCCAGAAACAGCAGTCACGTCACCAGAGTAGGCGTCCGAGCGAGGGCATGTAAGACTGGGACAGATGTCTCAGCCGCCCGAACCCGATGGACGGATCCACCGTTTCGCCCGCTTCGAGACCCGCATGCACCGCTGGCGGGAGCGCCGCGCACGCCGGCGCGGGCGGGGCGGTGCCGCCGTGCCCTTCTCCAGCTACGGGGGCGAGGGCTGGGTGCGCCTGCTCGGCCGTGTGCTCATCCTGCGACCGCGCAAGCGGACGAAGGCCGGTGAGTTCGCGAGCGTGCGCGGCTGGCGCAGCTATACCGGCATCCCCGTCAGCGAAGCGGTCGTGCGCGTCGAGATCGGCGGCACCGTGTTCGAACTCACCGCCGATCGCGGCGGCGTGATCGACCAGGTGATCTCGATCGATCTGGAACCCGGATGGCAGAAGTTCACGATGTCAGCCGAGGATCAAGAACCGGTCGAAGCGCGGGTTTTCGTCGTCGGCGACGATGTCGACTTCGGAATCATCAGCGATGTCGATGACACCGTCATGGTCACGGCTCTCCCCCGGCCTCTCGTCGCGGTGTGGAACACCTTCGTCGTCGACGAGCACGCTCGCCTCCCGGTTCCCGGGATGGCAGTGCTGCTCGATCAACTCGTGTCCCAGCATCCCGGGGCTCCCGTGGTCTACCTCTCCACAGGCGCGTGGAACATCGTGCCCGCGCTCAGTCGTTTTCTGAGCCGGCATCTCTTCCCCGGTGGCGCGATGCTGCTGACCGATTGGGGCCCCACTCACGACCGCTGGTTCCGCAGCGGCCGTGAGCACAAGTTCGCCAACCTCAGGCGACTTGCCGACGAGTTCCCGAAAGTGCGCTGGCTCCTGGTCGGCGACGATGGGCAGCACGACGAGGGCACGTACTCGCAGTTTCAGAAAGAGCGACCGGATGCCGTCGCCGCCGTGGCAATACGTCAGCTCTCGACCACGCAGGCGGTGCTGGCCGGTGGCCGGGCACACGAGGCCGACCCGGGGGACGAAGGGATTCCTTGGGTCGCGGCTTCGGACGGCGCGGGCCTTCGCGAGAAGCTCACCGAGGTCGGCCTGCTGCACTGATGCTCAACGGCTTGCTTCGGTGCAACTCCCGCAAGGCATCATCGCCGTACCGCTGGCAGCGAGGCTCAGGCGCAGGGACATGACCCGCTCCGCGGCTTCGCGCAACCGCTCGGCCGGGAGTGCTCCCGACTCGACGGCGGCAACCAGCCCGTCAACGATCTGCGCGGCGGTGCGGGCGTCCGAGAACATCACGACGAGCACCATGTCGTTGCCGGCAGCCACGGCCTCGACGGCGTTGGCGACCGGGTCGCGATAACGCGTGATGCGGGATGCCTGCAGCATCCCGAGATCGTCGGTGATGGTGACCCCCGTGAAGCCGAGCTCTTCGCGGAGGATCCGGTGCCACTCCGGCGACAGGGATGCCGGCTTCGCGTCCACCGCGGTGTAGGCGAGGTGCCCGAGCATGACGAGTTCGGCGCCTCGCTCTATTCCGGCGATGAAGGGCAGCGCCTCGTTCTCGCGCCACTTCGCCTTCGAGCGGTTGGTCGAGGGGATGCCGGCGTGCGAGTCGCCGGGTGCGGCGCCGTGGCCGGGAAAGTGCTTGAGCGTCGAGGCAACGAGGCCGCGCTCGCCCGACACGGCTGCTGCGACGTTCCGGGCCGAGATGGCCGGGGTGGTGCCGAGTACGCGCGAGTAGATGAACGATCTGCTGTCGCCGGTGTAGTCGGCGACGATCCCGAAGTTGACGTTCACGCCCGCCCGCGCCAGGAGCGAGGCGCGCCCGCCGAAAGCTTGCCTCGTGGCATCGGCGCCCTTCGAGCGCAGCTCGCGGGGAGGGGCGAAGGCGTCCCAGCGAATGCGTGAGACGACGCCGCCTTCTTGGTCGATGGCGATGAGGGGCGGCAGCGTCGCGTCGAGCGTGAGCGCTTCGGTGACCTTGCGCAGGCCGGCCTCGTCAGCCGGGACATTCGATCCCATCAGGATGAAGCCGCCCAGGTCGTTCAGCTCCATGTAGTCGCGCAGAGCCGAGGTGCTCGAGGTCGGGATGTGACCCATGACGATGCTCGCCGCCCGCTCGCGCGTCGTCATGAGTGCGACGCGTGCGGCGGCGCTGCTGGGAACAGCGTCGGCGGGGGCTGCCTCAACCGGTGGTGCCGGCGGTAGAGGCTCGGATGCAGCCGCTAGGGCGGGGACGACGACGACTGCGCAGGCCATGAGGACCGCGCTCGCGAGCGTCCGGCGTCGTCGGTGCACGGCACCAGACTACGCGGTGCGTTCGTTCGAACACACGAACACCCGCCCGGACGCACTTCCCGTTCTGCGGAGGGAGTTCAGCGAATAGTCCTCTGATCAGGGATTTTGTGGACCTGAGGGGACTCGAACCCCTGACCCCCTGCATGCCATGCAGGTGCGCTACCAGCTGCGCCACAGGCCCAGACGTTGCCCCGTAGAAGCCCGGGGCAACTCGACTAGATTACTACATCCCGGACACGCCGACGAATCGTGCTCGGTGGCCGGGGTTGTTCAGCATGTGTCGGTTGGCGGAGCGCCGTCGAACCGGTCTTGCGTCCACTCCATGAGCTGTCGGAGAAGCGGCGAATCGCCGGTGACGAGGCCCATATGGTCCCTGCCCGCGAACGTGCGAAAGTCGACGGGCTGGCCGCCGGCGCACAGTTCCTCGACATATGACTGCTGCGCCGTGGGCATCACCAGTGTGTCGGTGAGCCCTTGGGCGAGCAGCAGCGGTGCCTGGACGAGCGGGCCGCACGCGCGGGCACAGACAGGCCACTCGACCTCGAAGTTCGCACCACCGTGCATCCCGCGGCGATCGAGGAAGCGGCGCTGCGCGATCTCGGCTGCCAGCTCGCCGACGCGGGCGTGGAGTGCTGGGCCGTGCAGCGTTTCCGCGACGTGGGTGCCCGCCGACCACTGCCGCGGAGCATGACGGGCGATCAGCCGGTCAGGACCGACAACCTGCCCGTCGAGCGCTTCGCGCAGCTCACCGTGCGATGAACAGCATCACCGCCAGAGCAGGCTCAGCAGGTCCAGTCGCCACTGCGCGGCGATGACGATCAGCAGATAGTTCACCACGACGATGAAGAGCGTCCACCGGACGACGATCGCGCCGAGGCGGCGCGGGGCCTCGCCCCACACCCCCGCCTCGAGCGTCCACCCGGTCACCGACCAGAACAGCGGGATCGTCATCAGCCAGACGACCATGCACCAGGGGCAGAGCGAACCGAACTCGAAGACGCTGCGGTAGGCGAGGAAGTGCACCAGCGCGAAGCCGCCGAGCACGGCGATGACGAAGATCCGCCAATACCAGGCCCGCATCCCGCCCGGTGCGGCAAGAGCGCCGATCCCGGCATAGATCGGTCCGAAGAAGAGCGTCATCCCGAGAATCGCATTGGTGAAGCCGAGCAGATTCCCCGCGGGCGAGAGCAGATTCGGGCCGCAGGTGATGAAGGGGCTGAAGTCGCAGGAGAAGCTCGGTGCCTCCCCGGTGATCTGCCCGATGTACTCGCGGTACAGCAGGAAGGACACGATCCACGAGATCACGGCCGCGATGACCCAGAAGACCGCCGTGCCGGTTCCGGGCCGGTAGGTGCGGGTTTCTGCCTCGTTCATAGTGACCGTCTCTTTCTTCTCTGGGTGCCCGCGAAGCGCCGGGTGAGGTCAACGCCCATCCCGATCGCGGTCAGCGACCACACGCCGAATCCTGCCCAGAACCACGCCGTACCGATCGCCTCGACCACGGGCAGGTGGTCCGCGCGGCCGAGATAGATGCTGGCGGCGGCATACATCCCCATCGGGAAGACGAAGCTCCACAGCGTCGGGACATAGACGAGGGGAACGCGGTGCACGAGGTGGCGCCAGACCCCCGCCGCCAGCAGCACGGGGATGAGCCAGGTGGCGAAGGCCCAGAAGATCACCGAGAGCCCCGCGATCAGTTCGCGGGTCACGTCGATCATCGGTGCCTCATCCATCTCGACGATGCGGGCACCGGCCACCACGGTGATCGCAACGGCACCCATCGCGACCCAGTACGGCGGGTCGAGATGCTTGGGTTCGAGGGTGTAGAGCATCATGCGCAGCACGACGAACACCGCGCAGGAGGCGTACAGCACGATACCCACTGACCAGGCGAAGACCGCGAGGATGGTGAGTCCCTGACGAAGCCCGGAGTGCAGCAGCGGTTCCAGGCCTGCTGCGACGACGGCGATCGACTGGCTCGCGACCACCCAGATGAACCACGTTCCGTTGGCGGCATCGAGCATCGGCCGTCTGGGGTTTCCGAGCACGGCCGTCCACGGGATGACGTAGCCGAGCACGAGCCAGGCGAGCACCGCCACGATCAGCAGGGCCACCGCGGGGGCGACCAGTCCGATTCCCACGAGCATCGCGGCGATGACGTTCGTCGCGGCGATGAAGGTGAAGAAGCCGAAGGCGCGTGAGGGATCGTGGAAGTCGTCGGACATGTACTGCCGATACCCCGCGAAACGCCACGCGTTGAGCGTGACGAGGGCGACGTAGAAGACGATCGCGAGCCAGAAGAGCACGGAGGCGATGATCGTCTGGCCGATGAGCTGGGCACCGATGGAGACGATGCCGGTGCCCATGACGCCGGCGAAGTAGCCGGGTGTGAGCAGAGCGGGGCTACGTGGCACGGGCGCGGGGGCGAAGTCCGAGCGGGCCGTTTCGGCAGCGGTGCTCATTCGCCCTCCTCATATCCGAGGCGGTGTGAGCCTCGTCGCAGGATGCCGCACACGGTGCGGATGACGCTCACGCTAGTGCGCGGGCCGGAGCCGTCCTGGCCCCATCACCGTGCATATTCCGCCCTGCAGTCGCGGTAGGGTGAAGCGCGTGAAGCCCGAGCCCGCGACGCCGCCCGCGCGGGCGGTCGTGACCGGGGCGAGCAGTGGGATCGGGCGGGAGATCGCTCGTGGCCTGGCCGCCACCGGCGTCGAGCTGGTGCTTCCGGTGCGCAGCCGCGAACGCGGCGAGGCCGCCGTGCGCACTATCCACGAGAGCGTTCCTCACGCCGTGCTCGCCCTCGCCGATCTCGACCTGGCTCGACCGGAGTCGGTCTCGGCGCTGGCAACCACGCTCCTCGCCGAGGCAAAGCCCATCGAACTGCTCGTGCTGAACGCCGGTATGGTCGCGCTCGGCGAGCGGGAGTCTCGGGATGCTCGTGAGCCGACTTTTCAGATCAACTGCTTCGGCCACATCGCACTCACGATGGGCCTGCTGCCCCTCTTGCGCGCGGGGTCGGCACGCGTCGTCGTGCAGTGCAGCCTCGCTGCTGCTCACGCCCGGCTCGACTCGGGATCGCGTCCGCTCGGCGCCTTTGCCGCCTACCGGCAGTCCAAGCTCGCGCTCGCGCTGTTCGGGCGGGAACTGGACCGACGCAGCCGCGCCGCCGGCTGGGGCATCACGGTGCAGTTCTGCCATCCCGGCATCGTTCCGGGATCCGAGATCGCCCCTGCCGTCCGCAGGCGGGTCCCCGAGCGCCCAGCGCGCTTCGTCATCGCGCACGTCGGCCACAGTCCCGCGGATGCCGCGCAGACGGCTCTGGCCGCCGCGGCCTCGACCGCTGACTCGCCGCGCCTGTATGCGCCATCGGGCTGGTGGGGCATGACCGGATCGTCCCGCGAGCGGTCCCTCTTCCGCTCTTTCGCCGACGAGGCCGCGGCGTCCGAGCTCTGGGAGAAGATCGCGGCCCCGCACCTCACGTGACGCCGCGCGACCTGCTCAGGATGCTTCAGCGATCCCCAGCGAAATCACCGGGCAGTCGCTCCAGAGGCGCTCCAGGCCGTAGTAGACGCGTTCCTCGGAGTGGAAGACGTGCACGACGAGGTCGCCGAAGTCCAGCAGCACCCAGCGCGCCTCGGCGCGACCTTCGCGGCGCACCCGCTTGTGGCCCGCCGCGACCAGGCGATCCTCGATCTCGTCGGCAATCGCGGCGACGTTGCGCTCGCTGGATCCCGTGACGAGGAGGAAGACATCGACCAGGGGCAGCGGTCCCGATACGTCGAGCGCGATCAGATCCTCGCCGCCCTTGGCGACGGCCGCTTCGGCTGCCAGGTGCAGCATGCCTCGAGCCGAGTCCGGTGACTGCATCAGAAGATACCGCTCGTGAAGGCGAGGATGAGCGCCACCGACAACGCGATCATGAGCCCTCCCACCGTGATTGCCAGTCCCATGATGAGCTTGCCCTGCTTCTCGGGTGCCGGCTGGCGCATGACTTCTCCGGTGGGTCGGATCGTGCTGATCGCCGAGCTCGCGGCCACCGGTGCGGGCGACGAGTTCACCGCGAGCTCGGCGTCAACCAGGCCCGCGTCGATGTCCTTGCCGTCCGTGGTGCCCGGCGCGTGTCCGCGAGAGCCGACGCTCGCCGGCAAGGCGAGGACGCCGGTCACCAGCAGCTCACCGGTCGAGGTGATCGGGCCTGAGAGCGTGAGCGGGTCGGGAGGACGGTTGAAGATGAGCGCAGTGGGCGCCACGTGCTGTGAACCGGTCGTGTCGGCGAGGCTCGCCGTCTCACGCGGTGCCACAGCGGGCGGGGCCGCAACAGCCCGCACGGCCACCTGCGAGGACACCGGGGGGACCGGTTCGCGCGATGCGCCACGTCGCGAGAGGTCGTCGCTCTGGGCGGCGAGGGCATCAGGCACGATCGGGGCGGCGAGGCCATACTCACCGCGGTCGCGGCGACGACGCAGCGCCGACCGGGACTCGGGCTCCTCGATGACGGGAAGCGCCGCGAAGGCGGCGGGAGCAGCGGTCTGAGCAAAGGCCGCGGGGGCAGAGGGAACCTCGGTCACCGGCACCGCCCGCAGGCGATCCTGCTCACGCACCTCGCGGCGGCTGAGCGGCGTGACGGGGTCGGGGTTCGGTAGGAGCGGCACGGCGGCGGGGAGGGCTGGCGATGGTGTAGCCGCGGCATCGTGCAGCTCACGCAACTGCTTGCGCGTGAGCGGCTGCCCTTGCGGCTGGGTGGTGCTCATTATGACTTATCTCCGGTAAAGACGATGTTTCGCAATGTATTGGACGACCCCATCGGGTACGAGGTACCACACCGGTTCTCCGGCGGAGACGCGGTTGCGGCAGTCCGTGGACGAGATCGCCAAGGCAGGAACCTCGAGCCGGCTCACTCCATCGCTGGGCAGCCCCTCCGTGGTCAGTACATGACCAGGACGGGACACCGCGACGAAGTGTGCCAGGTTCCACAGTTCATCATGGTCCCTCCAACTGAGAATCTGCGCTATGGCGTCAGCACCGGTGATGAAGTGCAGCTCGGCATCCGGACGCTCCGCCTTCAGCTCGCGGAGGGTGTCGATCGTGTAGGTGGGCCCGGCACGATCGATGTCGACGCGGCTCACAGTGAAGCGGGGGTTGGATGCCGTGGCGATCACCGTCATCAGATAGCGGTGCTCACTCGGGGTGACATCGGGCTTCTGCGAGGGCTGCCCCGTCGGTACGAAGATGACTTCGTCGAGCCCGTAGGAGTGCGCAGCCTCGCTCGCCGCGACCAAGTGGCCATGATGGACCGGATCGAAAGTGCCGCCCATCACGCCGATTCGCGGTGCGTGTGCGGCCGTGGTCATCCCAGAAGCCTAGTGGCTGTGACCTGCATCCTGACCGTGACGCGCGGCCCAGGCCTCGGCCTTCGCCGAGTGACGGTTGGCAACATGGCGGTACGAGAGGGTCACCAGGGCGAGCGCCGCGAAGACACCGGCCGCGATGAGACCGTAGATGACGGTGTCCAGCGCGACATTGCCGTGGTGCTCTGCCTCAGCGGCGATCAGCGCCGCCTGCACGACCGAGTTCATCGTTGCTCCCTTTCCTGCCGGACCGTTGCTCAGACCAGTCTAGGGGTCAGACGCGGATCTGTCCGGCACCGCGGGCGAGCCACTTCGTGCTGGTCAGCTCCGTCAGGCCCATCGGCCCGCGCGCGTGCAGTTTCTGCGTCGAGATCCCGACCTCCGCGCCGAGACCGAACTCCGCGCCGTCGGTGAAGCGCGTGGAGGCGTTGGCCATCACCACCGCGGAGTCCACCTCGGCCAGGAACCGCTCGGCGTTGCGCGCATCGGTGGTCACGATCGACTCGGTGTGACCCGTGCTGTACCGGCGGATATGCGCGAGCGCCTCGTCCAGGTCGTCGACGACGCGCATGGCGATGTCCAGGCTCAGGTACTCGGTCGCCCAGTCCACCTCGGTCGCCGCGACGATGCCGTCTGCGAGCCCGCTCACCGTCTCGTCGCCGTGGATCGTCACCCCCTGCTCCTGCAGGGCTCGCGCCACGACCGGGATCAGGCGCTCGGCGGCCGGACGCAGCACGAGCACCGTCTCGACCGCGTTGCACACGCTCGGGCGCTGCACCTTGCCGTTGACGACGATGTCGCGCGCCCAGTCCTCGGGAGCCGTCTCGTCGAGCACGACATGGACGTTGCCCGCACCCGTCTCGATCACCGGCACGGTCGACTCGGTAACCACCGTCTCGATCAGGGCCGCGCTCCCCCGCGGTACCAGCACATCGATGAAGCCGCGGCCGTGCATGAGGGCCCTCGCACCGTCGCGCCCGAAGTCGTCGACGGTCTGGATGACCTCAGGGGTGACGCCGGTTTCCTGGAGCGCATCGCGCATGATCTGGATGAGCGCGGTATTCGAGGAGCGCGCCGCACTCCCGCCGCGCAGCACCGAGGCGTTGCCGGAGCGCAGCGCGAGGGCGGCGATGTCGACCGTGACGTTGGGGCGGGCCTCGTAGATCGCCCCCACCACCCCGAACGGGACGCGCACCTGCTCCAGCACGACGCCGTTGGGCATCCGGTGGCCGCCGAGGATCTGTCCGACCGGATCGGGCAGGGCGGCGACATCCCGCACGCCTGCGGCCAGGGCCTTCACGCGCCCCTCGTCCAGCCGCAGACGGTCGATGAGGGCAGCGCCGATGCCTTCGGCCTCACCTCGGGCGACATCCTCGGCGTTGGCTGCGATGATCCGCGCGGCATGGGCCTCCAGGGCTGCGGCGATCGCCTCCAGCGCCTGCGCCTTCTGACTGCTCGTCAGGCGTGCGGCATCCCGCGATGCCTCCTTCGCCCGCGCGAGGCGGTCGTGAGCCGTGTCCATGCGGCCAGTCTATCGAGGCGTGAACCACGTCCCGATGTGCTCGCCGGCCAGCGCCTGGGCGATGAGGTCGGCGCTCGTGACGAGCGTTCCGATGCCGGATGCCGCGGCCAGGCGTGCCGCCGAGACCTTGGTCGCGGCGCCCCCGGTGCCCACGCTGTTGACCACGGTCGCCCCGAACTCCAGCCCCGACAGGTCGGCATCCGGCGCGATCTCGTCCAGCGGCTCGGCGTCCGGATCACTCGGCGGCCTCGTGTAGAGCGATTCGACGTCGCTCAGCAGCACGAGAGCGTCGGCGTCGACGAGCTGCGCGACCAGCGCCCCCAGACGGTCGTTGTCGCCGAAGCGGATCTCCTGCGTGGCGACGGTGTCGTTCTCGTTCACGATCGGCAGGACCCGCAGCTCGAGCAACCGGTCCATAGCCCGGCGGGCGTTGCTGCGCGAGGTCTGATTCTCCAGGTCCCCGGTGGTCAGCAGCACCTGGCCCGCGATGACGCCGTGCGGGCGTAGCGCCTCCTGGTAACGCACGATGAGGGCGTTCTGGCCGACCGCGGCGGCCGCCTGCTGCGTGGCAAGGTCGGTCGGGCGCGCATCGAGCTGCAGCAGCGGGATGCCGGTGGCGATGGCACCGGACGAGACGAGCACGATCTCGGTGCCGCGGTTGTGCGCCTCGGCGAGGGCCTCGACGAGCATCGGAATGCGCCACGATGCTTCGCCGCTGATCGACGAGGATCCGATCTTGACCACGACGCGCGCGGCGGCAGCGAGTTCGGCCCGGTTTCGCGCGCTCACGACTCGTCCTCCGCCTCGCGCGAGGCGCGACGCAGGTCTTCGATCTCGGCACGGGCGGCGGCCTTGGCATCCATGCGCTCGTGGTACTCCTCTCGGCGCTGACTCGTGGTGCGTCGGTTGTTGCGGTCCAGCCGCGGATCGGTGCCGCGCGGTGCCGTCATGAGCTCAGCAGCCGAGCTCAGTGCCGGCTCCCAGTCGAAGACGATGCTCTCCCCCTCGCCGATGACGACCGTCGCTCCCGGAGTGGCTCCGAGACGGAACAGCTCGTCCTCGACGCCGAGCTTGTTCAGCCGGTCGGCGAGGTAGCCCACGGCCTCCTCGTTCTGGAAGTCGGTCTGCTGCACCCAGCGCACAGGCTTGTCGCCGAGGATGCGGTACACCGGCCCGTAGGTGCCGCCCTCGACGCGGATCGAGAAGGGCGTCTCCGAGCCGCGCGGGCGGATGACCACGCGCGGAGCCTGCTCGGCGATCGCCGCCGCCTGCGCGCGATACCGGTCGACGGTCTCGCCCAGGGCGAAGGTCAGCTCCCGCAGACCCTCGTGCGAGACGGTGGATATCTCGAAGACGCGATAGCCGCGCGCTTCCAGCTCCGGGCGGACGAGGGCCGCGAGGTCCCGCGCCTCGGGCACGTCGATCTTGTTCAGGGCGATCAGCTGGGGGCGCGCGCTCAACGGCGTCTGCCCTTCGGGCACCTCGTAGGCATCGAGTTCGGCGATGATGACCTCGAGATCCGAGATCGGATCACGGCCCGGTTCGAGCGTCGCGCAGTCGAGCACGTGCAGCAGCGCTGAGCAGCGCTCGACGTGGCGAAGGAACTGCAGTCCCAGCCCCCGTCCCTCGCTCGCGCCCTCGACGAGACCGGGCACGTCGGCGATCGTGTAACGGCTCTCGCCCGCCTGCACGACGCCGAGGTTGGGATGCAGGGTCGTGAAGGGGTAATCGGCGATCTTGGGCCGTGCGGCCGAGACAGCGGCGATCAGGCTCGACTTGCCCGCAGAGGGATAGCCCACGAGCGCGACATCCGCGACGGTCTTCAGCTCCAGGACGACATCGCCCTCGAAGCCGGGCGTGCCCAGCAGCGCGAATCCGGGGGCCTTGCGCTTGGGCGTGGCGAGAGCGGCGTTGCCGAGTCCCCCACGGCCGCCCGCAGCCACGACGTAGCGCTGGCCAGGGTCGACCATGTCGATGAGGACTTCGCCCTCGGGGGTCTTCACAATGGTGCCGACGGGGACCGGAAGCTCCAGGCTCTCGCCCGCGGCACCCGCGCGCATGTCCCCCATCCCGAAGCCGCCGTTGCCCGCGGAGCGATGGGGCAAGTGGTGGTAGGACAGCAGCGTCGAGGTCTGCGGATCGGCCACGAGCACGATGTCACCGCCGTCGCCGCCCTTGGCACCGTCCGGCCCGCCGAGGGGCTTGAACTTCTCGCGGCGCACCGAGACGCAGCCGTTGCCGCCCCGGCCCGCGCGCAGGTGCAGGGTCACGGTGTCGACGAAGGTGACCATGTCGCTCCCTGCTCGCGGTGAATCTCGGGGTGAAAAAGGGAACGGGGCGAGCCGAAGCCCGCCCCGAACGCCGAGAGTCGTGTGTCTGCGGCGATCACTCGCCGGCGACGATGTTGACGACCTTGCGGCCGCCCTTCGAGCCGAACTCGACCGAGCCCGCGGCCAGGGCGAACAGGGTGTCGTCGCCGCCGCGTCCGACGTTCACACCGGGGTGGAAGTGGGTGCCGCGCTGACGGACGAGGATCTCGCCGGCGCTGACCTTCTGGCCGCCGAAGCGCTTCACGCCCAGTCGCTGGGCGTTGGAGTCGCGACCGTTACGGGTGGAGCTTGCGCCCTTTTTGTGTGCCATCTGAAGCGTCTCCCTGGCTTACTTGATGCCGGTGATCTTGACGCGCGTGAGGTCCTGACGGTGCCCCTGGCGCTTCTTGTAGCCGGTCTTGTTCTTGTACTTCTGGATGACGATCTTCGGTCCGCGGAGGTTTCCGAGCACCTCGGCGGTGACCTTCACCTTGGCGAGCTTGTCGGCATCGGTGGTGATGGTCGATCCGTCCACGAGCAGAACGGCGGGCAGCTCGATCTTCTCGCCCTGGGCAGCCTGAACACGGTCGAGCTGGACGATCGTGCCGACCTCGACCTTCTCCTGCCGGCCACCGGCGCGCACTACTGCGTAAACCACTTCACACCTGTTTCTTCTGCGGGGCGGAACTGCCCCGGTTGTCTGGGAGACGAAAATCGCGGGCGCGGAAGGACAACTCGACGCACCAAGGGTCTACTTTACCGGATGCCGCGGTGTTCGGCAAAAGCACAGCCCTGCGCGTCGCCCTCTACGATCGAGTCATGGCCATCCTCGTCGACGATCCGCTCTGGCCCGCGCACGGCCGGCTCTGGGCGCACCTGGTCAGCGACGAGAGCCTTGACGAGTTGCACGCCTTCGCCCGGGTCCACGACATCCCTGCGCGCGGCTTCGACCGAGATCACTACGACGTTCCGGACCACCTCGTCCCCCAGCTCATCGCCGGTGGCGCCGAGCATGTCCCCGGCAAGGAGCTGGTGCGGCGTCTCATCGCCTCAGGACTGCGCATCCCCGCCCGAGACCGCTGAACCGGCGTCCTCTCCCGCTGCGGTGACGACCACCGGCGTCCCGCTGAGAGCCGCGGTGGTCACGCGTCGCCGCCCGCGGCCCTGACCGGGGGCCTTCGGCTCGGGCAGCGCGTCGAGCACCGAGTCCAGCAGCTGCTCGACCTCGGGTGCGAGCGCCGGGCCCTCGGCAGCCTTCTTCTTGCGCGGCTTCTTCGCCTTGGCGGCGGGGGCCTCGACGGCCTTCGCTGTGCGCGCCGGTGTGGTGACATCCGTCGCCGCCTCAGCCTCGGTCAGCTCAGCGGGGGCAGCGAGAGTGGATGCCGCGATCTGAGCGAGCGCGGACTTCGCGCCCTCGGGGATCACATGCGTGACTGTGCTGCTCGAACCGTTCGTGCCGCCGCGACGCCTGGTCGATCCGCTCGGCGCGCTGGCGCGGTGCTTCACGATCGGATCGTGGTGCACGATGATCCCGCGGCCGGCGCACACCTCGCACGCCTCGCTGAAGGTCTCCAGCAGCCCCAGACCCAGTTTCTTGCGGGTCATCTGGACCAGGCCGAGCGAGGTGACCTCGGCGACCTGGTGCTTGGTGCGGTCGCGGCTCAGGCACTCCACAAGGCGGCGCAGCACGAGGTCGCGGTTGGACTCGAGCACCATGTCGATGAAGTCGACCACGATGATTCCGCCGATATCACGCAGGCGCAGCTGCCGCACGATCTCCTCGGCCGCCTCGAGGTTGTTCTTGGTGACGGTCTCCTCGAGATTGCCGCCCGAGCCGACGAACTTGCCGGTGTTGACGTCGACCACGGTCATGGCCTCGGTCCGGTCGATCACGAGCGAACCGCCCGAGGGCAGCCACACCTTTCGATCCAGGGCCTTCTCGATCTGCTCGGTGACGCGGAACTCGTCGAAGGGGTCCTTCGCCCCCTCGTAGGCCTCGACGCGCTCGAGCAGGTCGGGAGCGACGCTCTGCAGGTACGAGCGGATGGTCTGCTCGGCTTCCGCGCCCTGGATGAGCATCTTCGTGAAGTCCTCGTTGAAGACGTCGCGCACGATCTTGACGAGCAGGTCGGGCTCGGAGTGCAGCAGCGCCGGCG
>CAZHML010000043.1:0-3736 GCA_964533745.1 uncultured Microbacterium sp.
TACGGTGCCTCGATGCCGGTGGTGAAGATGGGCCGGATGGCCGGGCAGTTCGCCAAGCCCCGTTCGAGCGACACCGAGACGCGGGGGGATGTGACCCTGCCCGCCTACCGCGGCGACATCGTCAACGGCTTCGAGTTCACGCAGGGTTCGCGCACGGCCGACCCCGGTCGCCTGCTGCAGGGCTACCACATGGCCGCATCGACGCTGAACCTGATCCGCGCTTTCACGCAGGGTGGTTTCGCGGATCTGCGCGAGGTGCACTCCTGGAACAAGGGATTCGCCGAGAACCCCGCCAATCAGCGCTACGAGCGGATGGCGGCCGAGATCGACCGCGCGATCAAGTTCATGGAGGCGGCCGGTGCCGACTTCGATGAGCTCCGCCGCGTGGAGTTCTTCACCGGCCACGAGGGGCTGCTGATGGACTACGAGGGGCCGATGACGCGCATCGACTCGCGCACCGACACCCCCTACAACACCTCGGCCCACTTCATCTGGATCGGAGAGCGCACGCGCGAGCTCGATGGCGCGCACGTGGAGTACTTCTCTCGCATCCGCAACCCCATCGGCGTAAAGCTCGGGCCGATGACCACGCCCGAGACCGCCCTCGCGCTCATCGACCGGCTCGACCCCGAGCGGGAGCCCGGGCGGCTCACCTTCATCACGCGCATGGGCGCGGGAGCGATCCGGGATGCCCTGCCGCCGCTGCTCGAAGCGGTGCGCGACTCCGGGGCGACCCCGCTGTGGGTGTGCGACCCGATGCACGGCAACGGGATCACCACGCCCACCGGTTACAAGACCCGCCGCTTCGACGACGTCATCGACGAGGTGCGTGGCTTCTTCGAGGTGCACCGGGCGGTGGGGACCTTCCCCGGCGGCATCCACGTGGAGCTCACCGGCGACGATGTCACCGAGTGCCTGGGCGGGTCTGAGCAGATCGACGAGGCGGGACTTGCCACGCGCTACGAGTCGCTGTGCGACCCGCGCCTGAACCACATGCAGTCGCTGGAGCTCGCCTTCCTGGTCGCCGAGGAGCTCGAGCGCCGCTGACGCGTCTTCGGTGCTGCACTAATTGCGCAGAAACGCGTTCTTTCGCAGCAATCCCGTGAAACTCTGCGAAACTGTGCAGAACTGCGAAGTTGCGCAGAGGCGGGGGTTCAGCTGCCTCGTACCTTGAACGTGAGCTGCACCGTGGTGCCCTTCTCGCGCTTGGCGTCGGCCCCGGGCGACTGGTTCTCGACCTCGGTCACCTCGTTGGGGACGACGCTCCAGGGGAAGCCGATCTCGCCCACGACGAAGCCGTTGTCGCGCAGTTTCCTCACCGCCTGGTCGCGCGTGAGGCCGACGACGTTCGGTACGGGGAACAGCTCCGGCCCCTTCGAGACGACGAGCGTGGCGGTGTCGCCGGGGCGCCAGGAGTCGGCGGGCTCGCGTTCGCGCAGCTCGATGACCCGACCCTCGGGCACGGTGCTGCTGAAGGCCTCTTCGCGGATCACCTCGGCGAACCGGGCGGTCAGCAGCGCCTGCCGGGCGTCGTCGTACGGTTCGCCCACGACCTCGGGAACCGGCCCGAGCGAGACGCGCAGTTCTGCCGTCGAGCCCTGCAGCACCGTGCAGCGCTCGTTGCAGTTGATCGGCTCTGCGGCACTCTTCTGGGTGACGAGTGCGCGCACGACCTGCCCGGTCTCCAGAGACGAGAAGACCTCCAGCGGCTCGGTCACGATCTCGATGTGATTCAGCTGGAACAGCTTCTGGACCTCGCCCAGGGGGAGCCCGCGCAGCGCGGGCAGATCCACGCTCTTCGGACCGAGCGAGATGTACACCCGCACGCTCGACTCGCGCTCCACCCGCTCCCCCTCGGCAGGGCTCGTGCGGGTCGCCTTGCCCTTCTCGACATCGAGGCTGTACTCGGTGTCCTGGACGGCCACGAGACCCTGCTCGGTGAGCAGATCGGATGCGGCCTTGAAGCTGAGCCCGGTCACCGAGGGTATGGGGACGAGGGATCCCGGCCCCGAGCCGAACCACCAGCCGGCACCCCCGGCGAGCACGGCCAGCACGAGCACGATGGCCAGCAGGAATCCGCCCCGGCGCTGCCGCGTGCGGGTGCGCGTGCGCAGAACCGCGGCGTTGCTCCGATCCTGCGGCTCGATGCTGGTGGTGACCGCGGCGGTCGAGGAGTGCGGCAGGATCCGGGTCATCAGATCCCCGGCGTCGGTCAGCGGGCGCGAGGGGGGTGCGACTGACGCGGTCTTCTCGGGGCGGATGCCCAGCTCACGCTCGATCTCGCGCAGTCGTTCGAGCATCTCGGCGGCATCCCGAGGCCGGTCATCGGGTGCGCGCTCGGTCGCCCACAGCACGAGCTCGTCGAGCTCGTCCGGCACGGCGGAGTTGCGGATGCTCGGCCGCGGCACTGACTCGGTCGCGTGCTGGAAGGCGATTTGCATGGGCTGGTCGCCCTTGTAGGGCTGCTCACCGGTGAGCATCTCGTAGAGCATGATGCCCAGGGCATAGATGTCGCTGCGCGCGTCTGCGGTGCCGCGGGTGACGAGCTCGGGGGCGAGGTAGGCGATCGTGCCGAGCAGCTGCTGACCGGTCGCGGTGTTCGCCGAGGTGGCGCGGGCCAGCCCGAAGTCGCCGATCTTGATCCGGCCGTCCTCGGCGAGCAGCACGTTCTCAGGCTTCACGTCGCGGTGCACGATCCCGGCGCTGTGCGCGGCGACCAGGCCCGAGAGCACGGCGTCCATGATCGTGACGGTCTGGGGGAGCGTCAGGCGGCGCTGGTCGCGCAGGAGCTCGCGCAGGGTGATGCCGGGCAGATACTCCATCACGAGGTAGGCGAGCTCGCCATCCTGCCCCTGGTCGTAGACGTTGACGACGTTCGGGTCGGCCAGGCGGGCTGCCGCCCGTGCCTCCTGGATGAAGCGGCTCTGGAAGACCGAGTCGTCGCTCAGGTGGCCGTGCATGACCTTGAGGGCCACTCGGCGCTCCAGCCGCAGGTCGGTGGCGACGTAGACAGTCGCCATGCCACCGCGGGCGATGCGTCCGCGCACGCGGTAGCGGCCGTCGACAAGCTGCCCGATGAGCGGGTCGGCCTGCTGCTGCGCGTTCACAACGGAAGTCTAGGAAGAAGTCGTGCGAAGACGGGGGAGGCGCACCCTGAAGGGCGAAGCCCGCTCAGCCGTAGAGCTCGAGCCACCGGTGGGCGGCGAGCTCCCACTGCCCGTAGCGGTCGGGGTGAGCCGAGATCTGCACGCGCTGGGCGGCCTGGCTGAACCCGAGCGACTCCCAGCCGGGGATGTCGAGCAGGCCCCTTGTCTTGGATCCGTTCGGGTCCTTCGGGCCGCCGTAGAAGACGCGGATGCTGCGCTCGGCGTCGCGGATCTGGGCGGGCGTTCCCCATCCGGTGCTGGGGCGCTGCTGGAACAGGCCCAGTGAGTCGCGGTCGCCGTAGTCGAGATTGCGGATCCAGGACTCGACCATCGCGGTGGCCAGGGCGATGGCGATGCCGCGCTCGGGAACGCCCAGTTCGCGTCCGATGCGGATGATGAGCTTCGCGTTGGCGATCTGCTCGGCGTCGAGATTCGCGCTCTTCTGTCCGGAGGCGACCCCCGCCGGGGTGCCGGTGGTCGTCGTCTTCGCGCCGGGGATGGTGAGCTTCTGGCCGATGTAGATGATCGCATTGCTGCCGATCCCGTTGGCTTTGAGGATGGCGCTGACGGTGGAGCCGTACTTCTTCGCG
>CAZHML010000043.1:3836-20593 GCA_964533745.1 uncultured Microbacterium sp.
CTTTGAGGATGGCGCTGACGGTGGAGCCGTACTTCTTCGCGATGTCGTAGACGGTATCGCCGCGGACGACGGTGTGCGTCGCGGTCTTGGTGGTGGGGGCGGCGGTCTTCTTGCTGGGGACCGCTGCCGTGGTCGGCACGACGGCTCGGAGCGAGGCGAGGAACATCGGTGTCGGCACCGAGGGGAGGGTCGCCAGGGGCACGGGGGTGTGGGCCTGGGCGGGGGACGCCGTCAAGGTCGCGGCCAGCGTGCCGAACACCGCGACCGGAGCGGTGAAGGCGGTCCGGACGATCCCTCTGCTGGTGGCACGGCGCGGCACAGCGGCCCCTTTCGACTATGAAACGCTGTCATGGATTGTGACGTAAGTCAAGAGAAGTGGCGGATGTTGCTTGTGTGAATAGCGGCGTCTCAGCCGAAATGAGATAGTGGCAGGGTGAAGGAGCAAGAACCCGCATCCGTATCCACCGAGTGGCTGACGATCCCCGAACTCGTCGAGATCCTCGGCGAGCCACAGGGGCGCGTTCGGCGGCTGCTCGCCGAGCACTATCTCATCGGCTCGCGCCGCAACGGCCCCCTGACGGTGCCCGCGCTGTTCATCGTGGATGGGCGTCCGCTGGCATCGCTGCGGGGCACGGTGATCGCGCTCCAGGATGCCGGGTTCGACGACGACGAGGTCATCGACTGGCTGCTCGCCCCCGAAGAGACGATGGGCAGGGCCCCGATCGAGGCGCTGCTGGCCGGCCACAAGAGCGAGGTCCGCCGGATCGCGCGCGCCCTCGCCTGACCCTCAGGAGCTGCGGCTGGTCGCAGCGCGCGCGAGTGCGCGCAGCTCGCCGACCGCGGCATTCTCGAGCCGCGCGCCGCTGAGGGCGTGTTCGGCATCCCGCGCCGATGCGGCGATCAGTTCCTCGACGCGGCCGAGGGCTCCGGATGCGCGGATGGTCTGCTGCAGGAAGGCGATCTGCGCGTTGTCGAGCTGACGGTCGCCGAGGAGTTCGTCGATCGCGGTGCGGGTGCCGGTGGGGACCGCCTCGCGGGTGAGGGCGATGAGAAGCGTGCGCTTGCCCTCCCGCAGGTCGTCGCCGACGGGCTTGCCGGTGACGGTGGGGTCCCCGAACACCCCGAGCACGTCATCGCGCAGCTGGAACGCTAGGCCCACGGGGGCGCCGAAGCGGTCGAGAGCCTCGCGCTGGGCAGGATCCGCGCCGGCGAGCAGGGCACCGAGTGCGAGGGGCATCTGCACGCTGTAGCGGGCGGACTTGAGGTCGACGATGCGCCGTGCGCGGTCGGCGTGCTGATCATCGGGGGTTCGCGACCAGGCGGACTCCTCGGCGATGTCGAGGAACTGCCCGATGGTGACGTCACGGCGCATGCGGGCGTAGGCGGCGCGCACCTCGGCGGCGTGCGGATGCCCCGCAAGCCCCTCTTCGAGCGCGTCGTCGCTCCAGGCCAGCAGCAGATCGCCCAGCAGCACCGCGGCGGCCCGGCCGAACTCGGCCGCATCGCCCGACCAGCCGCGCTCGGCGTGACGCTCGGCGAGGGCGCGGTGAGCGGCGGGGCGGCCGCGGCGGGTGTCGGAGTTGTCGATGAGGTCGTCGTGCACGAGGGCGGCGGCCTGGAACAGTTCCAGGGAGGCGCACAGCGCCCACAGCTCCTCGGGCTCGCCCGCCACGGCATCCCGCGTCCGGGCGACCGCGCCCCAGCCCGCGACGCAGAATCGGGCGCGCATGCGCTTGCCGCCCGAGACGGCCTCGCGGGCGGCCTCGGCGAGGATGACGGAGTCGGGGCCGTACTCCGCGGCGTGCTCGGTGAGTGCCGCCGACAGGACGCGTTCCAGCCGCGCGTCGACGGCGCCGGACACCTCGGAGGGGGAGCTCACGCTCTCAGCCTACGAGCATCCGTCGCCTGCCCCGCCTCTCGCCTGCGAAGGAGTCGCTTGTCGCGCGGAGCCTCAAAAAACACTCAAGAGGGTAACGCCGCGACCGATGAGCTAATACGGTCGTCGCCATGGAGATCGAAATCACCGCGGCGCGCCCAGCCGCACGGCATTCGCGGCGCACGCTGAGGAACAGGACATCCGGAAGGGCGGCACGTGTCGCCACCGCACTCGCTGTGGCGGTGGGGATGCTGCTCAGCGGGCCTGCGATGATGGCCGCGGCGCTGGCCGAGGGAACGTTCCAGGTCACCGCGGACCCGGCGGTCACCGCGGGCGACCAGATCACCGTCAGCATCGCCGCCGACGATCTCGTCGACGTCTACGCATTCACCCTGACGATCTCCTACGATCCCGCGCTGCTGAGCTTCGACGCCGGCAGCGAGGTCTTCCCGCCGGGCGGCATCGGTTCGGCCACGTCCGGAAGCGGCACGGTCTCGTTCTCGGGCACGCGCCTGGGCACCTCGCCGGGCCTGAGCGGGGCGCACACCCTGGTGCAGTTCACGATGACCGCGCTCGCCGCCGGCGAAGCGACGGTCACCCTGACCGGCGACACCATGGTCGACTCCGACACGGTCCCCGCTGCTGTCAGCACCGGGCTTCCCGGTCAGTCTGCTCAGGTCACGATCGCTCCGGATCCCAACGGCGGCGGCGATGACGGGGATGGCGACGGAGATGGGGATGGGGACGGCGATGGGGATGGGGATGGGGACGGCGATGGGGATGGGGACGGCGACGGAGACGGCTCCGGAGCAGGGGGCGACCTCTCCACGACGGGCGCGAACCCGCTCTCCTGGGCGGTCCCGGGTGCCATCAGTGCGGTGCTGCTCTCCGTGGGCGTGATACTGCTGCTCCTGCGCCGGCGGGAGGGAACCCGATGACCTCCCGACTCCTCTCCACCCCTTCCTCCAGGAGTACGCCCGTGAAGACGAAGACCGCTCGCACGATCACCATGGCGACCGTCTGCGCCGTCGCCGTCCTGGGACTCGGGACCGCACCGACGCTGGCCGCCGACGCGCCCCCGACCGCCCCGGCGACGATGCTCGCGCCGTACTACACCGAACTCGATGTCACGGGCGATCGCCAGGTCACCACTGCCGACCTCGAGTTCGCTCTGGACAGGCTCGGCCTCACCAGCGCTGCGGACGAGTGGCCGGATGTCGCCATCCTCGATCACGACGCCGACGAGGTGCTCACGATCGCCGACATCGCGAATCTGTCGCAGCGGATGATCTACGACGACGGGCCCTTCGAGCTGCTCGAGGCCTCGGTCATCGAGATGCAGGCGGCGATGAACGCCGGCGTGACCACCTCGGTGGAGATCACGCAGGCGTACTTGGACCGCATCGCGGCATACGATCGCACCGTCGTGACCGGAGGGACCCGTGCGCTCAACGCCATCGTGACGGTCAGCCAGACGGCGCTGGACGACGCCGCAGCAGCCGACGCGATCCGCGCCGATCAGGGCATGACCAGCATGCTGCTCGGCGTGCCGATCGCCCTGAAGGACAACTTCAACACCGATGACATGGTCACCACGGGCGGATGCGGCTGCTGGAACGCCAACCAGACCGCCACCGACGCGACCATGGTCGCGGGCCTGCGCGATGCGGGGGCTGTGATCCTCGCCAAGGCGAGCCTGGACGAGTTCGCCTACGGGTTCGTCTCGCAGTTCTCCTCGTTCCAGGCTCCGGGATCCACCCTGCTGGTGGCAAGCCCCTACGACACGAGCAGGACCGCGGGCGGCTCGAGCGGCGGAACGAGCGCCGCGATCGCGGCGAACCTCTCGGGCATCGGCTTCGGCACCGACACGGGAGGCTCGATTCGCGTGCCCTCCTCCTACAACCAGCTCGTCGGCGTGCGCCCCACGGTGGGTCTGGCGAGCCGCCACGGCATCATCCCGCTGGCGCTCAGCCAGGACACCGGCGGGCCGATCGCCCGCAGCGTCGTGGACGCCGCCGTGGCGCTGGACGCCGTCGTCGGAATCGACGCGGCCGACCCGGTCACCTCGCGGCAGCAGGGACTCGTTCCGGAGTCCTACACGATGTACCTGAACCCGAATGCTCTGCAGGGGACGCGCATCGGCTGGATCTCATCGATGACCGGATCCAACAACAACACCAACGCGGTCTTCGCCCAGGCCAGGGCGGATCTTCAGGCGCTGGGCGCCACCGTCGTGCTGGTGACCCCGCCGACCGGCTTCGACGATGTGCTGAACGAGACCTCCGGCGCGAACAACGAGTTCAAGCACGACCTCAATCTGTATATCGCCGAGCACCTGGCCCCGGGCGTCACTCAGCGCAGCCTCGCTCAGATCATTGCCGGCGGCAACTTCGTGACCTCGCGCCAGAGCATCTACAACACGCGCAACAACGTCAGCGAGATGACGTACCAGAACTGGGCCGGCCCCAGCGGCTCGCACACGCTGGCATTGGCTGCCGGCAAGGTGCTCGTCACGCAGATGCTCGACGATCTCGACCTCGACGCGCTCGTCTACCCCAGCACGGGTGCCTACGCGACCATCGGCACCAACATGCGGCTGAGCCCGAACACGGGGATGCCCGCGGTCTCTGTGCCGATGGGCAGCATCGGCAACGGGCAGGGCGGATCGACGATCGGGATCAATCTCGAGTTCTTCGGCCGCGACTTCTCTGAAGGGCTGCTTCTGGGTCTGGCCTACTCCTTCGAGCAGGGGACGCAGGCGCGCACGACGCCGACCCTGTTCGGGCCGCTGCCGTAGGGCTCTTCGTGTCACGCCTGTGACACGAAGAGCCTCCTGTCCTAGCCCCGGCCCCCGCGGGCCGGTAGAATGGGAAAAGGCCGACTGAGGGAGCCGTTATGCCGCTGTCTGAACAGGAGCAGCGTCTGCTCGACGAGATGGAGCGTCATCTGCTGCGCAATGACGCCGATGTCGTGAGCGCCCCGGCAGCGGGCCGGTCACTCAGCTATCGCAATCTCGTGCTCGGCGCTCTGCTCGTGATCGGTGGCATCGCGGCCCTCATCTCGGGCGTCGCGCTCGGCGAGATTCTGGGCACCGTCGTCGGCGTGCTCGGCTTCGGGGCCATGTTCGGCGGCGTCATCCTCGCCCTCACCCCGGCGCGCCACGAGCCCGCAGAGCGGGCGCAGAAGCCCGGGAGCAGCGGGAAGACTCGTCCCTCGACCTCCTCCTTCACCGACCGCATGAACGACCGCTGGGACAAGCGCCAGGACGGTCGCTGACCCCTTCGTCTTCGAGCCCGGATGCTTCGGCACCCGGGCTTTTTCTTTGCGTCGGGCATGATGCGCGCTCGTTCTCCGCATTTTCCTCCACCCGTCTCCACGCCTGAGAATCGTTGATTTTCCGGGGGATTTCGGAGGTCGCGACGCATGCGCCCGGTCCCGCCACGCCGATCCCGGCAATCAAGGTGTAGGAAAGTGGGGAAAAGTGGAGTAAAGTGGGGAAACCTCGGACATGGCCGGTGAAGAGGAGGTGAAGGCCGATGCTGCTGGGAACGCATACCCCCAAACTCGACGACAAAGGCCGGGTCATCCTCCCCGCCAGATTCCGCGAGGATCTCGCCGGCGGCATCGTCGTCACCCGCGGCCAAGAGCGCTGCCTGTACGTCTACAGCACGACCGAGTTCGAGAGCGTGCACGAGCGCATCCGGCAGGCGCCCCTCAGCAACAAGCAAGCCCGCGACTTCCTGCGCATGTTCCTCTCCGGCGCGAGCGCCGAGATGCCCGACAGCCAGAACCGCATCACGATCCCCGCGCACCTGCGCACCTACGCCGGCCTGGAGAAGGACCTCGTCGTCACCGGCGTCGGCGCGCACGCCGAGATCTGGGACGCCGCGGCCTGGAACGACTACGTCGAGAACAACGAAGCCAGCTACTCGGATATGGAGCAGGAGGTGATTCCGGGACTGTTCTGACCTTCGGCTGTGATGTCTCGCCGCCGCCCCGACACACTTCCCCGGTGCCGGGTCGGACGGAGGGGCATCAGAGCTGAAGGTCACCGGATGCCATCATGAACCTCCGCGAGATCCACATCCCCGTGCTGCGCGACCGCTGCGTCGAGCTGCTCGCACCCGCGCTCGACCGACCGGGTGCCGTGCTCGTCGACGCGACCCTCGGCATGGGCGGGCACGCCGAGGCGTTCCTGGAGCGCTTCGACGGCATCCGGCTCGTCGGGCTCGACCGCGACACCGAGGCGCTGCGCATCGCAGGGGAGCGGCTCGCGCCCTACGCCGACCGTGTGACCCTCGTGCACGCCGTCTACGACCGGATCGGCGAGCACGCCGCCGGAGCCTCGGCGATCCTGTTCGACCTCGGCGTCTCCTCGCTGCAGCTCGACGAGGCGGGCCGCGGCTTCGCCTATGCCAAGGATGCGCCGCTGGACATGCGCATGGATCAGAGCCACGGGATCACCGCCGCCGACGTGCTCGCCACGTACGGCGAGGGGCGTCTGCGCGGGATCTTCGAGCGCTACGGCGAAGAGAAGCTCGCCGGCCGCTACGCGCGCGCCATCATCCAGGCGCGCCAGCAGCAGCCGGTCGAGCGCTCCGCGCAGCTCGTCGAGATCCTCGTCGCGGCGACCCCGGCGGCCGCCGCCCGTGCCGGTCACCCGGCCAAGCGCGTATTCCAGGCACTGCGCATCGAGGTCAACGCCGAGCTGAGCGTGCTGGCGGATGCCATCCCGGCCGCCATGCAGGCGCTGCGCGTCGGAGGCCGGATCGTCGTGATGTCGTATCAGTCGCTCGAGGATCGCCTCATCAAGCGCGCTTTCGCAGCGGCGGCCTCCTCTGCGGCACCCGCCGGGTTGCC
Organism: uncultured Microbacterium sp.; assembly: GCA_964533745.1. Taxonomy (GTDB): domain Bacteria; phylum Actinomycetota; class Actinomycetes; order Actinomycetales; family Microbacteriaceae; genus Microbacterium. The sequence continues at coordinate 10,573 of CAZHML010000043.1, forward strand.
GGTGGAGCTTCCCGAGCACGCGCCCTCGTTCCGGCTGCTGACCAAGGGTGCTCAACTCGCGAGTGATGAAGAACGGGCGCGCAACCCGCGCGCCATCCCCGTGCGCCTGCGCGCCGCCGAGAAGCTGAGGGAGGCGGCATGAGCACCGCGCTTGCCGATCCGCGCAGATACGCGCCTGCACCGCCGCGTGAGCAGGCACCGGAGCCCCGCCTGCGCGCACTCGGCCGCCCGCAGCGACGTAAGCGCCCGAAACTCGTCTACGCGGTGACCGCGATCGCGGGGGCGGCCCTCGTCGCCGCCGGTCAGATCGCGCTCACTCTGGCGATCACCCAGGACTCGTTCGTGCTGGCAGGCCTTCGGGTCGAACAGCGCGAACTGGCCCTCCAGGTCGATGTCGTCGCGTCGCAGCTCAGCGGATTGACTTCCCCCCAGCATCTGGCCGCCAGCGCCGACGCGCTGGGCATGGTGGGCGGGGCGACCCCGGCGTACCTGCGACTGAGCGATGGCGAGCTGTTCGGCAAGGGCAAGACCGCTACCGCGGGCACGGCGTCCGCCGGGATCGTCGGCAACTCCCTGGTCTCCACGACGCAGTCGACCACCCCGCCGGACGAAGCAGCGGTGGAGACAGTCGTCGCCGAGCCCGATCCGGAGCCTCGCACGGTCGTCACGGTCGTCTCTCACACTTCTTCGCCGCCCCCGACGACCGGTGGGCTCCCGAGCCCCAGCACCCACTAGCGACACGGAACCTCTATGACGACGAAAGCGACGCGCAGCCCGCGCCGGCGCACCGTGACCGCGATGCTCATCGTGCTCGCGATGGTCGGCGTGTTCATCGTGCGTCTGGTCGACATCCAGGTCGTCAACGCCAGTGCGCACATCGCCGAGGCGCATGCGACCGATCGTCTCGGCGTCGAGCGCACCCTCCCGGGCGTGCGCGGCTCGATCATCGACGCGCAAGGCACCGCGCTCGCGTCGTCCGTCGTCGTCTACGACGCGCAGCTGGATCCCATGCTCATCCACGACATGGAGCACGATGCGCTGCGTAAGCCCAAGGTGTCGTGGGAGCAGGCCTCCGCGCAGATCGCCGCGGTCACCGGGCAGGACGCCGCAGAGATCCGCGCGATGGTGACCGAGCGACTCGAGAAGGATCCGCAGTCGCGCTACCTGCCGCTGACGAAGTCGCTGAGCACCGAACAGTATCTGAAGCTGCGCGAGCTCGGGCATCCCTATCTCGCGATGATGCCGCGCGGCACGCGCGTGTACCCGAACGGCGCGGTCGCGGGGAACCTGGTGGGGTTCGTCGGGTCGGACGGCACGGCGCTCGCCGGTTTCGAGATGATGCAGGACGAATGCCTGGCAGGCCGCGATGGTCAGGAGACCTACCTGCGCGGTCGCAACGGCGTCCGGATCCCCGGTAGCGAAGAGACCGTCGACGCGGTGCCGGGCGGCACCCTGCAGCTGACGATCGACAGCGACCTGAGCTGGTACCTGCAGCAAATGCTCGCGAAAGAGGTCGTCTACCAGGGTGCCAAGGCGGGAACGGTCGTCGTCGTCGAGGTCGCCACGGGCAAGATCCGCGCCGCCGCGGAGTATCCCTTCCTCGATCCCAACGACATCGACGCCTCCAAGCCGGAGGATCGTGGATCCCGCATCTTCACGACCTCCTTCGAACCGGCCTCGACCTTCAAGACGATGACGGCTGCCATGGTGCTCGAAGAGACCTCGCTGACCCCGCTGTCGACCGTTTCGACGCCGTCGCGGCAGATCTTCCCCAACGGGGCCGAGATCAACGACTACACCAAGCACCCGACCTACAACTACACCCTCGCCGGCGCCCTCATCGACTCCTCCAACGTGGCCTACTCGAAGTTCGGCGCGAAGGTTCCCGCTTCGGTGCGGCACGACTACCTGGAGGCCTTCGGCGTCGGTCAGGGCACCGGGATCGGATTCCCCGGCGAAGCGATGGGGGTGCTCCACCCCGCGTCGAAGTGGGACAACCAGTCGATCTACACCACGACCTTCGGGCACTACTTCACCACCACCGTGCCGCAGGTCGCGGGCGCCTACCAGACCATCGCCAACGGCGGCGTGCGACTGCCGCTGCGCATCATCGAGTCCTGCACGCTCGCCGACGGCACGGTGATCGAGCCGGAGCTGGCCGAGCCGAGGCGCGTCATCAGTGAGAAGACCGCGAACCAGCTCACCCTGATGCTCGAGAACGTCGCCTCGCAGGGCGGGCTCGCCAAGACCATCGCGGTGCCCGGATACCGGCTCGCGGTCAAGACCGGCACGGCCCAGAAGCCCGGCGACGACGGCCACTATAAGGAGTTCGGCCGCTACACGAGCCTTGCCGGGTTCGCGCCGGCGGAGGATCCGCAGTACGTTGTGGTGGTCACCCTCGACGAGCCGACGAGGGTTGCCAGCTCCACGGCCACCGGCGTGGCCTTCCAGAAGGCGATGGCTCAGGTGCTCAAGACCTACCGGGTGCTGCCCTCTGACACCCCCACCGACAAGTCCCTGCCCAAGGTGCGTTAGCGCTCATGATCGAACTGTCCCTGGCCGAGATCGCCGCCATCATCGGCGGGGTGCTGCATCCGGCTTCTGGCGACGGGCCGGACACGCGTGCAGGTGGCGTCGTCGACACCGACTCTCGCACGATGGGGCCAGGGGGCATCTTCTTCGCCAAGCCGGGGGAGGTCACCGACGGACATCTCTACGTGGACGCGGCTGTGCAGAAGGGTGCCCGGCTGGCCGTGGTCGAGAGGCAGGTGGATGCCGCGGTCTCGCAGATCGTCGTGACCGATGTCGTGGCGGCGCTGGCCGAACTCGCCCGTGCGGTCGTCACGCGGGTGCGAGCGGGCGGACGCCTCAAGGTGGTCGGGATCACAGGCTCCAACGGCAAGACCACGACGAAGAACCTCCTGCACGCGATCCTGCGCGAAGAGGGCGAGACGGTCGCGCCGCTGCTGTCGTACAACAACGAGGTCGGAGCCCCGGTGACGATGCTGCGCCTGACCGAGGACACCGAGTACCTCGTCAGCGAGTTCGGTGCCCATGCCCCCGGCGCGATCGCGCGGCTCTCCTCGCTCGCGCCGCCCGATGTCGCGGTCGTGCTGATGGTGGGCAAAGCCCATGCGGGCGGTTTCGGGAGCCTCGAGGCGACCGCCGAGACGAAAGCCGGGCTGCTCGATCAGACGCTGCCGGGCGGCGTCGCCGTCCTGGGCCTGGATGACCCGCGAGTGAGCGCGATGACCGGGCGCGCGCTCAAGCGCGGTCTCGACGTCGTCGGCTTCGGGCAGACCGATGCCGCAGACATCCGCGCCTCAGACATCGACGTGAGCACGGCGGGGACCACGGCCCTCGTGCACGTGGACGGCCGCCAGCTGCCTCTGCGCCTGCAGATCGTCGGCGCGCATCACATCCACAACGCCCTCGCGGCGATCGGCGCGGCCCGCGCGCTCGGGGTGGACCCCGCGACCGCGATCGAGCGGATGGAGCGGGTCGAGATCGCCGAGCGCTGGCGGATGCAGCCGATGGGGAGCGAGGCCATCCGCATCTACAACGACGCCTACAACGCCAGCCCCGACGCGATGGCCGCGGCCCTGCGCACCCTCGCGCAGATCGCGAAGCCCGGCGAGCGCACCGTCGTTGTGCTGGGGTCCATGGCCGAGCTCGGCGAGATCGCCGACGAGGAGCACGATCGCATCGGGCTTCTGGCCGTGCGACTGAACATCCAGCGGATCGTGATCGTGGGGGGTGCCGCGCGGCGGATGTACCTCGCCGCGGTCGGCGAGGGCTCCTGGGACGGCGAGGCCGTGCACTTTCCGGATGCCGATGCGGCTTACGAGTACCTTGTGACGGAACTGCGGCCGGGGGACCGCGTGCTGGTGAAATCGTCCGTCGCGGCGGGCCTGCGTCATCTGGGCGATCGTCTGGGAGAATCGTTCTCGTGAGATCACTCCTGATGGCGTCGGCGATATCGCTCTCGTTCACCCTCTTTCTCACACCGGTGTTCTTGCGGCTGTTTCGCAAGTGGGGCTGGGGGCAGGTGATCCGCACCCCCGAGTCGATCGGCAACCCGAGCCATGCCGCCAAGCGCGGAACGCCCACGATGGGCGGCACCATCTTCATCGCCGGGACTCTCGTCGGCTACTTCGCCGGCTTGATCGCCGGCGGCGGAACCCTGTCGCTGTCCGCGCTGCTGGTGATCTGGCTCATGGTGGGTTTCGGCATCGTCGGCTTCATCGACGATCTGCTGAAGGTCCGGATGCAGCAGAGCCTGGGCCTCTCGGGCTGGCGGAAGATCCTCGGTCAGTTGCTCGTGATCGTACCGTTCGGGATCGTGGCGCTGAACTTCCCCAATGAGGCCGGCGAGACCCCCGCCAGCGGTGCCATCTCGTTGTTCCGCGACATCCCGGGTCTGTGGTTCTTCGCGCTCACGCCGATCCTCGCCTGGGCGCTGTATCTGCTGTGGCTGTCGTTCATCGGGATCGCCACCTCCAACGGTGCGAACATCAGCGATGGGCTGGATGGCCTCGCCACCGGTGCGGGCATCTTCGTCGTGGGCGCCTACAGCCTGATCGCCTTCTGGAAGTTCAAGCAGTCCTGCTACAGCGAGGCCCTCGACGAAGCGGTCATCGCCGCCTGCTACGAGGTGCGCGAACCCCTCTCGCTCGCGACCATCGCCGCCGCCTTCGCCTCGGCGCTCATCGGGTTCCTGTGGTGGAACGCGCCCAAGGCGAAGGTGTTCATGGGGGATGTCGGCTCGATGGCGATCGGCGGCGTCGTGGCCGCGATGGCGATCCTCACCCGCAGCGAGCTGCTGCTCCTGATCGTCGGCGGCATCTTCGTGCTCGCCCCGGGCTCGGTGATCGTGCAGCGGGCCTACTTCAAGATCACTCGCGGTAAGCGGCTTTTCCTCAGCAGCCCGTTCCACCACCACCTCGAGATGCGCGGCTGGCCCGAGATCACGATCGTCGTGCGCCTGTGGATCGTCGCGGCGATGCTGGCGGTCACGGCGATCGGCCTGTTCTACGTGGAATGGCTGATCCGCCTGTGAGTGCCGAGCGGCTGGCGGCCCTGACCAGCTGGCACGCGGACTGGTCGGGGCTGCGCGTTGCCGTCCTCGGGCTCTCGATGACCGGATTCTCGGTGGCCGACACCCTTGCGGAGCTCGGCGCGGAGGTGTTCCTGCTGAGTGAGAGCGCCAGCGAGGAGTACCGCACGCTCGTGCCGCTGATCGGTGCCCGGCTTCAGATCGACCCTCTGGACGAGGTCCCCGAGGCCCTGCGTGATTTCGCGCCCGAGGTCGTGATCGCCTCGCCCGGCTTCGCGCCGCACCATCCGGTCATCGCCTGGGTGCGCGATGAGGGGATCCCGCTCTGGGGGGATGTGGAACTCGCCTGGCGCGTGCGCGACAAGGTGCTGCGCGCCGACGGCACCCCCGCCGACTGGGTGCTCGTCACCGGTACCAACGGCAAGACCACCACCACGCGGCTGGCAGCCTCCATGCTCCGCGAGGCGGGACTGCGCGCCGCGCCCTGCGGCAACATCGGCGCCCCCGTCCTCGACCCCGTCCGCGACCCCGGCGGTTTCGACGTGCTCGTGGTCGAGATGTCCAGCCACCAGCTCTGGTACCAGTCCCTGAGCGCGCCGGAGGGGCAGGTCGTGCCGCACGCCGCCGTCTGCCTGAATCTCGCCGCCGACCACTTCGTCTGGCACGGCTCCGCCGAGGCGTACCGCGATGCGAAGGCGGTGGTCTACCGCAACACGCGCATCGCCTGCGTCTACAACAAGGCCGATCTCGCGACGCGCGGCATGGTCGAGGATGCGGATGTCATCGAGGGCGCCCGGGCGATCGGCTTCGACCTCGGGAGCCCCGGACCGAGCGATTTCGGCGTGGTCGACGGCATCCTCGTGGACCGCGCCTTTCTCGACGACCGCGCCGAGCGCGCGCTGGAGCTGGCCACCATCGATGAGCTTGAAGCACGGGATCTGGCCGCACCACACGTCGTGCAGAACATCCTCGCCGCGAGCGCCCTGGCGCGCTCGCTCGACGCCGCTCCCGAGGCGATCTCGGCGGCGCTGGAGAGCTTCCGCCTGGACCCGCACCGCGCAGAGGTCGTCGCCCGGCACGCCGGCATCGTCTGGATCGACGACTCGAAGGCGACGAACGCGCACGCGGCGGCCTCTTCGCTGCGCGCATACCCGCAGGCGGTGTGGGTGGTCGGCGGCGACCTCAAGGGCGTCGACATCTCCGGACTCGTCGCGCAGGCGGCTCCGCGCCTGCGCGCAGCGATCCTGATCGGCGTGGAGCGCGCGGGGCTGCGCGAGGCATTCCGGCGACACGCCCCGGCGGTGCCGGTCTTCGAGGTGGACACTGCCGACACTGGAGAAGTCATGACCCGTGTCGTCGAACTGGCTGCCGGGATCGTCCCTGACGGAGGCATCGTCCTGCTCGCCCCCGCCGCGGCATCCTTCGACCAGTTCCTCAGCTACGAGGATCGTGGCCACCGCTTCGCCGAGGCGGTGCGCGAGTGGATCGGGGGACCGGATGAGGCAGACGGCCCAGACGCCCGCTGACACCGCGACCCCTCACGCCGCACCCTCTGGCACCGCACCGCGCGGCTTCGCCGCCCGCGTCTCGCTCGGACGCCTGTTCAAGCCCGTGCCGGTGGAGTTTCTGCTCATCGCCTCGACCGCCTTCCTCTTGACGGTGTTCGGGGTCATCATGGTGCTCTCGGCGACCAGCGCCACCGCCGTAGGCCCGCTGGACGGGGCGCTCAAGCAGGGTGCCTACGCGATCATCGGCATCCCGCTGATGCTGCTGGTGAGCCGCTTTCCCCCGGAGCTGTTCCACAAGCTCGCCTGGCCCGCGCTGACCCTCTCGATCCTGCTGCAGCTGCTGGTCTTCGTCCCGCAGCTCGGGGTGAGCTCGGGCGGCAACCGCAACTGGATCGGCATCGGCGGTTTCACGATTCAGCCCTCAGAGCTGATGAAGCTCTCGATCGCGCTCTGGATCGCCTACGTGCTGCTGCGCAAGCGATCCCTGCTGTCGGACTGGAAGCACGTGTTCATCCCGGTCGTGCCGGTCTCGGCGCTCGTGGTCGGCCTCGTGATCGGCGGTCACGACCTCGGCACGGCGCTCGTGCTCGTCCTGATCGTGCTGGCCTGTCTGTTCTTCTCGGGTGTGAAGCTGCGCCTGTTCATCCTGCCGTTCCTGCTCGGCGCGCTGGCGTTGGCCTTCTACGCCCTCACCAGTGAGAACCGGATGCGCCGCATCCAGGACCTGTTCAGCGAGGAGTGCGACTACTACCGCGAGTGCTTCCAGGCCACGCACGGCATCTGGGGCCTGGCCGGCGGCGGGATCTTCGGGGTGGGGCTGGGCAACTCGAAGGAGAAGTACGACTGGCTCCCGGCGGCTGCCAACGACTACATCTTCGCGATCGTCGGCGAGGAACTGGGGCTCATCGGGTGCCTGGTCGTGCTGGGCCTGTTCACCGTCTACGCCATCGGCGCCTTCCACATCGTCCGCAAGACGCGTGACCCCTTCATTCGCGTCGCCGCCGGCGGCATCGCGGTCTGGGTCATCGGTCAGGCGATCATCAACATCGGCGTGGTGCTGCGGATCTTCCCCGTTCTGGGTGTGCCATTGCCGTTCATGTCGCAGGGCGGGACGGCTCTGATCGCCGTGCTGCTGGCCAGCGGCGTGCTGCTCTCTTTCGCGCGCAGGCTTCCCGAAGCACCGAGCGGTAAAGTCGCGGCGTGACGACTTATCTCCTCGCCGGCGGCGGAACCGCCGGGCATGTGAACCCGCTGCTCGCGGTCGCCGATGCTCTGCGGTCGCGAAACGCCGGCGACGAGGTGCTCGTGCTGGGCACCCGCGAGGGGCTCGAGTCCCGGCTCGTCCCCGAGCGCGGCTACGAGCTGCTCACCGTCGACAAGGTGCCGTTTCCACGGCGGCCGGGCCGCCGGGCGCTGGTCTTTCCCGCGAGCTTCCGACGTGCGATCGCCCAGGCGCGGGCGCACATCCGCGAGCGCGGCGTGGATGTGGTCGCCGGATTCGGCGGCTACGCCTCGGCACCCGCCTACTCCGCGGCGAGCCGCGAGGGGGTGCCCTTCGTCGTGCACGAGGCGAACGCCCGGCCCGGCCTGGCGAACCGGCTTGGCGCGCGGCGCGCCGCGGCCGTCGGGATCACTTTTCCGGGGACGCCGCTGCAACGCGGTGAGGTCGTCGGGATGCCGCTGCGCGCGGAGATCGTGAGTCTGGATCGCGCGGCGCTGCGCGACGAGGCCGCCCGCTTCTTCGGTCTCGATCCCGCCAGACCGGTGCTGCTGGTCTTCGGCGGGTCGCAGGGGGCGCTGCGCCTGAATGACGCCCTCGCCGGTTCCTGGCAGGACGTTCTGGATTCCGGATGGCAGTTGCTGCACGCGACGGGCGATGGCAAAGAGGGCACCGATCCCGGTGTCCCCGGGTACAGCGTGCGTCCTTATATCGATCGGATGGATCTCGCCTTCGCACTCGCGGACCTCGTGCTCTCGCGTGCGGGGTCAGCGACCGTGAGCGAGATCTCGGCGCTGGGCCTTCCGGCCGTCTACGTGCCCTACGCGGTCGGCAACGGCGAGCAGCGGCTCAATGCGGCATCATCGGTCCAGGCGGGCGCGGCCCTTCTCATCGACGACGCCTTTTTCGACGCCATGGCCGTGCGCGAGCGGGTCGTACCACTGCTGCGCGATGCGGGCAGGCTCCGGGGCATGACCGCGGCGGCGGCAGGTATCGGCATCCGCTCGGGCACCGAGAACGTCGTCGCACAGCTCGACCGCGCCCTCGCGGGGCGCTCCTGAACGAGCGGTCGGCGCGCCCCGCGGCGGCCGAGAAAGCGGCAACTAAACTGGGCACGCCATGATCAGACCCGACCTCTCACTGCCGATCCCCGAGACCATCTCCGCCGCGCATTTCATCGGCATCGGCGGTTCGGGGATGAGCGGGCTCGCGCGGATGTTCCTGGATGTCGGCATCCGTGTCTCGGGCTCGGATCGCTCCGACAGCGCGGCGCTGCGAGCGCTCGAGGCGGCGGGCGCCACGGTCTTCGTGGGCCACGACGCGGCCCATATCGGCGACGCCGATACGGTCGTGCACACCGGTGCCATCTGGCCGGACAACCCCGAGTACGTGACGGCCACGCAGCGCAGGCTCGCGGTCATCCACCGGTCTCAGGCGCTGTACTGGCTGATCGGCGGCCGTCGTCTGGTCTCGGTGGCTGGTGCCCATGGCAAGACGACCTCGACCGGGATGCTGGTCACGGCCCTGCGCGGGCTCGGCACCGACCCGCACTTCGTCAGCGGCGGCGTGATCGCGGGCACGGACGCCTCCAGCGGCCCGGGCACCGACGACCTCTTCGTCATCGAGGCGGATGAATCCGACGGCACCTTCGAGCTGTACGACTCCTCGATCGTGCTCATCACGAACGTCGATCCCGACCACCTGGACCACTACGGCTCCGACGACGCCTTCTTCGACGCTTTCGTGCGCTTCGCCGATGCGGCCCGCGAAGCCGTGGTGATCTCGGCCGACGATCCGGGTGCCCAGCGCGTGCGCCGTGCGATCTCGCACCCCGAGGTGCTCACTTTCGGCGTCGCGGAGGATGCTGATCTGCGCGTGAGCGATATCGATACGCGGGGGCCTGTGTCGGCGACCCTGCACTTCCGGGGTGAGAGCGCGGATATCCGTCTCGCCGTCCCCGGCGCGCACAATGCGATCAACGCCGCCGGAGCGGTGGCCACGCTGATCGCGCTCGGTCATGACCTCGCATCCGCAGCCGGTGCCGTGCAGGCTTTCGCGGGAACCGTCCGCCGCTTCGAGCTGCACGGCGTGGAGCGGGGCGTGAGCGTCTACGATGACTACGCCCACCACCCGACCGAGGTGCGGGCGGCTCTCGAAGCGGCGCGCACGGTGGCGGGTGGAGGGCGGATCATCGTAGACGCTCACGCCCCGCTCCACGCCGTGCAGCTCGAAGCGGCG
>CAZHML010000044.1:0-20067 GCA_964533745.1 uncultured Microbacterium sp.
CGCCGCCTCGGACCGCTTGTCGGAGGACGGCATCAACGTCGTCGGCGTGCCCAAGACGATCGACAACGACCTGCGCGCGACGGACTACTCGTTCGGCTTCGACACCGCCGTGAACATCGCGACCGATGCGATGGATCGTCTGCGCACGACGGGCGACTCGCACCAGCGCTGCATGGTCGCCGAGGTCATGGGCCGCCACGTCGGCTGGATCGCGCTGCACGCGGGCATGGCCGCGGGGGCCCACGTCATCTGCATCCCCGAGGTGCCGATGTCGCTGGAGGACATCTGCGGCTACGTCACCCACGCCAACGAGCGCGGGCGCGCGCCGCTGGTCGTGGTGTCCGAGGGCTTCATGCTCACCGGCATGGACCAGGCCTACAGCGACAAGGGGCTGGACGCCTTCAACCGGCCGCGCCTGGGCGGCATCGGCGGGGTGATCGCCCCGGAGATCGAGCGGATGACCGGGATCGAGACGCGCGCGACGGTGCTCGGCCACATCCAGCGCGGGGGATCGCCCTCGGGCTTTGACCGGGTGCTTGCCACGCGCCTGGGCCTGCACGCCGCCGACGCGGTCGTCGGCGCCGCCTGGGGGCAGATGGTCGCGCTGCGCGGCACCGACATCGTCCGCGTCCCCTTCGCCGAGGCCCTGGGGGGCCTGAACACCGTGCCGCTGCACCGCTTCGAGGAGGCCGCAGCGCTCTTCGGATGAGGCTCGTTCCGGGGCATCGGTCCCTGAGCCTGTCGAAGGGACTAGACCTACGGTTCCGGGCGCTTCGACAGGCTCAGCGACCGATTCGGGCTCAACCGGCCAGCCCCAGCACGTCCAGCAGCCACGCCAGCTCGAAGGCGCGCTCGCGCCAGGAGTTGTACCGTCCGCTCACGCCGCCGTGCCCGGCGACCATCTCACACTTCAGCAGCACATCCGAGGCCCCGGCATCCCGCAGCCGGGCCACCCACTTCGCGGGCTCGACATACAGCACGCGGGTGTCGTTGAGCGATGTCGGCGCGAGGATGCGCGGGTAGGCGGCATCCTCGCGCACGTTCTCATAGGGCGCGTAGGACTTGATATAGGCGTAGGCCTCGGCATCGTGCAGGGGGTCGCCCCACTCATCCCACTCGATGACTGTGAGGGGGAGCGAGGGGTCCAGGATGCTCGTCAGCGCGTCCACGAAGGCCACGTTCGCGAGGATTCCCGCGAACAGCTCCGGGGCGAGGTTCGCCACCGCACCCATGAGCAGCCCTCCGGCGCTGCCGCCCTCGGCGACCAGCCGGTCGGGGGCCGTGATCCCGGCCTCGATGAGATGCCGCGCGCAGGCCACGAAGTCGGTGAAAGTATTGCGTTTGCGCGCGAGCTTGCCGTCTTCGTACCAGGCGCGGCCCATCTCGCCGCCGCCGCGCACATGGGCGACGGCGAAGACGACACCGCGATCGAGTTCGGACAGGCGCGGGATCGACAGGGCCGGGTCGATCGTGATCTCGTAGGAGCCGTATCCGTAGAGGTGCAGGGGCCGGGGCGCGTCGCCGGGCTCGCCGAAAGAGCGCTTCCAGACCAGCGAGATTGGCACGCGGGTGCCGTCCGGGGCGGTCGCCCACTCGCGCGCCTGCGCGTAGTCGGCCGGGTCGTAGCCGCCGAGCACCGCGTGCTGCTTGCGCAGCAGGAGCTCGCGGGTGGCCAGATCCAGCTCGTAGACGCTCGCGGGCGTGACGAATGATCCGTAGCCGAGCCGAAGGTAGGGGCTGGCCCACTCGGGATTCCCGCTCGCGCCCACCGAGTACAGCGGCTCGTCGAAAGCGATCTCGTCCACCGTGCCGGTGGCGTAGTCGAGCAGCCCGAGGCGACTGAGCCCTTCACGGCGGTACTCGACGGCGGCGAGATCGCGGAAGCAGTCGATGCCCTCTAAACGCCGACCGGGGGTGTGCGGCAGGATGACGCGGCGCTCGCCGCCCGGGTCGTTTGCCGCCACGCTCACCAGCTCGAAGTCGAGCGCCCCGTCGTTGTGCAGGATGAAGAGCCGGTCCTCGCCGCCCACGACCGCGTGATCGACGCCGTACTCGACTCCGTCGCGCCGCCGCCAGACCACGCGCGGGGGCGAGGCCGGGTCGGTCGCGTCGATGAGGTGCGTCTCGGAAGTGATGTTGGATCCCGCGCTGATCAGGATGAAACGGCGACTGCGCGTGATTCCCGCGCCCAGCCAGAACCGCTCGTCGGGTTCGTGGAAGAGCTGCTCGTCGTCTGCGACCGGGGTGCCCAGCCGATGCAGCCAGACCGAGTCGGGCCGCCAGGTCTCATCCAGCCGGGTGTAGACGATCCCGGTGCCGCCGGGGGTGAAGAAGGCACCTCCGGTGTTCTCGATCTCGTCGCCGATCCGCTCTCCGCTGACAAGATCGCGCACTCGAATCGTGTAGCGCTCATCGCCGGTGACATCGGTCGACCAGAGCAGCAGCGCGCCGTCATCCGTGGTGTCGAAGGCACCGAGCGAGAAGAACTCGTGCCCCTCGGCCTCGGTGTTGCCGTCGAGCAGGATCACTTCACCCGGCACCGGAACGCCCGGTTCCAGCACGGGCGGCTCCCAGTCGTCGCCGGATGCCGCAACGCGGCAGTGCAGCGCGTACTGGGCGTTCTCGACGACCCGGCTGTAGTGCCACCAGTCACCGCGGCGGACCGGCACTGACAGATCGGTCTCTTGCGTGTGCGCCTTGATCTCACCGAAGATCCGCTCGCGCAGACCCGCGAGGTGCGAGGTGCGCGCCTCGGTGTAGGCGTTCTCGGCTTCGAGGTGAGCGATGACTTCGGGATCTTCTTTGGCGCGCAGCCACTCGTAGGGATCGTTCACCTCGTCGCCGTGGTGGGAGCGGGTGTGCGGGCGGCGGGCGGCGCGGGGGGCGGCAGGGCTCTGTGCGGTCACGTCTCCACGGTAGTGCAGGTCGAGTTGCGCGCTGACTGACTGCGATGCGACACTCTTTCTGGGCCGGTAAACGGGATACGAACCCACGGTGAACACTTCGTTCGCCACGTCGATCACGTCGACACCTCTCAGCTGACACTCACGACCGAAAGCGAATGGTGGAAACCGCAGCCCTCATCGTCCTGCTGGTGATCGCACTGGCGCTGTTCTTCGACTTCACGAACGGCTTCCATGACACCGCGAACGCGATGGCTACCCCCATCGCCACGGGTGCCCTGAAACCCAAGGTCGCGGTGCTGCTGGCCGCGATCCTGAACCTCGTCGGCGCCTTTCTGTCCGTTGAGGTGGCCAAGACCATCTCGGGCGGGATGATCAACGAAGAAGGACTCATCGGCACCGAGATCTTCCCGGCCCTGATCTTCGCGGGACTCATCGGCGCGATCACCTGGAACATGCTCACCTGGCTGCTGGGCCTGCCCTCCAGTTCTTCGCACGCGCTGTTCGGTGGTCTGATCGGTGCCACGCTCGTGGGCGTCGGGATGACGGGGATCGACTTCGGGGTCGTGCTGTCGAAGGTCATCCTGCCGGCGCTCATCGCCCCGCTCACCGCGGGCATCATCGCCTTCACGGTGACCAAGATCGCCTACGGGGTGACCCGTCGCTACGACGACAGACCCGACGGGCGCGACGGGTTCCGCTGGGGCCAGATCTTCACCTCGTCGCTCGTCGCCCTCGCCCACGGCACGAACGACGCGCAGAAGACGATGGGCGTCATCACCCTCGCGCTGATCTCCGTCGGCTGGCAGAATGCCGCGCACCATGAGCCGGAGTTCTGGGTGATCGTGGCCTGCGCGGTGACGATCGCCCTGGGCACCTACCTCGGCGGCTGGCGGATCATCCGCACCCTCGGCAAGGGCCTCACCGACATCAAGCCCGCGCAGGGCTTCTCTGCCGAGGCGTCGACCGCTGCGACGATCCTCGCCTCCTCGGCGCTGGGCTTTGCGCTCTCGACCACTCAGGTCGCCTCGGGCTCGGTGATCGGCTCGGGCCTCGGCCGGCGCGGTGCCGTGGTGCGCTGGCGCACGGCGGGGCGCATCGCCTTGGGCTGGCTGTTCACGCTGCCGGCCGCCGGTGCCGTCGGCGCGGGGGCAGCACTGCTGGTGGTCTGGCTCGGGATCTGGGGGGTGTGGATCGGCGCATTCCTCGCGATCGTGATCATCGTCGGGCTGTTCTGGTACTCCAAGCGCAACGAGGTCACCGCCGCTAACGCCATGCACGATGTCGCCGAGTCCGCGACCGCCGTGGCGGTGCCCGCCTCACCGCCGCCCACCAAGCGCCAGGAGCGCATGATCCGCGCCCGTGAGGCCGAGGCCGAGCGCAAACGTATGAAGGCGAAGAAGGCCAGAAAGGCCGAGGCCGAGCGCCGGCGAAAGGCAGCCAAAGCCAAGAAGGCCGCCGAGGAGCGCAGCGCCAGAAAGGCCGCGCGGACCGGTGAGATCGCGACGATCACCGAGGCTGAGTCCGTGAAGGATGGTGCCGAATGAAGATCGATTGGATCGCCTTCGTCCAGGTCTTCCTCACCGCCATCATCGGTGCCGGCGCGGTTGTGACCTTCTACGCCCTGGGTGTGCGCTTGCTCGTGCGCAGCGGTCACGCGCCGGTGGTCAGTCCTGCGGAGTTCACCGATGCCATCACGGTGATCACGCCGAAAGAGGCCAGGCGCGCCATGAAGGCGGCGGCCAAGGCCGCGAAGAAGAGCCCGCTGACGCGGCGGCAGAAGCGCATCGCGCTGGTGGGTGCCTGCGCCTGCTTCGCGGTCTGTGCGCTCGCGGTGATCACGGGCATCGTGCTCCTGGTGTGGAAGTTCTGAGCGTCGGGGTCACGCCCTCTCGGCGTCGGGGACACCCCTTAGGCTGAAGGCATGTCCGAGCGATACGCCTTCGGCGGTCACGCCCCCGCCTCGCACACGATCGTGCACCTGAGCGATCCGCACTTCCTCGCCGGTGGTGCGCGGTTGGGCGGCAGGTTCGACGTCGAGCGCAATTTCGAGCGAATGCTCGCAGCGATGACCGCCGCCGCGCCGGAACCGGATGCCATCGTGATCACCGGCGACCTCGCCGACCTCGGCGAGCCCGATGCCTATCGCAGGCTCAAGGGCATGCTCGAACCCGTCGCCGCTCAGCTCGGCGCACCGCTGATCTGGGTCGCCGGCAACCACGACGAGCGCGCCGCGCTGCGCGCCGAGCTGCTGGGGCTGGATCCCACCGAAGACCCCGTCACGGGCATGTGGGATCTCGGGGGCCTGCGTCTGATCGCCCTGGACACGAGCATTCCCGGCTGGCATCATGGCAACCTCGATGCCGCGCAACTCGACTGGCTCGCCGCCGAGCTGGCGACCCCCGCCCCGCACGGCACGCTGCTGGCCCTGCACCATCCGCCGCTGCCGTGCCACGTGCCGTTGTTCGGCATCCTCGAGTTGCAGAACCAGGATGCCTTCGCCGCGGTGCTCGCGGACAGCGACGTTCGTGGCATCCTCGCCGGGCACTTGCACTTCAGCGCGCACGGCGTCTTTGCGGGCATCCCGGTGCACGTGGCATCCGCGAGCTGCTACACGATGAACCTCGCCCGGCCCGCCACCGAGGTGAACGGGATGGATGCGGCGCAGTCGTTCGGCTTGGTGCACGTCTACGCCGACACGATCACGCACACGACGGTGCCGGTGGTCGAGGCTGAGACGGGGGATTTCTTCACCGCCGAGTGGACCGAACGGATGGCTGCGATGGCACCGGCCGAAAGACTCGAGGCCTTCTCGCGCAAGCCTGATCGGGGCATAGGATAGACAAGTCTGTTCCCGCACCCCCGAACACAAGGATGTGAGATGGCCTCGGATTCGTCTGCCGCCACCCGGATCGAAACCGACTCCCTCGGGAGCATGGAGATCCCCGCCGACGCCTACTGGGGGGTGCACACCGCTCGCGCCGAGGCGAACTTCCCGATCACCAAACGCCCGATCTCGGTGTATCCCGATCTCGTGCGGGGCCTGGCCATGGTCAAGCAGGCCAGCGCCCGCGCCAACAAAGAGATCGGCGTGCTGGATGCAGAGCATGCGGACCTCATCGACCGGGCCTCGCAGCGGGTGATCGACGGCGAGTTCCACGACCAGTTCGTGGTCGGCGTCATCCAGGGCGGCGCCGGCACCTCGACGAACATGAACGCCAACGAGGTGATCACCAACATCGCCCTCGAGATGGCCGGACGCGAGAAGGGCGACTACGAGTTCCTCTCGCCGATCGACCACACCAACCGCAGCCAGTCCACCAATGACGTCTACCCGACCGCGATCAAGATCGGCCTGTCGCTGACCCTGCGCTCGCTGCTGGAGGAACTGGACCTGCTGCGCAAGTCCTTCCTGGTGAAGGCCGCGGAGTTCCGCGAGGTGCTCAAGGTCGGGCGCACGCAGATGCAGGATGCCGTGCCGATGACCCTCGGACAGGAGTTCCACGGCTTCGCGACCACCATGGGCGAGGACTATGACCGGCTGAAGGAGAACGCCTCGCTGATGTTCGAGGTGAACATGGGCGCGACCGCCATCGGCACCGGCATCACCACGCACCCCGACTACGCGGCCGCGGTCATCAAGCACCTGCGCGAGATCACGGGGCTGGCCCTGGAGACCGCCACCGACCTCGTGGAGTCCACGAGCGACACGGGTGCCTTCATGTCGTTCTCATCCTCGCTCAAGCGCAACGCCGTCAAGCTCTCGAAGATCTGCAACGACCTGCGACTGCTCTCCTCCGGCCCGCAGGCGGGCCTGGGCGAGATCAACCTGCCGGCCCAGCAGGCGGGTTCGTCCATCATGCCCGGCAAGGTCAACCCCGTCATCCCCGAGGTCGTCAACCAGGTCGCCTTCTCGGTGGTCGGGGCGGACATGACGGTGACGATGGCCGTCGAGGCCGGTCAGCTTCAGCTCAACGCCTTCGAGCCGGTGATCGCGCACTCGATCTTCCAGTCGATCACCTGGATGCGCCAGGCGATGTGGACCCTGCGGGTGAACTGCATCGACGGCATCACCGCGAACATCGATCGGCTGGGTGCGATGGTGGGCTCATCGGTGGGCGTCGTGACGGCGCTGACGCCCTTCATCGGCTACGCGGCATCCGCGGCTCTGGCAAAGACGGCCCTGCTCACCGGCCACAACATCGCCGATCTCGTCGTCGAGGCGGGGCTCATGGACCGCGAAGAGGTCGAGAAGCAGCTCTCGCCGGCGCGGCTCTCGGGGCTCGAGGCTGCGACCACGTCGATCCCGGTCGTGGCGGCGGAGGACCTCGAGGTCTGAGCCGCGCCGCGTCAATCCAGGATGCGGCAGTGCGTGGTCAGCTCGCCGATGCCGTCGATGCCGACCGTGACCGTGGAGCGGTCGCGCAGGAAGATCTGCGGCTCGCGGGAGTAGCCCGCGCCGCCCGGGCTCCCCGTGGAGATGAGGGTTCCCGGCAACAGGGTGATCGACTGCGAGAGGTGCGCGATCAGGTCGGCGACTGTGCGCGCCATCTGGTTCGTCGAGGCGTCCTGGACGGTGTGGCCATCGACGACCGTCCAGATGTGCAGCTCCTGCGGATCCGGGATCTCGTCGGCGGTGACGACCACGGGACCGGTCGGTGTGAAGCCGTCGAAGGACTTGCACCGCGACCACTGCGCCTCGGCGAACTGGATGTTGCGGGCCGTGATGTCGTTGACCACGGTGTAGCCCCAGACGTGGCCCAGAGCGGCTCCGCGTTCGACATCGCGCGCCGGGCGGCCGATGATGACGCCGAGCTCGGCCTCGTAGTCCACCGCCTCGCTGAGCGCGCGCGGCCATGAGGTTGTGCCCTCGTGGCCGGTCAGCGAGTTCGGCCACAGCGTGAAGACGGTGGGTGCGGCGTCGGTCTTCAGGCCCAGCTCGCTCGAGTGCGCGGCGTAGTTCAGACCCACGGCGAGGACGACGGGCGGGTCGAGCACGGCCGATGCGAAGGAGAACCCCTCGACGGGATGCCGCGGCGCGTCTTTGTGCGCGAGTGCCGTGCGCACGTCGTCGAGGCCGGCCTCGCCCGCCGCGATGAGCGCCCCCAGCGTCGCCGGCGCCTCGTCGACGAGGTCGGCGACCAGGATCGCCTCGCTCTGGTCGATCACGGCCAGGAGCGGAGGCGTCGCGTCGGGTCGCAACAGGTGGGCAAAGCGCATGGCTTCTACGCTACCGGTGCGCGCGGGGGAGTGGAATTTCCTGATGCGGGGCGGGGCGCGGGAACTCTAGACTCTTCGGCATGACCAATCCGCACCCCACCGGCCCGGCCGTGCACCCCGTGACAACGGTCTTCCCTTCGGCGCTGGCCCAGCCGACCCACGCCGCGTCCGTCGCTGAGCCTCAGGCGAATGTCGCGCACCTTCCCCCCACGACGCCGAAGGCAGCGCCACAGGTCGGCGGAACAGCGCTCGTGTGGTTTTTCGGTGCGATGGGTTTCTTCGTGCTCCTGATCATCGGCTACTTCCTGCTGGCGTTCGGCCCCGCGGCCCCCGCCGTGGGACTCCTGGTGGCGATGCTGCCGCTGGGGATCGTTCTGGCGGGAGTGTTCTACATCGATCGTTGGGAGCCCGAACCGCGGCGTCTGGTCGCCTTCGCCCTGGCATGGGGAGCGATCGCCTCGTTCAGCATCGCCATTCTGGCGAGCATGATCGTGAGGCTCCCGGATCCTTTCTTCGCGATCGTGCAGGCACCGATCGTGGAGGAGATCGCCAAGGGCCTGGGCGTCTTTCTCATCTTCGTGATCGCGCGCCGTGCTTTCGACGGTCCGGTAGACGGGGTGGTTTACGGAGCGCTCATCGGAGCCGGCTTCGCGTACACCGAGAACATCCAGTACTTCGCGGAGGCCCTGGCCCTGCACGGCGAGGAGGGGCTCGCAGTCACCTTCGTCGGGCGGGCGATCCTTTCGCCCTTCGCGCATGTGATGTTCACAGCGGTGACCGGATACTGCATCGGCTTGGCCGCGCGTCGCGGGGCGAGCGTCGGGCAGGCGTTCACCATGGGTCTGTGGGGGCTTCTCGGGGCGATCTGCCTGCACGCCTTCTGGAATGCCACGTCCAGCTCCACCGATTTCCTTCTGCTGTACTTCGTGCTGCAGGTGCCACTGTTCTTCGCGTACATCCTGGGGATTCTTGCACTCCGCCGCGAAGAGGCACGGCTCACTCACGAGCGACTCAGTGACTATGCGTCCGTCGGCTGGTTCACGCCCGAAGAGGTCACGATGCTCGCCACCGGCCCCGGTCGCAAGGGCGGGCTCGCCTGGGCGGCGAGCCTGCCGGGCAACCGCACGGCGGTGATGCGTCAGCTGATCAAGGATGCCACCGCGCTCGCTGCCGCGCGGCAACGGATCATCACCGGGCGCGACCCGCAGGCTGCTGAAGCAGAGCGCGAGCTGCTGACGCGCGTCGGTGCGGCACGCGCGGCGCTCACCGGGTAGGTGCGAACTTTCCCCGCGAGGTCCCGTCGCGTCTCAGGAGGCGGTCGGAGCGCCGCCGCCGGGGCGCGCGAGGCAGCGACATGTCCGGATGCGATCCGGGGCGGTGACCCTCTAGGCTCTACGGCATGACCTATCCTCATCCCGCCGGCCCGGCCGCGAACCCCTCACAAAGGGAGTTCTCCTCTGCACTGGCGCAGCCGACGTACGCCGCACCCCTTGCCCAGCCTCCCGCGACCGTCGCTCACATCCCCGCAACGGTGCCGAACGCCCCGGTCCATGCCAGGATGACCACGCTGGCATGGCTGTTCGGGGTGATGGGATTCGTCTTGCTCGGGCTCATCGGCTACTTCTTGCTCGCGCTCGGCCCCGCCGCCGCGGCGGTGGGACTCGTGCTGGCGATGATCCCGCTGGGGATCGTGCTCGCGGGCGTGCACTATATCGATCGCTGGGAGCCCGAACCGCGTCGCCTCGTCGCCTTCGCCCTGGCGTGGGGAGCGATCGCTGCGGTCGGCCTCACCCTGCTGGCCGGTCTCGGACTTGCCATGATGATGGGGGAGATGTCCGAGGGCATGTCGCTCGTCGTGCAGGCGCCGGTCGTGGAAGAGATCGCCAAGGGCCTGGGAGTCTTCCTGGTCTTCGTGATCGCGCGCCGCGCCTTCGACGGCCCGGTCGACGGAGTGGTCTATGGGGCGCTCGTGGGGGCGGGTTTCGCCTTCACCGAGAACATCCTCTACTTCGCAGCGAGCCTCATCGAGGGCGGGGGCGCAGGGCTCACGATCACCTTCTTCATGCGGGCGATACTCTCGCCCTTCGCGCACGCGATGTTCACGGCACTGACCGGATACTGCATCGGCCTCGCCGCCCGTCGCGGAGCCAGCGTCGGGCAGGCGTTCCGGCTGGGTCTGCTGGGACTTCTCGGGGCCATCTTCTTGCACGCCTTCTGGAACGGCTCGGCCTACTATGCCGACTTCTTCGTGCTGTACTTCTTGCTGCAGGTGCCGCTATTCATCGGGTTCATCCTCGCGATCGTGGCACTCCGGCGGGAAGAGGCACGGCTCACCCGCGAACGACTCGGCGAGTACGCGCAGGCCGGCTGGTTCACGCCCGAAGAGGTGACGATGCTCGCGACCGGTCCCGGCCGCCGGGGCGGGCTCACCTGGGCCGCGGGCCTGCACGGCAACCGCACGGCGATCATGCGCGGGTTCATCAAGGATGCCACCGCGCTCGCCGCCGCGCGGCAGCGGGTGATCACCGGGCGTGACGCGCAGGCCGCCGAAGAGGAGCGGGTGCTGCTGGCTCGTACGACCGCGGCGCGAGCGGCGTTGCTGGCGTACTAGCCGCGGTAGCCGGTCGTTGAGCGTAGCGCCGCAGGCGCGGAGACGAAACGTTGTCGCATGCTGGCAAGGGGCTTGCCGGGGTTTCGGCTCGCCTGCGGCTCGCTCAACCCTGCTGCGCCCAGGGCTCAACGCGCGGTGCGCATTGAGCCCTGCCGCTGCAGAACTCAGCGCCCGGTGCTGCGGCGATGCCTGCATGTCTCCCGGGCGCTGAGCGGATCTGATTCCATCGTGCTTCGCCGCTCGCGCGCTGTCAAGACCCCCTCGTGCGCGCCGCCGCGTTGACGGCGGCGGCTGCGTCGTCTTGGATGGAAGCATGACTGATCGCGACAAGCCCGAGTTCGACGCGCCCACCGGCCCCGCCCCGACGGAGCTGGTCATCCGCGACCTCATCGAAGGGGATGGTGCCGAGGCGCTGCCCGGTGCCACCGTCACCGTGCACTACGCCGGCGTCGAGTACGACACCGGTGAAGAGTTCGACTCGTCGTGGAGCCGCGGCGAGACGATCCAGTTTCCGCTGCGCGGTCTCATCCAGGGCTGGCAGGATGGCATCCCCGGCATGAAGGTCGGCGGACGCCGCGAACTGGTCATCCCGCCGCACCTCGCGTACGGCGAGGCGGGCGGCGGGCACTTCCTCTCGGGCAAGGCCCTGATCTTCATCATCGACCTCGTCGACGTCGCCTGAGCCGCACTCGGCAGGACGCCGTCGTGGCGATGCGCCTCAGGCGACCGGATCCTCGGCGTCGTAGGTGAGGAAGCCGCGCGCGACGCGCACCGCCACTGCGACCAGGGCGACCACGAGGATCCCGCCGATCAGCGGCGGGAACCACAACGTCGTGAAGGTGGCGAGCACGCCCGCGTAGAGCGCACCGACACGCGGACCGCCCGCTACCACGATGACGAAGATGCCCTGGAGCCTTCCGCGCATGGCGTCGGGCACCGCGGCCTGCATCATCGTGTTGCGGTAGATCGAGCTGATGTTGTCGGCCGCACCGGAGATCGCCAGGGCCAGGCACGCCAGCACGATGAGCGCCAGGTTCGGTGTCTGCTCGCCCGCCGGCCACCACTGACCGCACAGCAGCACGACGCCGAAGGCCGCGATCGCCACGCCGTAGGCCTGCACGGATCGCGCGATCCCGCGTCCGTGCCAGCGGTACTGCACGATCCGGCCCGAGAACAGGCTGGACAAGAACGTGCCCACCGCCACGGCGGCGGTGAGCGCGCCCGTCGTCATGGCACCGCCGCCGAGGAGGACCGTGCCGAGCGCCGGAAAGAGCACGAGCGGCTGCCCGAAGGTCATCGCGACGATGTCCAGGACGTACTGCATCCGGATGTTCGCCGAGCGCTTCAGGAACCGCCATCCGTCGACGAGGGATTCCAGGCCCGGCCGCACGACCTGCCCCTCGGGCCGGAGCGCGGGCAGGGTCCACAGCCCGAGAAACAGGGCGAGCATAAGCAGCACGTCGATCGTGTAGGTCCATCCGTACCCGGTCCAGGCGACGAGAACCCCGGCGAGGGCGGGGCCGACCATCACCATGATCCCGAAGGTCACGCCGCCGAGGGCCGACGCCGCGGCGAGCTGCGCGCGGGGGATGAGCCGGGGCACGATGGCGCTGCGGGCCGTCATCCCGATCGAGCTGCCGACCGTGTTGACGATGCTGAGGACGTACAGCCACCAGATCGTCTCGAGGTGCGCCCAGGTGAGGGCTGCCAGCAAAGCGGTGGACAGGAAGGTGATCGTCGCGGCGACGAGGGCGACGCGGCGGCGGTCGAAGGCGTCCGAGAGCATCCCGCCGTAGAGCCCGGCGAGGATCATCGGGACCAGGCCCGCGACCGCGACCATCGACACGGCGAAGGTCGACGCGGTCAGGGTGTAGACGTGCAGCATCACGGTCACGAGGGTGAGCTGACCGCCCAGTCCCGCGAGTGTCGTGCCGATCCACATCCGCGCGAAGGCGGGGCTCGTCCTAAGCGGGGTGATGTCGATGAGGAGCCCTCGCCCGGCGCTCACGGATCGACCTCGATCCGTTTGATGCGGGCGGTGTGACCGCGAAGGATCCGCACCCGCGATGGCGGGACGCCGAAGTGCGCGGCGAGCGCCCGCACGACGCCGGCGTTGGCGGCACCGTCTGCCGCGCGTTCGGTGACGGAGACCACGAGCCCGCCCTGCTCGTCGGTCTCGACGAGCGGCCCCTTACGGCTGCCGGGCTTGACCCGGATGCTGTATTGCACCCCACGAGGCTATCGCGTCGATCGCGTTCCTTGGCTGCGTCGCTCAGGAACGCCCTGGACGGCACCGCACGCGGTCCACGGCTGGTTCAGCACCGCGCCCGGGCACTGGTAGACTCTTGAGGTTGCCGTTTGATCGGCCGCGGATAAAGAGAGCTCGCACAGAAGGTGCCGGGCACCGCGCAACGAGGGAAAGGGGATCGAATTACATGGCACTGGAAGCAGATGTCAAGAAGGCGATCATCGAAGAGTACGCGACGCACCCCGGTGACACCGGATCCCCCGAGGTGCAGGTCGCGATGCTGACGCAGCGCATCAAGGACCTCACCGAGCACCTCAAGGAGCACAAGCACGACCACCACTCGCGTCGTGGCCTGTTCCTGCTCGTCGGTCAGCGCCGTCGTCTGCTCGGCTACCTCCAGGACATCGACATCGAGCGGTACCGCTCGCTGATCGAGCGCCTGGGCCTGCGGCGCTGAGATCATCGCATTTCTGGCGAAGGCCGTCCCTCGGGGCGGCCTTCGTCGTTCCCGACCACGCACCGGTCGCTGAGCCTGTCGAAGCGCCCGGTGTCGCGCGCGCGTCCCCTCGACGAGCTCAGGGACCGGACTGACTCATGTGAGACGTGGCTTCGTCGTCGTTCCCGACCGCACGAACGACGGTACCTTGGAAGCATGCCCCGGATCGTTCTCGCCCTGCGTCTCGTCATCCCCGCCCTGTGGATGGGCCTGGTCATCGGGCTGTCGTTCATCGAGACACCGCTGAAGTTCACGGCCACCGGCATCACCACCGCACTCGGCCTCGGGATCGGACGGATCGTGTTCACCGCGCTCGCGATCGCCGGCGCTGTGCTCCTGGTCGCCCTCACGCTCACCGCCTTCGCCCGCCCGCGCGAGAACGGCGGTGGTTTGGCACTCATCGCCGGGCTCTGGGTGGTCGCGGCCGTGCAGTCCCTCGTCATCCGGCCTCTGCTCTCGGCCCGCAGCGACGTGGTCATCGCAGGCGGAAACCCGGGGGAGTCCTGGCTGCACTACGGCTACATCGCCGCCGAGCTCGTGCTGCTCGGCTTGCTTGTGGCCTATGTCGCGCACGTGGTGCGCGGCGTGCGGATCGAGCCGCGCTGATCAGGGCGGGTCGCTCGCGATCCTGAGTCCGTCTCGGAATGCGAGTGTGGCTACGCTGGTTGTATCGTCCGACCCAGGATCGGAGCCCCATGAGCCAGGCCATGCAGTTCGGGATCTTCAGCGTGAGCGACATCACGCGCAATCCTGTCACCGGCGAGACGCCGAGCGAGGCCGAGAAGATCCGGGATGCTGTCACCATCACCCGGCATGCCGAAGCGGCTGGCCTGGACGTCTTCGCGATCGGCGAGCACCACAACCCGCCGTTCTGGTCGTCTTCGCCGACGACCCTTCTGGCGGCGATCGCCGCGCAGACCGAGCGCCTGATCCTCTCGACGGCGACGACGCTCATCACCACGAACGACCCGGTCAAGATCGCCGAGGACTATGCGATGCTGCAGCACCTCTCGGGCGGACGGATGGACCTCATGCTCGGGCGCGGCAACACCGGCCCGGTGTATCCCTGGTTCGGGCAGGACATCCGGCAGGGACTGCCGCTCGCGATCGAGAACTACGCGCTGCTGCACCGGCTCTGGCGCGAGGACGTCGTGGACTGGGAGGGGCAGTTCCGCACGCCGCTTCAGGGATTCACCTCGACGCCGCGTCCGCTCGACGGCATCCCGCCCTTCGTCTGGCACGGCTCGATCCGCACGGCCGAGATCGCCGAGCAGGCCGCCTTCTACGGTGACGGCTTCTTCGCCAACAACATCTTCTGGCCCGCCCAGCACTACCAGGACCTCATCGGCCTGTACCGCGAGCGCTACGCGCACTACGGCCACGGCACGCCCGCGCAGGCGATCGTGGGCCTGGGCGGGCAGGCGTTCATCCGGCCGAGCTCGCAGGACGCCGTGGCCGAGTTCCGCCCCTACTTCGACAAGGCGCCCGTGTACGGCAACGGTCCTTCGCTCGAGGACTTCGCCGAGATGACGCCCCTGACCGTCGGCTCTCCGCAGCAGGTCATCGACCGCTACGCCGGGATGCGCGACCTGTTCGGCGACTATCAGCGTCAGCTGTTCCTCATCGACCACGCGGGACTCCCGCTGAAGATCGTGCTCGAGCAGATCGACATCCTGGGTGCCGACGTCGTGCCGGTGCTGCGGCGGGAGCTCGCGAAGGATCGCCCGGCCGAGGTCCCGGATGCCCCGACTCACGCCGCGCGCGTGCGCGCCGTCCACGGCGACGGCCCCGCGCGCGAGTTCCGCCCCGCCCCGAACCGCGGCGACAACCTCACCGCGGGCAGCCCCTATCTCGACGGGGAGTAGCGGGAGGGAGGCGACAGGTGGTTCCCTACGAGTTGCCCACAGCCTCCTGACCGATGTCGAGAGCGCGGCGTACACTGGGGGCATGACCCCCGAACTGGCGGCCTACATTGCGGCAGGCAAGGAGCTCGACGCCGACGAGCGCGAGATCGCCGCGCTTGCCCTGCAGCAGGTCGACGAATCCGAGCAGGCCGAGATCGACGCTGCCTGGGACGAGACGATCCAGCGACGGCTCGACGAACTGCTGAGCGGCAAGGTCACCACCGTCAGCGGACGGGAGACCATAGCGATCGCGCGAGCACGGTCAGCCGCTCGTCGTCAATGACGCTCAACTGGAATGAGCATCCTGAGGCTCGTGATGAGTTCCTGGATGCCCACGATCGCTACTTGGGAATCGAGGATGGGGTACTTGGCGACGAGTTCGCTGACGAGGCAGAAGTTGCCGCAGAAATGATTCTTCAGTGGCCAAACGCAACACCGCCATTTCGCGGCCGACGGACTGACCCTGTGATTCGGACCTGGCATCTCGGCAAGTTCCCCTACCAGCTGATTTACACCGTCCGTGCGGGCGAGGTGTTCGTCTTGGCTTACGCCCATGAAGCGCGCCGGCCAGGCTACTGGACGTATCGCCTCGAGGGCTGATCCGTCATCGTTCAGACGGCGGCGGACGGGAGGATGGCGAGTCCGCGGGAGACGAGATCGCGGATATCGCAGCTGACAAGGTTGGCATCGGCGGCCCTGGCAGCCGCGACGTACGCGGCATCATAGGCGGACAGGTCATGCTCGCTCGCCGCGGCCGTGGCGTCTGTGAGCAGGCGTGCATCGGCTCGCACGAGTCCGCCGTCGTCCGCGATCGCCGTGACTCGATCACGCAGCCGGGTCGCAGCGCCCGGATCGTGCCAGGCGCGTACCGCGACATTGCTCACTTCGTAATAGGCCAGATCGAGCGTCGCGATCTCTACGTCGCCTTCGAGAAGGCGCAGCGCGTCATCCCGATGTGGATCGCCGAGGTCTTCGCTTGCCAGGATCACGCTCGCATCAAGCAGCCACTTCGTCATCGCTTTGGCCTGTGTACTTTTACAAGCTCTGCAACATTTCCGCCGTGATCGATGGGTGATCCGCCGGACTCGCGAATCTGAATCATCCGCTGGGCGCGGCGCCGGCTGCGCTGCCGAACCATTTCTTCGGCGAGTTCGCGCAGCAGGCCGCTGCGCGTCGTTCCACGACGCACGGCCTCTGTGTCGATGGCGTTCAGCACATCGTCGGGGAGGGAGACCATGACCTTCGCCATGGCATGAGTATACCCGGTATTGCCAACCGAGACTGTCGTCGATGAACTCATGGATTCAGCACAGCACCTGCCTCCGACATCCGAAGGCGAGATACGAGCCACGACGATCAAGAGCGCACGGCTTCAACGACTATTGACACGGCGTAGCCTGGGACCATGGAGATCGCGATCGCCGGGGGAACCGGGATTCTGGGCAGGGCAGTGGCGGACGTGGCGCGGGAGCGCGGCCATAAGGTGCGCATCCTGTCGCGGTCTCAAGGGGTCGACGTGCGCGAGGGCGCGGGTCTGGCGGCGGCCCTCGACAGGGCGGATGCCGTGGTCGACGCGCTCAGCGTGCAGACGCAGAGCGCGAAGGCCTCGGCGGAGTTCTTCACCCAGACGACCCGGGCGCTCCAACGTGCCGAGCGCGAGGCGGGTGTGGAGCATCACCTGGCCATCTCGATCGTGGGCGTGGATAGGGCGCCGTACGGCTACTACGCCGGAAAACTCGCCCAGGAGCGGGCCGTGGAGGCGGGCGAGGTGCCCTGGACGATCCTGCGCGCCACCCAGTTCCACGACTTCGCCGGGCAGCTCTCGGCGCGCGCTGCGCTCGGTCCGATCCGGCTCGCGGTGCGGATGCGCACGCAGCCGGTCGCCGTGCGCGAGGTCGCCGAACGTCTCGTCGACCTCATCGAGGCCGGTCCCTCCGGGCGGGCGCGCGACCTCGCCGGCCCCCGCGAGGAGAGCATGGCCGAGATGATGCGCGCCTGGGCGGCGCACCACGGCCGGGGCGGATGGATGCCTGCGATCTCGCTGCCCGGCGTCTTCGGCCGCGCGATGCGCGACGGCAGCATGCTGCCCGGCCCCGACGCCGACCTCGGCAGGGTCGCCTTCGCCGAGTGGCTGGGCGCGCAGCCGACAACCCCTGGTCGTTGAGCGACACTTCGACTCGCTCCGCTCGCTCAGTGCGGGTCTCCGCGAGACGAAACGCCACGACCTCGCGAGGGGACTCGCCGCGTTTCGACTCAGCGCTGACGCGCCTCGCTCAACGACCGAAGGTCGCCGGAGTCGAAACGGGGCAGGACTAGCAGGTTCTCGCGGCGTTTCGTCTCGGCGCTGCGGCCCTCGCTCAACGACCGCGAACGCTCAGCCGCTCTTGCGACGGAACTCGCGCTTCAGCTGCGGCCCGTTCGTGGCGTGCACTGTCGAGTCGCCGTCGAGGTGCGCCTCGCCCTCCCGATGCTGGGCGTTCTTCTTCTCCAGCGCCTCGCGGAACTTGCGCTTGAGCTCCTCGTTCTCGTCATGGCTCATGCCCCCAGCCTAGTTCTCCGCGCACGCTGTGCTCTCCTCTGTAGCGGGTTCTCGCTCTCGCGCGACGAAGACCGCGTCGCTAGCATTGTTCGCTAACGAGTCGAAGGAGCAGATCATGGGGATCTTCAGCGAACTGAAAAAGGCTTTCGACACGGGCGGTGTCAAGGTCGCGATCGATGTGCCGAAGTCTTTCGACTGGAAGGCCGGCGGCATCCCGGTTACGGTCATACTCACCGGGGCTGATGAACCGCGGACGGTATCGGCGCTGGAGTTCGAGCTGACCGATGATCCGGACAATACCCCGAACAGGACTTACGGGATCGATGACAGCTTCCACATGACCTGGACGCATCCGGTGACGATCGGCCTCGCACCCGGGCAGCTCGTATCCATTCCGATCACTGTGCCGGTTACGCCGCAGGACAACCCCGGAGCGTTCGGGGCGGACGCCGTGTTCACGGCGCTGCGCGGCGGCACCCTCAACTTCGGCGCGGCGTGGTATTCGCTCAAGGTGGGCGCAGCGGTCGAGGGCTACAAGGCGCGCCGCGTGGCGAGTAAGCGTCTCAAGGCATCCGGTCAGGTCAGGATCACCGGCGAGACGGGATAGCTGTTCGCATCCGGGGTTTTTCAGCCGACGCTGCTAGGGTGGAGGCTGTTCCTTTTGTGGGGACTGACAATCGAACACACATATACGGAGCGGTCGGCCCAGAGGCTGGTCCCCTGTGGTGGGTTCCCCGGCATGAGCTGTCGGGTGATCTTCTCCTGGTGACCAGCGCAGGCACGCTAGCGCGGAATCGTCCGTGTGCCATTTCTGCCCGGCTTCGCTCCTTCACGAATGCTCGTGCCCCATACGGGGGTGCGAGCCTAAACAAAGAAGGAGAGACCTCTTGGAAGGTCCTGACAACACAACCGGCGAGGTCGCCACCGAGGCCGTTCTGGACAACGGCCGCTTCGGCACTCGCACCATCCGCTTCGAGACCGGTCGCCTCGCTCAGCAGGCCCAGGGCGCGGTCGCGGCCTACCTCGATGACGAGACCATGCTCCTGTCGGCCACGAGCGCGAGCAAGCAGCCGCGCGAAGGCTTCGACTTCTTCCCCCTGACGGTGGACGTCGAGGAGCGCTCTTATGCCGCAGGAAAGATCCCCGGATCGTTCTTCCGCCGCGAGGGCCGCCCCTCGACCGAGGCGATCCTGGTCTGCCGTCTCATCGACCGCCCGCTGCGCCCCTCCTTCGTAGAGGGCCTGCGCAACGAGGTGCAGATCGTCATCACAGTCCTCTCGATCGCGCCGGGCGAGTACTACGACGCGCTCGCGATCAACGCCGCCTCCGCCTCGACCCAGATCTCGGGTCTGCCCTTCTCCGGGCCGATCGCGGGCGTGCGCCTCGCGTTCATCCCCGGTCACGGCGAGCACGCCGACCAATGGGTCGCTTTCCCGACCGTCGCGCAGGTGGAGCAGGCCGTCTTCGACCTGGTGGTCGCCGGTCGCGTCGTCACCGGCAAGGACGGCAAGGACGATGTCGCGATCATGATGGTCGAGGCCGAAGCCACCGAGGGCAGCTGGAACCTCATCAAGGCCGGTGCCACCAAGCCCAGCGAGGATGTCGTCGCCGCGGGCCTCGAGGCCGCCAAGCCCTTCATCGCGCAGCTCGTGAAGGCCCAGGCCGAACTCGCCGCATCCGCCTCGAAGGAGCCGGGCGTCTACCCGGTGTTCCTGCCCTACACGCAGGAGACCTACGACTTCGTCTCGTCCCGCGTGCACTCCGAGCTCGTCGGCATCTACCAGATCGCCGACAAGGTCGAGCGTCAGGATGCCGACGACGCGGTCAGGGAGCGCGTCCGCGCCGAACTCGCCGCCGCCGTCGAGGAGGGGAAGCTCCCCGCCGCCGCGAACGCCGAGTTCTCCGCCGCCTACAAGTCGGTCACCAAGGGGATCGTGCGCGGTCGCATCCTGACCGAGAGCGTCCGCATCGACGGACGCGGCCTCGCCGACATCCGTCCGCTGGATGCCGAGGTCCAGGTCATCCCGCGCGTGCACGGTTCGGCGATCTTCCAGCGCGGCGAGACCCAGATCCTGGGTGTCACCACGCTGAACATGCTCAAGATGGAGCAGCAGATCGACTCGCTCTCGCCCGTGACGAGCAAGCG
>CAZHML010000045.1:0-20015 GCA_964533745.1 uncultured Microbacterium sp.
CGCGGCCGAGCAGCCATAGGTCGCCATCCTCGTCGAGGCGTGCCCCGTCGCCGGCGAAGTAGTACCCCTGAGCCTCGAACTTCTCCCAGTAGGTCTCGCGGAAGCGATCCGGGTCCCCCCAGATCCCGCGCAGCATCGAGGGCCAGGGCTCGGTGATGACCAGCAGCCCGCCGTTGCCGTTGCCGACGTGCACGCCGTCGTCGTCGACCACGTCGATCGAGATGCCGGGCAGCGGCACCTGCGCGGAGCCGGGCTTGGCCGCGGTGATCCCGGGCAGGGGCGAGACCATGACCGCGCCGGTCTCGGTCTGCCACCAGGTGTCCACGACCGGGGCGGTGCCCGCGCCGATGACCTCGCGGTACCACATCCACGCCTCGGGGTTGATGGGCTCGCCCACTGATCCGAGCACCCGGATCGACGACAGGTCGAACTTCCGCGGCACCGCGCGGCCGATCTTCATGAAGGAGCGGATCGCCGTCGGCGCGGTGTAGAAGATCGAGACGCCGTACTTCTGGATGATCTCCCACCAGCGGCCGGGGTGCGGGGTGTCGGGCGTGCCCTCGTAGAGCACCTGGGTGGCACCGTTGGCCAGCGGCCCGTAGGCGACATAGCTGTGACCGGTGACCCAGCCGACATCCGCCGTGCACCAGAACACGTCGGTCTCGGGATGCAGGTCGAAGACGTTGCGGTGGGTGTAGGCGACCTGGGTGAGATAGCCGCCGGAAGTGTGCAGGATGCCCTTGGGCTTGCCGGTGGTGCCGGAGGTGTAGAGGATGAACAGCGGGTTCTCGGCGGGGAAGGCCTCGGCCTCGTGCTCGGCCGAGGCGGCCGGAACGACCTCGTGCCACCAGAGGTCGCGGCCCTCGGTCCACTCGATCTCGTTGCCGCCCCGGCGAACGACCAGCACGTGCTCGACGGTCTGCTGCGGACCCTCGCCGCGGTCGGCGAGCGCCTGGTCGACGGCGGGCTTGAGGGCGGACACCTTGCCCTTGCGGTAGCCGCCGTCGGCGGTGATGACGACCTTGGCCCCGGCATCGTCGATGCGGGTGCGCAGGCTCTCGGCGCTGAATCCTCCGAAGACGACCGAGTGCGCGGCCCCCAGACGGGCGACCGCGAGCATGGACGCGATCGCCTCGGGGATCATCGGCAGGTAGATCGCAACCCGGTCGCCCTTCTGGATGCCCAGGCCCTCGAGGACGTTCGTGAGGCGCTTGACCTCGTCGGTGAGCTCGGCGTAGCTGATGCGGCGCTCGTCGCCCGGCTCGTCCTCCCAGAGCAGCGCGATGCGGTCGCCGTTGCCGGCCTCGACATGGCGGTCGAGGCAGTTATAGGCGACGTTTAGCTCGCCGTCGCCGAACCAGCGCGCGAAGGGCGGGTTCGACCAGTCCAGCACCTCGGTGAAGGGGGTGTGCCAGTGCAGCAGCTCGCGGGCCTGCTCGGCCCAGAACCCCTCCCGGTCCTTGCGGGCGCGCTCGTAGAGCTCGGGCCGTGCCACGGCATCCGCGGCGAAGTCGGAGGACGGCGGGAAGCGGCGCTCCTCGTCGAGAAGGTGATCGATCTGACCGCTGGACATGGTGCGCAACACTCCTCGGGATCGGACGGATATGGCGACCAAGATAGTCTGCCCCATCGTCGGCGGGAAGAGGGACGATCCGCCTCTTCGGGTCATGATTCGTTCGTTGCGGCGTCTCGTTCTGCACCGCGCGGGGCGCGGTCGGGCTTTCCACCATTCATGGGATTTGGGGCCTTCGGGCTCGGTGGCCGCCTCTAGCGTCGAGGCATGAGCGCCCCTTTCGTCATCCAGCCCCGGCACGGTGGGACACCCCCGAGCCCCGAGAGCGTCGCCGAGATCGACCCCGTGTGGGGTGCCCTTGCTTCCTTCGTCGCCGACGAGAAGGTCACCGACATCTTCGTCAACGGCGTGCAGGGACTCTTCGTCGATCGCGGGAGCGGCACCGAACGCATCCAGAACTGGCACCGGGCCGAGCGTGAGGTGCGGGATCTCGCCGTCTCGCTCATCGGCGCAGGCGGCAGACATATCGACGACAGCACCCCCTGCGTCGACGTGCGGCTGAGCGGCGGCATCCGCGTGCACGCGGTGCTCGCCCCGGTCGCGCGCACCGGCACCTCGATCTCGATCCGGGTGCCGCGGGTGCTCGCGGCAGACCTCGGGGCGTTGAGGGATGCGGGATGCTTCGACCAAGCCCGTCAGGCATGGCTCGAGGATCAGGTGCGGGGGCGCGCGAACCTGCTGATCACGGGCGGCACCGGCACGGGCAAGACGACGCTGCTGGCGGCGCTGCTCGCCCACGTTCCGGGTACCGAGCGGATCGTCACGATCGAGGATGTCGCAGAGCTTCAGCCGCG
Organism: uncultured Microbacterium sp.; assembly: GCA_964533745.1. GTDB lineage: Bacteria > Actinomycetota > Actinomycetes > Actinomycetales > Microbacteriaceae > Microbacterium. The sequence goes on from CAZHML010000045.1 coordinate 2,368, forward strand.
GCATCCGCACCATGTCTCTCTCGAAGCGCGCCAGCGCAACCTCGAGGGCTCGGGCGGCATCACCCTCGCCCACCTCGTGCGCGAGTCGCTGCGCATGCGGCCGGATCGTCTCGTGGTCGGCGAGTGCCGCGGAGAGGAGGTGCGAGAGCTCCTGACCGCACTGAACACCGGGCACGACGGCGGCGCGGGGACGCTGCACGCCTCGAGCCTGGCCGACGTGCCCTCGCGGCTCGAAGCGCTCGGTGCGCTCGCGGGGATGGATGCCACGGCGCTTGCCCGCCAGGCGGTGAGCGCCTTCACCTCCGTCGTGCATCTCGAGCGAGCGGGCGATGGGCCTCGGCGCATCGCCCGCATCGGCCGCTTTCTGCTCCGCGGGGAGCGACTGCACGTCGAGGAGGTGCCGGGCGCATGAGAGCACGTTCGCGGGAAGGGCGGGCGATCCCGGATGCCTCCGCGACGATCCGCACGCTCGCGGTGATCCTGCAGGCGGGGGCGACGCCGGTGGCGGCGTGGGGTCATCTCGCGAACGAGGGCGACCCGGTAGCTCGGGAGGTCATGCGTCGGACGGCGTCGGGGGATGACCTCGTCGTCGCGATTGCAGCGCAGGGCGGGTCCTGGTGCGACGTCGCGGCGGCGTGGGAGATCGCCGCGGTCGTCGGTGCCCCGCTGGCCGAGGTGCTGCGGGCACTCGCGGAGTCGTTGCAGGATGCCGCGACTGCCGCGGACGACGTGCAAGTTGCGCTCGCGGAGCCTGCCGCCACCGCGCGGCTGATGATGTGGCTGCCGCTCGGTGGTCTCTTGCTGGGGTTCGCCCTGGGATTCGACACCCTGGGCGTGATCTTCGGCAGTGTCGTGGGTGGCGTGTGCGTCGGGATCGGGGTGGGTCTCGTGCTGCTCGCCCGCCGCTGGACGCGCAGTCTCATCGCCAGGGCCCAGCCAGAACCGGGCACACCCGGCCTGCACGAGGAACTCACGGTGATCGCGCTGGCCGGTGGTGCCTCGCTCGACCGCGCGCGCCGGCTTGTGGCGGATGCGACGAGGGGAGGGAGTCCAACGGGCTCAGGCCCTTCGGCAGGCTCAGGGACCGGGGCTCGCGAAGGAACCGGGGCCGCGGCGACCGAGCGAGTGCTCGCGCTCTCGCGAGCCGCCGGCATCCCGGCCGTGGAACTGCTGCGCGCCTCAGCGGCTCAGCAGCGCCATCGCGCCCGGGTCGAGGGGCGGATGCGCGCGGCGGCGCTCTCTTCGCGACTGCTGGTCCCGCTCGGGGTCTGCACGCTTCCCGCCTTCATGCTGCTGGGCATCGCGCCGCTCATCCTCAGCGTCCTCGGCACGACCACGCTCGGACTCCCGCCGTGACCATCCTGACCACTCCGGAACAACCGGAACACGAAAGAAAGAAGGAAAACCATGAACACCCTCCCCACCCTCACTCGTCGCCGTGCGATGGCGCTGCTCGCCGACGACACCGGTGCCGCGACGGCCGAATACGTCATCACCACCATGGCGGCAGTCGCCTTCGCGGGGCTCCTGGTGGTCATCATGCGTTCGGATGAGGTGCGCGGCGTCCTCACCGATCTCGTGCGGCGCGCTCTGTCGGTGTCGTGAGGCACAAGGCTGCAGGTGACGAGACGGGCTCGGTCGCGGCGGAGTTCGCCCTGGCCCTGCCCGCGGCCGTGCTCGCCCTCGCGATGGGCGTCGGTGCGCTGAGCGCTGCCGCCACGCAGGTGTCGCTGCAGGATGCCGTCGCCGACGCCGCGCGTCTGCTCGCCCGCGGCGAGTCCGCCCAGCGCGCACAGCACGCCGTGCGGGCCTCGCTGGCGGGGGTTCACCTCACCTCTCGACGGGCGGAGGGTCTGGTCTGCGTCACCGGAGAGGTCGACCTCGCCGTCGGGCAGCTCATCCGCCTGCCCTTGCGCGCCGCGGCCTGCGCACTCGACGGGGGCTGGTGATGGCCGGGACCAGCTTGGCGGTCGGTACGGTGGCCGTCGTCGCGACGCTCTCGCTCGGACTGGCCCTCGTCGGAGGAGCGGCGGTGGCCTCACAGCGGGCGGACGCTGCGGCGGACGCGGCAGCGCTCGCGGCAGCCGACATCGCCGCGGGTGCAGTCGTGGCACCGGGCAGCGCCTGTACGGTCGCCGCGCGCGTTGCCACGGCGAACGGCGCGCACCTCGTCCGCTGCGAGCTGCGGGGTTTCGTGGCGACCGTCGAGGTCAGAGTCTCGTACGCTGGTCTCAGCGCCGCAGCCCGCGCCCGCGCAGGGCCGCCCGGGGGTCACTGACGGCGGGATCATCGACGCCGTTGTGCCTCCTTGAGGCTCGGGGTGTGTATGGTGTGCTTCGAAGAAAGGACGCCCCGTGGCACAAGGCAAGAAGCTCGTCATCGTCGAGTCACCGACGAAGATGCGCTCCATCCAGGGCTACCTGGGAGACGACTACCAGGTGCTGAGCTCCGTCGGTCATATCCGCGACCTCGCCGACAAGCGCGACATCCCCGCGGAGCACAAGCAGGCCTACGGCAAGTACTCCATCGACATCGAGAACGACTTCGAGCCGTACTACGTCGTCGCCGGAAACAAGACCAAGACCGTCGCCGAGCTCAAGCGCGCGCTCAAGGATGCCGACGAAGTGCTGCTGGCCACGGATGAGGACCGCGAGGGCGAGGCGATCGCCTGGCACCTGCTGGAGACGCTCAAGCCCAAGGTGCCCGTGCGTCGCATGGTCTTCCACGAGATCACGAAGGACGCCATCCACGAGGCCGTGGGCAACACGCGGGATCTCGACCTCGCGCTCGTCGATGCGCAGGAGACGCGCCGGATCCTGGACCGCCTCTACGGCTGGGATGTCTCGCCGGTGCTGTGGTACAAGGTGCGCTCAGGGCTGTCGGCGGGTCGTGTTCAGTCTGCGGCGACCCGCATGATCGTGGACCGGGAACGCGAGCGGATAGCCTTCGTCGAGGCGGAGTACTGGGACGTCGAGGCGACTGCCGCAGCCCCTTCGACAGGCTCAGGGACCGGTTCGACCGGCTCAGGGACCGGGGCCTTCCACGTCCGCCTCGCCCGCGTCGACGGCGCACAGCTCGCCCGCGGCACCGACTTCGACGACCGGGGTGCGCTCAAGAAGGTCGTCCTCGTGCTCGACGAGAAGACCGCGACCGGGCTTGCCCGGGCCGTGGACGCAGCGGGAACCGGCGAGGTCACCAGGGTCGAGGCCAAGCCCGGGACCCGCCGCCCCTACGCCCCCTTCACCACCTCGACCCTGCAGCAGGAGGCCGGCCGCAAGCTCTCGATGAGCGCGAAGCAGGCCATGAGCGTCGCCCAGCGCCTCTACGAGCGCGGTTACATCACCTATATGCGCACCGACTCGGTGGCACTGTCCGCTCAGGCCGTGCAGGCCGCGCGCAGCCAGGCCGTCGCGCTCTACGGTGACAAGGCGGTGCCGCTGAACCCCCGCGTCTACGCCTCCAAGAGCAAGAACGCCCAAGAGGCGCACGAGGCCATCCGCCCTTCGGGCGAGAGCTTCCGCACGCCGGCATCCCTGGCCTCCGAGCTCGACTCCGATGAGCGGCGACTCTACGATCTGATCTGGAAGCGCACGGTCGCCAGCCAGATGTCCGACGCGCTGTACGAGACGACGACGGTCACGGTCTCGGTGCATGCAGACGGCCGTGCCGCCGAGTTCACGGCATCCGGAACCGTCTACACCTTCAAGGGGTTCCTCGAGGCCTACGAGGAGGGCAGGGACGAGAAGCGTCGCGACGCGGACGCCGAAGAGAGCCAGTCGCTGCCTGCCGTGGCCGTCGGCGACCGGCTGGCGATGTCGGACGCCGGGGCCAAGGGCCACCGCACGACCCCGAAGCCGCGCTACACCGAGGCATCCCTCGTCAAGGCTCTGGAGGAGCGCGGCATCGGCCGTCCCTCGACCTTCGCGAGCATCATCGGCACCGTGCTCGACCGCGGCTACGCCACCAAGCGCGGCCAGGCGCTCGTCCCGACCTGGATGGCCTTCAGCGTCGTCCGGCTGCTCGAGCAGCACTTCGCCGACCTCATCGACTACGACTTCACCGCCGCGCTCGAAGACGACCTGGACGCCATCGCCCGCGGCGAGCAGAAGCGCGCCGAGTGGCTGCGCACCTTCTACTTCGGCTCGGACGAGCGGGTGGGGCTGCGGCAGGTGGTCGACAACCTCGGCGAGATCGACGCGCGGGCGCTGAACGCCACGCCGATCGCTGAGAACGCGACGTTGCGCTTCGGCAAGTACGGCCCCTACCTCGAGGTGACGGATCCCGCCGATCCCGAGGCGAAGCCCCGGATCGTGAACATCCCCGAGGAGCTCGCTCCCGACGAACTGACCGCGGCCAAGGCCCGGGAGCTCATCGACGCACCCGTCGCGGGCGACCGCGTGCTCGGTGAGAACCCCGAGACCGGTCGCGTCATCGTCGTGAAGGATGGCCGCTACGGCCCCTACGTGCAGGAGAACCTGCCCGAAGATGACGCCGTCATAGACGAGGCGACCGGCGAGGTGAAGGCGGCCAAGAAGAAGAAGGATGCGCCCAAGCCCCGCACCGCGTCGCTGTTCCGCTCGATGTCGGTGGACGAGATCGACCTGGACACCGCGCTGCGGCTGCTGAGCCTGCCGCGCGAGGTCGGGGTCGATCCCGAATCGGGCGAGGCGATCACCGCGCAGAACGGCCGCTTCGGCCCCTACCTGAAGAAGGGTGCCGACTCGCGCTCGCTGGAGAGCGAGCAGCAGATCTTCGAGGTCACCCTGGAGCAGGCGCTGGAGATCTACGCGCAGCCGAAGTACGGTGCCCGGCGTGCGTCGAGCGCCCTCGCGGAGTTCGCCGAGGATCCCGTGAGCGGCAAGCCGATCCGGGTGCGCGACGGCCGCTTCGGACCTTACGTCACCGATGGGGTGACGAACGTCACGATCCCGCGGGGCGAGAAGCCCGAGGACATCACCTTCGAGAAGGCCGTGCAGATGCTCGCGGACAAGCGTGCAAAGGGTCCGGCACCGACACGCGGCGCGCGGACGAGCACGGCGAAGAAGCCTGCTGCGAAGAAGACCACCGCCAAGAAACCCGCCGCCAAGAAACCCGCGGCCAAGAAACCCGCCGCCAAGAAGGCCCCGGCCAAGAAGCCTGCCGAGGGTTCCAGCTCGTGAGCGCGCAGCGGGGTGTCTGGATCACGCTCGAAGGCGGCGACGGCTCGGGCAAGTCGACCCAGGCATCCCTGCTCGCCGACTGGCTGACCGGGATCGGTCGCACCGTGCTGCGCACGCGCGAACCCGGCGGCTCGGAGGTCGGCGTGAAGATCCGCGACATCGTGCTGCACTACCGCGGTGACATCGCCCCGCGCGCCGAGGCGCTGCTGTACGCCGCCGATCGCGCCCACCATGTCGCCACGGTCGTGCGTCCCGCGCTTGCACGCGGAGAGGTCGTGATCCAAGATCGTTATCTCGACTCCTCCGTTGCCTACCAGGGCGCGGGCCGGGTGCTCGAGGCGGCCGAGGTGCGCGATCTCTCGCTCTGGGCGACCGAAGGGGCGCTGCCCGACCTCACGATCCTGCTGGATCTCGACCCGCGTGAGGCGCGCAGCCGCCTCGACTCCGACGACAAGCCTTTCGACCGGCTCGAGGCCGAGCAAGAGGATTTCCATCAGCGCGTGCGTGAGGCGTATCTGGCGATGGCGGACGCCGAGCCCGGCCGGTTCCTGGTGCTTGACGCGACGCTTCCGCCCGGCGACCTCGCCGCAGTCATCCGGGATCAGGTCACCGAGATTCTCTGATCCCCTGTCCTGACCGCGGCGCGACGCGCTGTGCGGACGCAACTCTAGGAGGGCGGCGTCCGGGGCGCTATCCTCACTCTGTGGCATGGGTGCTCGTGATCGTGGGACTCGTGCTGCTGGTCGCCGGTGCCGAGCTGATCGTGCGCGCGGGGTCCCGGCTGGCGGCGAAGCTCGGCGTGCCCGCCATCCTCATCGGCCTGACCGTCGTCTCGATCGGCACGAGCGCACCGGAACTCGCTGTCGGCATCGGCGCTGCCGCGAGCGGCGCAGGTTCGCTCGCGGTCGGCAACATCGCCGGGACCAACATCGTCAACCTCCTGCTGATCCTGGGGATCACCGTCGCGATGCGTCCGTTGCCTCTGTCGATGCAGACTCTGCGACTCGATCTGCCCGTGATGGGCGTGGTCGCGATGATCGTGCTCGCCTTCGCGATCGACGGCGTCTTCACGCGCGTCGAAGGGGCGATCCTGATCGGGATCGCGATCGGCTACACCGTGGCGCTCATTCGTGCTGCCCGCCGCGAGAACCCCCGGGTCGTCGCCGGATTCGACGCCGAGTACCGTCCGCCCTCCGGCAACGGCGGGATGACCGTGCTCGCGGCGCTCGTTCTCGTGGCCGGGATCGCGATCATCGTCGTGGGTGCTGCCCTGCTGGTCGACGGCTCGGTCCAGATCGCGCGGACGCTGGGTATCTCCGAAGGCTTCATCGGCCTCACGATCATCGCCATCGGCACCTCGGCACCGGAGCTCGCCACCGCCGTGCTCTCGACGATCCGCGGGGATCGCGACATCGCGATCGGCAACCTCATCGGCTCGAGCACCTTCAACCTAACGCTCATCCTCGGGATCACCATCCTCGCCGCACCCATCACGCTCGATCCCGAGCTCGTTCTCGTCGACCTGCCGGTGATGATCCTCGCGACCTTCTTCACCGGGATGCTCATGCTCACCGGCCGCCGGCTCCGCCGCCGCGAGGGGGCGATCATGATCCTGCTCTACTTCGTCTATCTCGCCTACCTGCTGCTCGTGCGCCTCTAGCGGGCCGTGCCCCTCGCGCACGGCTCGCCGCCGGTGAACGTCCTGCGCGTTCGACGGCACGTCGTGCGTTCGGCAGCGGGCGGCGTCGGTCGCAGCGGTTAGGCTGATGCCATGACCGCCCTGGCCGCAGATCCCTTCCCCTGGACGGATGTCTGGGGGCAGGATGAGGCGGTCGAAACCCTGCGCGCTGCGGCCTCTGATCCCGCTGCCCTCTCGCACGCCTGGCTCATCACCGGACCGCCGGGATCGGGCCGGTCGACTCTCGCCTACGCTTTCGCGGCTGCCCTCATCGCGGAGGGCCCCGATGATGAGACGACGATGCGGCAGGTGCTCGCCGGCACGCATCCGGATGTCACGGCGCTGCGCACCGAGAAGGTCATCATCTCGATCGCCGAGGCTCGTGCCCTCGTGGAGCGTTCCTCGTTCGCGCCGGCCGCCGGCCGGTACCGCGTGATCGTGATCGAGGATGCCGACCGCATGATCGAGCGCACCTCGAACGTGCTGCTGAAGGCCCTGGAGGAGCCGCCGGAGCGGACGGTCTGGGTGCTGTGCGCGCCGAGTGAGGCTGATCTGCTGCCGACCATCCGCTCGCGGGTGCGGTCCCTGCGACTGCGCGAGCCGGGGCTCGAGGATGTCGCGCGGCTGATCGTCCACCGCGCAGGCGTCGATCCCGCCATCGCCGAGCAGGCTGCCCGCCACGCCCAGCGCCACATCGGCATGGCCCAGCGCCTCGCGACCGACGCCGCAGCCCGCGAGCGCCGCGAGCAGGTGCTGCGCGGGGTGCTGGGCGTGCGCGGCGTCGGCAGCGCTGTCGAGGTCGCCGGACGCATCGTGCAGGCGGCGACCGATGACGCGAAGACCCTCACCGCCGAGCGTGACGACACCGAGCGGGCTGCGCTGCTGCGCGCGGTCGGCGTGGCCGAGGGGCAGGCGGTGCCCACCGCCGTGCGAGCCCAGGTCTCGGCGCTCGAAGAGGAGCAGAAGCGCCGAGCAACGCGAAGCCTGCGCGACGGGCTCGATCGCGTGCTGACCGATCTGCAGTCGCTGTTCCGCGACATCGTGATGCTGCAGTTCGGCCAGGACGATTCGCTCGTGAACGAGGAGTTGCGCGCAGAGCTGGAATCCATCGCGGAATCCTGGCCGATCCGGCGTACGCTGGTGGTCTTGGACGATATTGCGCACACCCGCGAGTCGCTCGAACGCAACGCAGCACCGGCACTGGCTCTGGAGAGCCTGCTGATCACCGTCGCCAGTGGGAGGAAACCGTGAACATCGAATCGTTCGACCGTCCGGGGCGCCGGCCCCGCCGCCTTCTCGCGGCCGTCGCCGGGCTCGTCGTGGCATCCGTGACGCTGTCGGGATGCGTGTACTCGCTCGTCACGCAAGAGACGCCCACGCCCACTCCGACCCGTACGCAAGCCCCGGTCACCGACGGCGTCCCAGCCGAGCTGCTGCGCTTCTACGAGCAGAAGCTGGTGTGGACCGAGTGCGGCATCGGGCTTGACTGCACCTCGGTCACAGCCCCCCTGGACTGGGAGAACCCGAACGCCGGCGAGATCCAGCTGGCGGTGGCGCGGCACACCTCGGCGGGCACACCGCTCGGCTCCCTTCTGCTCAACCCCGGCGGCCCCGGCGGCAGCGGCGTGCAGCTGGTGACGGAGTGGCTCGACCAGGCCATCGGCTTCGGACTGATCAACCGCTACGACGTCATCGGGTTCGACCCCCGGGGCGTCGGCAAGTCGACAGCGGTGAAGTGCCTGGGGACCAAGGAGATGGACAGCTTCTTGTTCGACATCCCCAAGGCTCCGCGCGGCACGCCCGCGTGGGAGGATGAGTTGCTCGAGAGCGCCCGCGGCTTCGCGGAGGCCTGTGAGGCCAACAGCGGCGGCATTCTGCCGCATATCAGCACGGTCAACTCCGCGCACGACATGGATCTCCTGCGGGGTGTGCTGGGCGATGAGAAGCTGAACTACATCGGCTTCTCGTATGGCACCTTCCTCGGGGCGACCTACGCGAAGCTGCACCCCGACCGGGTCGGGCGTCTCGTGCTCGACGGCGCGGTGGACCCCTCGATCTCGGGGATCGAACTCGGCACCGTGCAGGCGATCGGCTTCGAGTCGGCGCTGCGCGCCTACATGACCGACTGCCTTACTCAGAGCGCCTGCCCCTTCTCGGGGACCGTCGACGACGGGATGGCCGACCTTGGGGCGCTCCTGGCGAGTGTCGACGCGAAACCGCTGCCTAGCCGTGACGGACGGATGCTCGGAGCCGACGCGCTGCTGACGGCGATCGTCGCGATGCTGTATCTGCAGGACAACTGGGTCTACCTCACGATGGGTCTGACCGACGCGCTCGCGGGGGATCCCGAGATGGCCTTCCTCCTCGCCGACTTCTATTTCGGACGTGAGAACGGTGAGTACACCGACAACTCCGAAGAGGCTTTCCGCGCGTACAACTGCATCGACTACCCTCTGGAGGACGACCCGGCCGCAGAAGCGGCGGCACGGGATCGGATCCGTCGTGAGGCTCCGACCATCGCCCGCTACTGGGATGGGCCGGACTCCTGCTCGGTCTGGCCGCACCCGCCGACCGGGACGCGGGGGAAGATCACCGCTCCGGGTACTGCTCCGATCATCGTGATCGGCACGACGAACGACCCGGCGACACCTTATGTGTGGTCGGTGTCACTGGCCGGGCAACTCGAATCCGGGGTGCTCATCACCCGCGTCGGCGAGGGTCACACCGGTTACAAGCAGGGCAACACCTGCGTCGATCGCGCGGTGGAGGCCTTCTTCCTCGAGGGCACGGTGCCCGAGGACGGGTTGCGCTGCGGGTAGCGGGTGCCGGGCCTGTGGCGGCGTGCCGCCCGCCCCATTGCTGGCTCTCGTCCGGGGACCTTCGAGCGTCTAGGCTAGGGGCATGCGCGCACTCCGTCCTGCCTCCGCCCTGATCGTCGCCGTCGCTCTTGTGCTGACCGGATGCAGCGCCTTGGGGATCGGGGGCGGTGATAGGCCCGCCACGGCCAACCCCTCGACCCCATCCGGGCAGGACACCGGCACCCCGACGACGCCCGGAGCTGGCCCGGCAACAGGGACTCTCATCACGGGTACCGGCTACTCCTTCCGCGTGCCGGAGGGCTGGGCCGAGGCGGATGCCTCTCTCGCGCCCGGTGCCGACGTTCTGGTCATGAACACCCGGAGTTCGGCGCAGTTCACCGACAGCATCAACGTGCTCCTCTCCCCCGCGGGGCTCGTTCCGCTCGCACTGCTTGAGCAGGCCACGCGCGGCGAGCTGGAGGGCATCGGCGCACGGGACGTCATGGTCGGGGATCGGGTCAGGACCGGTGGCAATGAGTTCACCCACATCAGCGCGTTCATGACTCTCAACACCTTGAACTACCAGGTCGAGCAGTTCGCGGTGAACTCGAACTCGCAGACCTACCTCATCACCTTCGCGTTCAGCCCTTCGGTAACAGAGCAGGAGCGGATGGAGGTGGCGACCTCGACGCTTGCCACCTGGTCGTTCAACTGATCGCGCGGGCGACCGGCGTTTGTTCAACGAACGCAGCTGCGGCACCTCTGCTGTGCCTGCGTCCGTCGCACCCGCCTCTGCTGCGCCTTCCTCTGCCGTGCCGAGATGAAGGTGTGTGCCGGGATGAGGGTGTGAGCCGAGATGAGGACGGTCTGGATGGCATCCGCCCTCATCTCGGCCCATATCCTCGTCTCGGCACGGTGGCGGTGCGCCGCCTAGCGTCGAGACGGGGCTCCCGGCGGTTAGCGGCGGGTGATCGGACACGGTAAGATCGTTCTTCGTGCACTCCGACGCGCACGCCACCTTAGCTCAGACGGCAGAGCGATTCACTCGTAATGAATAGGTCGAGGGTTCGATTCCCTCAGGTGGCTCCGATTGGCCTGGAAACCGGGGGATGTCGAGGTTCGGCATCGACCTCCGACGCAGCAGATGTGTGCACCTATGTGTGCACTGGATCCCGGTTCCGGCGTACCCTCGGAGTATGAGCACCGCACTTCTCATCGTCGATGTCCAGAACGACTTCACCGAGGGCGGGGCGCTGGCCGTGGCCGGCGGTGACGCTGTCGCGGAGCGCATCACCGCGTTCCTCGCAGAGCACGCCAGCGACTACGAGGCCATCATCGCCTCGCGCGACTGGCACGACGCCGATAACGACAACGGGGGGCACTTCGCCGACGAGCCCGACTACGTCGACACCTGGCCCGTCCACTGCGTCGCCGGCACCGAGGGGGCCGACTATGACCCGCTGCTGGTGACGGATGCCATCACCCACCACGTGCGCAAGGGCCAGGGCAAGCCCGCCTACTCGATGTTCGAGGGGGTCGCAGACGGTGGCGAGAGCGTCGGCCAGTTGCTTGCCGAACGGGGGATCTTGACCGTGGATGTCGTAGGCATCGCCACCGACCACTGCGTGCGTGCGACTGCCCTCGACGCCCTCGCCCACGGCGTGCATGTACGCGTACTGACCTCCCTCATCGCGGGCGTCGACGAAGCTGCGAGCGAGGCGGCGCTGGCCGAACTCGCTTACGGCGGGGCAGAGCTCGTCGAGGAAGACCCCAGCGGGGCGGAGCCGGCCGAGGACGCCTCCGCGTGAGCCGCAGCGTTCTGCTGCTGCGCGCCGTGAATGTCGGCGGGCGCAGTTCGGTGCCGATGGCGCGGCTGCGCGAGCTCCTGGCTGCGCGCACGGCGCTGACCGAGATCGAGACGTACATCGCCAGCGGCAACATCCTGTGCGGGATCCCGGACGACTCGGCCGCTGCCTGTGCCGAGGTCCGTGCGCTCATCGCCGAGGATTTCGGAGTGGACACCCCGGTGATCGCCCGCTCGCACGCGCAACTGCGCGAGAGCCTCGCCGCCCAGCCCTTCCCGGATGGGGAAGAGAAGCGCGTGCACGCGATGTTCCTCGAAGCCGCACCCGCGGCCGATGCGGTCGAGGCGCTTACCCCGCGACTGCTGCCGGGCGAGCGGATCGCCCTGGTCGGCAACGACCTCTGGATCGACTACGCGGAAGGTGGCGTGCACGCCACCAAGCTCACCAAGGCGGTGCTCGACCGCGCCCTTGGCGTCGCCGGCACGGCGCGCAACCTCCGCACCGCGCGCACGCTCGCCGAGCTCACCGCCTGAACGCCGCCGGCGGATACATGCCCGGTGCGGCATGAGGTCAGGTCTAGTCTGAAAGCAGCGATCGGCATCCGCCTGTGGCTTTACCCCCGTCACCGATGGGCGACGGGCCGTTCAAAGAGGTGATGCGATGACGCTCACGACCACCGCCCCAGAGAGCGTTCTCGGCCCGGTGCGCCAGACTTACGCGCGCAGCGAGGACTTCCCCTCCGTGACGAAGGCCTACACGCAGGTGTCGCAGGTCGTCCGCGAGACGGGGCTCATGCGTCGCGAGCCGCTTTTCTACGCTCTCGTCGGCGTCGCCATCGCCCTCGGCTTCGGCGGGGTCATCACCGGATTCATCCTGCTCGGCGACAGCTGGTTCCAGCTGCTCATGGCCGGTGCCGCCGGCATCCTGTTCACCCAGGTGGCCTTCCTCGCGCATGAGTCCGCGCATCGCCAGATCCTGGCGTCCGGCCCCGCGAACGACCGCCTCGCGCGCGTCCTCGGCTCGATCGTCGGGATGAGCTACTCCTGGTGGGACAGCAAGCACAGCCGCCACCACGCCAACCCCAACCGCGTCGGCAAGGACCCCGACATCGAGGTGGACACGATCGTCTTCCTCGACGAGGATGCCGCGAAGGTGCGCGGTCCGATGCGCCTGATCACCCGCAAGCAGGGCTGGCTGTTCTTCCCGCTGCTGACGCTGGAGGGACTGAACCTGCACGTCATCAGCTTCCGGCACCTGCTCGGACGCGGCGAGATCAAGGGCCGCTGGGCGGAGCTCGGCATGATCACGGCACGCATGGTGCTCGTCTACACGCCGATCTTCCTCTTCCTGCCGCTGGGCATGGCCTTCGCCTTCTCGGGCGTCATGCTCGCCGTCTTCGGCGTGTACATGGGCGCCTCGTTCGCCCCCAACCACAAGGGGATGCCTGTCATCCACCCCGACGCGCGGCTGGACTTCTTCACCAAGCAGGTGCGCACCTCGCGCAACATCAGCGGCGGCTGGTGGGCCACCTGGCTGATGGGGGGCCTGAACTACCAGATCGAGCACCACCTCTTCCCGAGCATGGCGCGCACGCACCTGGCCAAGACCCGTGAGATCGTGCGCGACTTCTGCGCGAGCAACGACGTCCCGTACGTGGAGACGTCGCTGCTTCGCTCCTACGCGATCGTGATCGACTACCTCAACCGCGTGGGCCTGGCCGCCCGCGATCCCTTCGACTGCCCGATGGCGGCGGAGTACCGCCGGGTCTGACGATAGCCTTCGGCCCTCGACTCAGGTATCCTCAGACCACCGCGGGTGCCTGCGCGCGGGGTAGTCTGATTCAGCCAGCGAAAAGGACGATGCGCATGTCGGACTCCAGCGGTCCCGTCCCGTTCCCCGACCTCGGCGGGGGTGGCAGCGGCAACACTCCGCCCCCGCCCGCCCTCGACAACCGTGACGAGGAGTCCCCAGAGGGCACGCTCAAAGATATGGTGACCATGCCGAAAGGCGGCTCGAGGACGCCAGCGGCGAAGGCGCCGAAGGCGATGATGGAGGGAAAGCCGTCCACGCCCATGTACACGCCCAGCCCAGGCCCTCCTGGGTCGCCGTCGGCACCGAGTCAGACCGGCCCGATCACCTGACCTTCGCCTGGGTCCGGCCGCAGCAGAGCGAGACGCTCACGGCACTCCTCCTGGCCGGTCGGGACGGATGCGCTTCCGGTTGAACTCCGGGAGTGGTTTAGACTGCCGACAGGTGCCGCACGCTTTTTGGGCGGCCACCTGCCCCCGTAGCTCAGAGGCAGAGCAACGGACTTTTAATCCGTGGGTCGAGATGTCGGAATTCTCCGGGGGCACCGTCTCCGTGCTCGCTCGACCGCTCCTTTCGCACGGGTTTCTCGTGGGGGCCCAGAGGCTGCAGCTCTTCCTTGCCAGTGTCGGCAGTCTCCCTGAAGGCCCCGCCTGAGCCCCCGCACAGGTCAGGGGCGTAGCCTGGAGCGATGCCGGCATCCCACCCGCGGCCCGTTCGTCGCCCGAGCAGCGCCTTCGACAACATCGCCTCCCCGGACGCGGTGGAGGCGGGCCGGGCCGCGCACGCGACGGCGGTCGCACTGCTCGCCCGCGCCCGTGCGGACGAGTCGGGGCAGAGCGCCGAGAGGCTCGTTTCGGTGGTCGTGGATCACGGGATCGACGAGATCGCCGAACTCTGGTCGCAGGCGCCTTCGCGATCGCTGCCGGGCGCGCTGTGGCGGCTGTACCTGATCCAGCTGGCGATCCACAGCGACGCCGTGACCGCCGCGTTGCTGTATGAGCGCGGGCGCACCGAACTGCACTCGGCGGACGAGGCGATCACGGGCGCGCCGGCTCCCGCGAGTCCGGATGAACTGATGGCGCTCATCGACACCATCCTGCGCGGCGTGTTCCGCGGCGACTTCGCCATCGCCCTCGAACGGGCGGCGGCCTTCTGCCGCGTGCAGGCATCCGGAGCGACGCACCTGGCCGACGACGACGAGGCCATCGAGCCGCAGCGTTCGACCGCTTTCACCCAACGCGCCCTGCGCCTGGCCGTCTACGCCGAGGATCTCTCCGCGGCCGCCGCTCTGTGGCGACGTGACGCACTGCTCTGACGAACCGTGCCGCGGCAGGACCGGGCCGCAGAACGCCTCTCGGCGAAAGGCCGCTCGCAGCGGCAGAAGTTGGAGCCCGGGGTTACTGCGGCCCGGCCGAATCAGTGTAACGCGCCCGGGCGGGGGCTATTCCCGTCCTAAGCTTTCTTGCATGACCTGGCGCTTCGCCCTGATGATCGATCCCGCAGCCGAGGGCGATTCTCGCACGGACTTCTCCGGCACCTTCACCCGCGTGGACGCCACCGCTCCCGCCTTGAGCGTCGGCGAGTTGAGCACGCAGCGCGGCGACGGCGTCTTCGAGTCCATCGGGGTGGTCGACGCGCACGCGCAGGAGGTGACGGCGCACCTGGAGCGCCTCGCCCACTCCGCGCGACTGTGCGGCCTGCCCGCCCCGCACCTGCCGCAGTGGCGCCAGGCCGTGGCAGCGGCCGCCGCGGGATGCCCGGCGGGAGAGGCGGTCATCAAACTGATCCTCAGCCGCGGGGTCGAGAAGGGGCCTGCTCCCACCGCCTGGGTGACGGCGGCCCCCGCCCCCGGCTTCACCTCGGCGCGGACGAGCGGCGTGCGCGTGGTCACGCTCGACCGCGGCTACGACAGCACGGCCGGAGAGCGCGCGCCCTGGCTGCTGCTGGGCGCGAAGACTCTCTCCTACGCCGTGAACATGGCGGCCCTCCGTGAGGCGGCACGACGCGGGGCCGATGACGCGATCTTCGTCACGAGCGACGGCTTCGTGCTCGAAGCGCCGACGGCCTCGCTCATCCTGCGCCTTGGCGGGCGCTTCGTGACGCCGGAACCCCGGGGCGGCATCCTGCACGGCACCACGCAGCTCAGCGTCTACGAGCACCTCGCACGGCGCGGCGAGCAGGCCGCCTACGCGCTCATCCCGGTCGCCGATCTGCTGCGGGCGGATGCGGCCTGGCTCGTCTCCAGCGTCCGGCTCGCCGCCCCCGTCACCGCGATCGACGGCGCGCCGATCCCGGTGGACGCTGAGCTCACGGCCGAGCTGAACGCCTACCTGCTCTCGCCGCGCGACTGAGACGCACGGGCACAGCTTCGGAGCGCTGGTGCGACACGCCGAGACACGAGGTGTGACGCCGGCGTGTCGGCCCCGTCATCCGAGACTGTGCACGGAGGCCACGGGCCTCACCTCGGCCCATACCGAGCCACCGAGCTGAGGATCGCCCGTTCGACCAGATCCCAGTCATGGATGATCATGGCGTAGTCGAAGCGGAGGGTGACGTAGCCCCACATGGCGGAGTTGGCATCACGGAGCAGATCCTTATGGCGCTTCGACTCGCCGTCGTGGTTCTCCTTGCCGTCGGCTTCGATGATGAGCCAGCCGTCCACGAGCAGGTCGACATCACCCGTGCCCGCGACGCGAACCTGCGTGCGAACATCCAGATCATGGCACCGGCAGCGCAACCTGACGAGCGACTCCAGGCCGCTTCCGGCATCTTTCCGGGAGAAGTCGATGAGCTCACGCGCATGGTCGCTCAGGCGGCGGCGAAGCCAGTCCAACCCGGCGGCGTCGATGAGTCGTCGCTGGCGCGCCGACTCCAGCACCACGAAGAATGCCTCATCGCCCTGGCAATGGTAGATCTGCGCGAGGATCCGAGGCACCGAAGGCAACTCGAAAATGTGGGTGGACGCGCCGTCGTCCCAGTGCGGCGTGCAAGTGCAGCCGTCGTGCGGATATTGGTGGCGCTCCCGGTGCATCCAGACATGAAGTGCGGAGTCGTCCAGAACCCAGAGCCCGAGGTGCCTGGCCGCGGACTGGCACGCGAGCGCACCGCCATGAGCGGCGGCAGCGATGACCTGTGCGCACGCGGAAGCGTCAGCGTAGACGCCGCGGCGCACGCGAACGAGGCTGCCGGTGCGCAACGCAGACTCGATCTGCCGGCGAGTGAGCAGACCGCGCAGCTCGCGGTAGGTGCGGATGTCGGACAGCGCGGATCGGCACATTCCCCGATGGCATCAGATCACGGCATCCGCTGGGGGAGCCGGATCCCGAATGCGAACAAGTCCTCGATCCGTGTCCGCTGTGGAGAGCAAGTCGCGCCTGCGGCGTCTGCGCACAGATTCGGATGCGGCGCATGCCACGCCGGCCGGATCGTGGGCCGCCACGGCGTGTTGCCGCAGACATCCGAAGTTGTGCGCGGGGTGAGGCGTGGGCGTCGAGGCGCGGGAGCGCGGGGCGTCGAGGCGCGGGAGCGTGGGGCGGAGGAGTGCGGCGCGGAGGCGCGGAGGATACGGAGGAGGCAGGGAGAGGAAGCGCCCGCCGGCTACCCGAACCGCCCTGAGACGTAGTCCTCGGTGGCCTGCACCGAAGGCGTGGTGAAGATCGTCGCGGTGTCGTCGTACTCGATGAGCCGACCGGGCTCACCCGTGCCGGCGATCGTGAAGAAGGCGGTGCGATCCGACACCCGGGATGCCTGCTGCATGTTGTGCGTGACGATGACGACCGTGTAGTCGCTCTTCAGCTCGCCGATGAGTTCCTCGATCGCGTAGGTCGAGATCGGGTCCAGCGCCGAGCAGGGCTCGTCCATCAGGATCACCTCGGGCTCGACGGCGATCGCCCGGGCGATGCACAGCCGCTGCTGCTGACCGCCCGACAGTCCCGAACCCGGCCGGTCGAGGCGATCCTTGACCTCGTTCCACAGGTTCGCGCCCCGCAGCGCCTGCTCCACGAGGGCGTCGGCATCCGTCTTCGAGATGCGCGTGTTGTTCAGCTTGACGCCCGCGAGCACGTTGTCGCGGATCGACATCGTCGGGAAGGGATTCGGGCGCTGGAACACCATGCCCACCTGCCGCCGCACGAGCACCGGGTCGACCCCCGGCCCGTACAGATCCTTGCCGTCCAGCAGCACCTCGCCCTCGACGCGCGCCCCGGGGATCACCTCGTGCATGCGGTTGAGGGTGCGCAGGAACGTCGACTTGCCGCATCCGGACGGGCCGATGAAGGCGGTCACACTGCGGGGGTCGATGTTGAGGGTGATGTCTTCGACCGCTTTGAACTTGCCGTAGTAGACGTCGAGATCGCGGACTTCGATGCGCTTAGACACGTGGGATTCCTTCTAACGGCCG
>CAZHML010000046.1:0-19100 GCA_964533745.1 uncultured Microbacterium sp.
TCATCATGGGCGAGGACATCGGCAAGCTCGGCGGGGTCTTCCGCATCACCGACGGCCTGATCGAGGAGTTCGGGCCTGAGCGGGTCATGGACACGCCGCTTGCCGAATCCGGCATCGTCGGGATGGCGGTCGGGCTCGCCTTCCGCGGGTATCGCCCCGTGGTCGAGATCCAGTTCGATGGCTTCGTGTACCCCGCCTTCGATCAGATCGTCTCGCAGGTCGCCAAACTCCACTACCGCACGCAGGGGCGCGTGAAGATGCCGATCACCATCCGCATACCCTGGGCGGGCGGGATCGGTGCCGCCGAGCATCACTCCGAGTCGCCCGAGGCGTACTTCGTGCACACCGCAGGGCTGCGGGTGATAGCGGTGTCGAACCCGCAGGACGCCTACCGGTGCCTGCGCCAGGCGATCGCGAGCGATGATCCGGTGATCTTCTTCGAGCCCAAGCGCCTCTATCACCACAAGGGCGACGTGGATCTCACAGCCCCCCTGGCCGACGCGCCGCCGATGGGGCTCGCGCACGTCGTGCGAGAGGGCCGGGATGCGACGGTCGTTACTTACGGTGCCATGGTCGGCACGGCGATGGACGCCGCCGCCGCCGCCGAGGAGGACGGCATCTCGCTCGAGGTGATCGACCTGCGGTCGCTGTCTCCCGTCGACTACGACACGGTGAACGCCTCGGTGCGCAAGACCGGCCGCGTGGTCGTGGCACACGAGGCCCCTCGCGAGGCGGGGGTCGCCGCCGAGGTGATCGCGAGCATCACGCAGGACTGCTTCTTCTGGCTCGAGGCCGCGCCCGAGCGCGTGACCGGCCACGACATCCCCTATCCGCCGGCGAAGCTCGAGAAGCATCACCTGCCGGACCTCGACCGCATCCTCGATGCCGTCGACCGGGTCCTCGACCGCCCGAACAGTCTGAGCGGGGTAGAGCGATGAAGCAGGAGTTCCGGCTGCCCGACCTCGGCGAGGGTCTGACCGAGGCCGAGATCGTGGCGTGGCACGTCGCCCTCG
This sequence comes from uncultured Microbacterium sp., assembly GCA_964533745.1. GTDB lineage: Bacteria > Actinomycetota > Actinomycetes > Actinomycetales > Microbacteriaceae > Microbacterium. The sequence goes on from CAZHML010000046.1 coordinate 1,014, forward strand.
GCGATACCGTGACGCTCAACCAGACGCTCGCCGAGGTCGAGACCGCCAAGGCGGTGGTCGAACTGCCGTCGCCCTATGAAGGCACGGTGACGCAGTTGCACGCGGCCGCCGGCGAGGCGGTCGCGGTCGGCGCGCCGCTCATCGTCTTCGAGATCGAGGGGGAGGAGCCGGATGCCGGTGCGCCGGCCTCGGATCAGGAGGGCGGCGGCCCGAATCTCGTGGGATACGGGGAGGCGCCCCGCTCGGGCGGGCCGGTGCGTCGCGCCCGGCGTGCGGGGACGCCGTCGGCTTCCGCGGAAACCGTTGTCATCGAGGCCGCGCCGCATGACGACGTTCCGCCCGCACGCGAAGAAGTCATGGTGGGGGAGCGTCCGCGCTCGACGCCGCCCGTCCGCAAATACGCCAAAGACCGCGGGATCGACATCGTGCTGGTGGCGGCCGGGACCGGCGACCGGCTGGTCACCCGCGAGGATGTCGATGCCTACGCGGAGCGGGTGGGGATCGCCTCGTCGTCTGCGTCGGCGAGGCCGGTGGCGCTCGTCGCGCCGACCGGGCGCGAGACCCGCATCCCGATCCGCGGGGTGCGCAAGCACACGGCCGAGGCGATGGTGCGCAGCGCCTTCACCGCCCCGCACGTCACGACCTTCCACACGATCGACGTGACCGCGACGACAGAGCTGATCGCGTCCCTGCGCGAAGACCGGGGCATCGGCGTGCGCATCGGACCGCTCGTCGTCGCGGCGAAGGCGGTCTGCCTCGCGCTCGCGCGCACGCCGTCGCTCAACGCGCGCTGGGATGATGCGGCGGGCGAGATCGTGCAGTTCCACTACGTGGACCTCGGGATCGCCGCCGCCACCGACCGCGGGCTCATGGTGCCGAACGTCCGTGAGGCGCAGGATATGACCCTGGTCGAGCTGGCCGAGGCCATCGCGACGCTGACCGAGACGGCGCGGGCCGGCAAGACCTCGCCCGCAGACCTTGCCGGAGGCACCTTCTCGATCACGAACATCGGTGCCTTGGGCGTGGACGCGGGGACCCCCATCCTGCCGCCTGGGCAGAGCGGGATCCTCGGCACCGGCGCGGTGCGCCGGCAGCCCTGGGAGCACCGCGGCGAGATCGCCCTCCGCGACGTGATGACGCTCAGCCTGTCGTTCGATCACCGCATCGTCGACGGTGCGGAGGCGGCCCGTTTCGTGAAGGATGTGGCCAGCATCCTCACCGAGCCCGGCCGCGCGATGCTGATGCGCTGAGGCGTCTTAGGCGAGCAGCGCCGCCTCTGCCATCGCGGCAAGGGTTTCGGCCGTCGCCGCTTGCGCACGAGCGGCGGCACTCGTGGAGTGCGGGGTGGAGTTGAGCAGCCCGAAGCAGGCCTGCACCCGCAGGCGGAGCTCGTCCTCAGAGCCGCTGCGCAGGGGACGGAGCGCCTCGATCCACAGTCCGATGTAGCTGCGCTGCAGGTGCCGCACGGCCTCCCGGTCGTCGGGGCTGAGGTGGGGGATCTCGCGATCCTGAACCCGGATGACATCGGCATCCCCCAGCGCGAAGTCCGCGTGGAAGCGGATCAGCGCCCGCATCCGCTCGATGCCCGCAGGCGTCTGCTCGGCGACCTCGCGCCCGCCCGCGACGAGGTATTCGCTGACGCGCACCAGGATCGCGCCCAGCAGCGCCTGCTTGCCGCTCACATGCCGGTACACCGCTGGCCCGGAGACGCCGATCGCGCTGCCGATCTCATCCAGGCTCACGCTCGTGAAGCCGCGCTCGGCGAACAGCCGCGCGGCCTCGCGCAGCAGCGCTCGGTAGCGCTCCGCCTTCGCGCGCTCGCGCGGGGTGCTTGTCATTTGGGTTAATCCTCGCTAACCTGTTGTCAGTCAGTTAGTCCAGACTAACTGACTTATCACTCATACGCGAGGAGATCGGATGCCGCAGACGCAGGAGTCTCTCGCCCTGGCATTGCGCGAGCGCCTCGCGGAGGTCGCTCGGGGTGGCCCCGAGGCATCACGCGAGCGTCACACCGCGCGCGGCAAGCTGCTGCCACGGCAGCGGATCACGCGCCTGCTCGACGAGGGCAGTCCCTTCCTCGAGGTCGCTCCGCTGGCGGCAGAGGGCATGTACGGCGGTGAGGCACCAGCGGCGGGCGTCATCGCGGGCATCGGCCTGGTGCACGGCCGTCAGGTGATGGTCGTCTGCAACGACGCCACCGTCAAGGGCGGCTCGTACTACCCGATGACCGTGAAGAAGCACCTGCGCGCCCAGGAGATCGCGATCGAGAACCGGCTGCCGTGCCTGTATCTCGTGGACTCCGGCGGCGCGTTCCTGCCCATGCAGGACGAGGTCTTTCCCGATCGCGAGCACTTCGGGCGCATCTTCTACAACCAGGCACGGATGTCGGCGAGCCTGATCCCGCAGCTCGCCGCGGTGCTCGGATCCTGCACCGCCGGCGGCGCCTACATGCCCGCGATGAGCGACGAGACCGTCATCGTGCGCAACCAGGGCACGATCTTCCTCGGCGGGCCGCCGCTGGTCAAGGCCGCCATCGGCGAGATCGTCACCGCCGAAGAGCTCGGCGGCGGAGACCTGCACGCCCGCCGTTCGGGCGTCGCCGATCACCTGGCCGAGAACGACGAGCACGCACTCGAGATCCTCCGCGACATCGTCGTGACCCTGCCCACGCCGTCGGAGCCGGTCACCGCGGTGCAGCCCGCCGCGCCACCCGCGGAGACCTCGAGCCTGTACGAGGTCGTGCCGGTGGATGTCAACCAGCCCTATGACGCGCGGGAGGTGATCGTGCGCTTGGTCGACGGCAACTCCTTTCACGAGTTCAAGAAGAACTACGGCACGACCCTCGTAACGGGCTTCGCCCGCATTCACGGCTATCCGGTCGGCATCGTCGCCAACAACGGCGTGCTGCTGAGCGACTCGGCCCTCAAGGGCGCGCACTTCATCGAGCTGTGCGATCAGCGCGGCGTCCCGCTGCTGTTCCTGCAGAACATCTCGGGGTTCATGGTCGGCAAGGATGCCGAGGCCGGCGGCATCGCCAAGGACGGCGCGAAGATGGTCACCGCCGTCGCCACCACCCGCGTGCCGAAGCTCACCGTCATCGTCGGCGGATCCTTCGGCGCCGGCAACTACTCGATGTGCGGGCGCGCCTACTCGCCGCGGTTCCTGTGGACCTGGCCCGCCAGCCGCATCTCGGTCATGGGCGGGATGCAGGCCGCATCCGTCCTCGCCACCGTCAAGGAGGACCAGCTCACCGCTCGCGGCGAATCATGGACCACCGACGAGCGCGCCGCGTTCGAGGCCCCGATCCGGGAGCAGTACGAGCAGCAGGGCGAGCCCTACTACGCCACCGCCCGCCTCTGGGACGACGGGATCATCGATCCCGAGCGGACCCGGGATGTACTGGGGCTCGCCCTCGACGTGGTCTCGCGCACACCCCTTCCCGAACCGCGCTTCGGCGTCTTCCGGATGTGATCGCGATGACGCTTCGACAGGCTCAGCGACCAGGGGGTGCGGATCAGCGACCGGATGGCGCGGCTCAGCGACCGGGTGGGTTCGACACCGTGCTCGTCGCCAACCGCGGCGAGATCGCCCGACGCATCATCCGGACCCTCCGCGCCCGGGGCATCCGCAGCGTCGCGGTCTACAGCGACGGGGATGCCGGTGCCCCGCACGTGCGCGAGGCGGACGAGGCCGTGCGGCTCGGCCCCGACCCCGCGTCGGAGTCGTACCTGCGCGTGGATGCCATCATCGCCGCGGCGCGGCAGAGCGGCGCGCAGGCGATCCACCCCGGCTACGGCTTCCTCTCCGAGAGCGTCGAGCTCGCTCGCGCCTGCGCCGAGGCGGGGATCGTGTTCATCGGCCCTGGCATCCGGGCTCTGGAGGTCGCGGGCGACAAGGCGCGGGCGCGCGAGCACGTCAGCACCCACGGCGTACCGATCATCCCGGGGTTCAGCGCCGCGGGCCTGAGCGACGACGAGATCGCCCAGCGCGCCACCGAGATCGGCTACCCCCTGCTCGTCAAGCCCAGCGCGGGCGGCGGCGGCAAGGGGATGGAGACCGTCACGGATGCCGCGGCACTGCCCTCGGCCCTCGCCTCTGCTCGTCGCGTGGCCCAGGCCGCCTTCGGCGACGACTCGCTCGTCCTGGAACGCCTGATCGCCCGCCCCCGGCACATCGAGGTGCAGATCTTCGGCGACAGCCACGGCGAGGTCGTCGCCTACGGCGACCGGGAGTGCACGCTGCAGCGCCGGCACCAGAAGGTGATCGAGGAGTCGCCCGCACCCGGTATCGGCGAGCAGACGCGGCAGCGGCTCGCCCAGGCAGCGGTCGCCGCCGCCCGCAGCATCGACTACGTCGGCGCGGGGACCGTCGAGTTCCTGATCGACAGCACGACTCCGGACGACTTCTTCTTCATCGAGATGAACACCCGGCTGCAGGTCGAGCATCCGGTCACCGAGGCCGTCACGGGCCTGGACCTCGTCGCGCTGCAACTGGACGTCGCCGCAGGCGGGCACGTGGCCCCCGTGCCGGAACCCCGGGGCCACGCGATAGAGGCACGCGTCTACGCCGAGTCGCCCGAGCGCGGGTTCCTGCCCTCGGTCGGACGGATCCTCGTGTTCCGGGCTGCTGTGGACGTGCGCACGGATGCCGCGGTCGAGACCGGCAGCGAGGTGTCGGCATCCTACGACCCGATGATCGCCAAGGTCATCGCGCACGCGCCCACGCGCGCCGAGGCTCTTTCGACGCTCGACGCGGCGCTGGCAGAGACGGTCGTGCTCGGCGTCGAGACGAACATCGCCTTCTTGCGGGCGCTGTGCGCCGACCCGCGCGTGCAGGCGGGCGACATGGACACAGGGCTCATCGAGACCCTGCTGCCGTTCGAGGCGGGAGAAGTGCCCGAAGAGGCGCTGGGTGCGGCAGCGCGCGTCCTCGCGGGCATGGATGCGGCATCCGGCGACTCACCCTGGGCGAGGCTGCACGGCTGGCGTCTGACCGGGACCGCTGACCCCCGCGCGCAGGCATTCCTCACCTACGGCGAAGAACTCGTGACGGCACTGCCAGGCGACGACGGGAACATCCCCGCGGCCGTCGCCGGCGACGGCGCGGTCTGGGTGAGCGACGACGGCCGCAGCGTCCGCCTGCGTCCTCTGACTCGCGCGCAAGCGCTCGCACGCCGTCTCGCCGCCCTCGATCCGGCCCCGTCCGCGAGCGACCCCGACTGTCGTACCCCGATGCCGGGTGTCGTCGTCGCCGTCCATGTCCAAGACGGTGCCGCCGTGCGCAAGGGCGAGCTGCTCGTGTCGATCGAAGCGATGAAGATGGAGCATCCCGTGCTCGCCCCCCACGACGGGGTGGTCCGGCTGCTCGTCGCCGTCGGAGAACAGGTGCGCCAAGGCCAGACCGTGGCTCGCGTGCCGCTTGCCCCTACCGGGGCAGAGAACCCAGAGGAGTCGTCATGACCGAACTGCTGACCGCCGAGGAGCGGGAGCTCGCCGCGATGGTGCGCATCTTCGCCGAGGAAGTCGTCGCCCCGCGCTCGTACGAGGCCGACCGCACGCACGCCCTGCCGATGGACGTCGTCGCCCAGATGGGGGAGCTGGGGCTGTTCGGCCTGCCCTTCCCCGAGGAGTACGGCGGGCAGGGCGGCGACTACGTCGCGCTGTGCCTGGCGATCGAGGCTCTCGCGCGGGTCGATCAGTCGATCGCGATCACGCTCGAGGCCGGGGTCGGCCTCGGCGCGATGCCCGTGTTCCGCTTCGGCAGCGAGGAGCAGAAGCAGGAGTTCCTGCCCGATCTCACCGCGGGCCGCGCGCTGGCCGCTTTCGGGCTGACCGAGCCCGAGGCGGGATCGGATGCCGGTGCCACCCGCACGAGCGCGCGGCTCGACGGCGGCGAGTGGGTGATCACCGGTGCCAAGCAGTTCATCACGAACTCCGGCACGCCGATCACGCGCTTCGTCACGGTGACGGCCGTCACGGGCGAGCAGGACGGTCGCAAGGAGATCTCGGCGATCATCGTGCCGAACGGCACTGCGGGCTTCACCGTCGAACCGGCCTACGACAAGGTCGGCTGGCGAGCCTCCGATACGCATCCGCTCACCTTCACGGACGCCCGTGTGCCCGAGGCGAATCTGCTGGGCCAGCGCGGGCGCGGCTACGCCAATTTCCTCTCGATCCTCGCCGAGGGACGCGTGGCCATCGCCGCGCTTGCCACGGGTGCCGCCGAGGGATGCCTGGAAGCCGCCGTCGACTACGCCAAGAGCCGCACGATCTTCGGCTCGGCGCTCGCCACCCGTCAGAACGCGCAGTTCACCCTCGCGCGCATGAAGGCACGGGTGCACACCGCGCGCCTGGCGTGGATCCATGCTGCGCGCCTCTGCGACGCCGGGCAGAGCTTCGCCACCGAGGCCGCCATCGCCAAGATGGTCGCGAGCGAGGCCGCGATGGACAACGCGCGGGATGCCACGCAGATCTTCGGCGGCAACGGCTTCATGGACGAGTTCCCGGTCGCGCGCCACTACCGCGACTCCAAGATCCTCGAGATCGGCGAGGGCACGACCGAGGTGCAGCTCATGCTGATCGCCCGGTCGCTCGGCCTCGAGTCGCGGTAGCGTGGATGCCATGACCGAGCAGGATGCCGCCCCCGAGATCGTGCAGCGCGGCCTGTACTTCGAAGAGCTCGTCGAGGGCGCCCGTTACCTGCACCGCCCCGGACGCACGGCCACCGAGGCCGACAACGTCCTGTTCACGACCCTCACGATGAACACGCAGGCTCTGCACCTGGACGCCGCTTTCGCGGCGACCCAGGAGCCCTTCGGCCAGCGTCTGATGAACTCGATGTGGACCCTGTCGACGATGGTCGGCGCCTCGGTCGGGCAGCTCACCCAGGGCACGCTCGTCGCGCAGCTCGGCCTCGGCGACATCTCCTTCCCGCACCCGCTGTTCGCCGGCGACACGCTCTACACCGAGAGCGTCGTGACCGGTAAGCGCCTGTCATCATCTCGTCCGGGTGAAGGCGTCGTCACCATCGCGCACACCGGCCGCAACCAGGACGGCGTGATCGTCGCCCTCGCCACGCGCACGGCGCTGATGCGGTGCCTTCCCGCCGAGGAGAAGCCATGAGCGCCTTCGCCCTCGGTCCCGCCCTGCTGTTCTGCCCGGCCGACCGCCCCGAGCGCTTCCGCAAGGCGTACGACCGGGCCGACGCCGTGATCCTCGACCTCGAGGATGCGGTGCTGCCGGATGCCAAGCGCGCCGCGCGCGGCAACCTCATCGACGCCGACCTCGACGCCGACCGCGTGATCGTGCGGGTGAACCCGATCGGCACGCCCGACTTCGAGGCGGATCTGCTCGCACTCGCTCAGACGGACTTTCGCACGGTCATGGTCGCCAAGGCCGAGAGCGCGAAGGCCCTGCGCAAGCTCGACGAGCGCTTGCAGGTGATCGCATTGTGCGAGACCGCGCGCGGGATCACGGCAGCAGAGCGGATCGCCGCCCTCCCGCGAGTCGTCGCGCTCATGTGGGGCGCGGAAGACCTCGTGGCGACGCTCGGGGGCACATCGAGCCGCGGGGATGACGGACGCTATCGCGACGTCGCGCTGCACGCCCGCTCGCGCGTGCTGATCGCCGCCGCCGCACGGGGCAAGGCCGCGATCGACTCGGTCTATCTGGACGTCGATGACACCGCGGGTCTGCGTGCCGAGGCTCAGGATGCCGCCGCATCCGGATTCCGGGCGAAGGCCTGCATCCACCCCGGGCAGGTGACCTCGGTGCGCGAGGCCTATCGTCCGACGCAGGAGCAGGTGACCTGGGCGCGCGCTGTTCTCAGCGCGGCCGAGAGCGAGCGCGGGGTGTTCCGGTTCGAGGGCGCGATGGTCGACGAGCCGGTGCTCCGGCACGCCCGCGCGGTGCTGAGCCGAGATAGGGCCACCGCCTAGCTGCCGATGCATCTCGAACACCTCGCCGATCCGGCTGACCCGCGTCTCGACGACTTCCGCGACCTCACCGATGTGGCTCTGCGCCGGGTCATCGAACCCGCGGGCGGTCTCTACATCGCCGAGTCGGCGAAGGTCATCGCACGCGCCTGCGCGGCGGGGCACCGGCCGCGCGCGGTGCTGACGCAGCAGCGCTGGGTGCCGGGGATCTCGGAGATCCTCGGGGATGCGGTCGTGCCGGTCTACGTCGTCCCGGACGAGGTCGCCGAGACCGTGACCGGTTACGCGGTGCACCGGGGCGCGCTCGCGTCGATGCACCGCCCCTCGCTGCCGACCGTCGCGGAGGTCGTCGCGGAGGCGTCGCTGATCCTGGTGCTGGAGGACATCGTCGACCACACCAATGTCGGTGCCGCCTTCCGCGCGGCGGCGGCGCTCGGCGCGGATGCCGTGCTGGTCACCCCGCGCTGCGCCGATCCGCTCTACCGCCGCAGCATCCGGGTGAGCATGGGAACGGTGTTCCAGGTGCCGTGGACGCGCCTGGGCGCGTGGCACGAGGGCGCGGAGCACCTTCATGCCGCCGGCTTCGAGATCGCCGCGCTCGCCCTGGACGAGGATGCCGTGCCGCTGGACCGCTACGCGGCGACGCGGCCGGAACGGGTCGCTCTCGTGCTCGGTACTGAGGGCGATGGACTCTCGCGGCTGGCGCTGGCCGCGGCCGACCGCATCGTCACGATCCCGATGGGCGGGGGAGTGGACTCCCTCAATGTCGCAGCGGCTGCGGCCGTCGCGCTCTGGGCGCTGCGACATCCGCCCGCCCCCGCTCGTTGAGCGAACGCAGCGAGACGAAACGGGGTCCCTGCGCGCGGAGGGCGTTTCGTCTCGGTCCTGCGGTCCTCGCTCAACGACCGGGAACTATCAGTCCGCCCCACCCCGCCGCCGCATCCCTCGTGTCGACTCCGCGCCTGCGGCGCTCCGCTCAACGACCGGGGGCGGGGCGCTCCACGGCGCAGCATCCGGGCGCTTGGCCTCCACATCGTCGCCGGAGGACTGGTGCCGCAGCCGCCGCAGCACCCACGGCACCAGGTGCGCCCGTGCCCAGACCAGGTCGTCGGCGCGTGCTTCGCGCCAGGTGCGCAGCGGCAGGGGTGCGGGCTCCATCGCGGTCAGATCGTTCGGCACATTCAGCACGCGCAGCACCATCCGCGCCACCTCGTGGTGGCCGAGCGCGTTGTAGTGCAGCCGGTCGTCGTCGAAGAAGCGTGGATCCTGCACGGTCTTGAGCGCCCACTGATCGGCGACCAGGCAGTCGTAGCGGTCGGCGACCGCGCGCACGTTCTCGTTGTAGATCGCGATCTTGCCGCGGAACGCGCGGAACACCGGCGTGAAGGCGGTGTCGATGCCGGTGAACAGGAGCACGGCCGCTCCGGTCGATGCCAGGCGCGCGACGGCGCCTTCGAGTTGAAAGGCGATCTCATCGGGGTCGGTCCCGGGCCGGATGACGTCATTGCCGCCCGCGCAGATCGACACCAGATCGGGGTGCAGAGCCACCGCGGGCTCGACCTGCTCGTCGATGATCTGCGCGATGAGGCGGCCGCGCACCGCGAGGTTGGCGTAGGCGAACTCGTCGATCTGCCGTGCGAGCACCTCGGCGACACGGTCTGCCCAGCCTCGATGGCCGCCCGGGACATTCGGATCGGGATCCCCGATTCCCTCGGTGAACGAGTCACCGAGCGCCACGAAGCGCCGCCAGGGGTGCGGGGCGTCGTTGGGGACGAAGGGGGTGCGCGACGACTCCTGATCGGACATTTCGGCCTCCTCGGACGGTGCGCATCCCGGATCGCGGTTGCGCAGAGCAACGAGCCTACCTCGCGCCAGCGTACTGCGGCCGGGCGTTCATCCGGTGTCGCCGGGAGCGTCTATGGTGGATGCCTATGCTCTCTCCGTCCTTCCCTCTGCGCGCCCCCTGGGGAACGGCGGACAAGCTCCGCGCCTGGCAGCAGGAGGCTCTGGAGGCATACTTCCGGGCCGACCAGCGCGACTTCCTGGTTGCGGCGACCCCGGGTGCGGGAAAGACCGCCTTCGCGCTCACGCTCGCGGTCGAACTCCTGCGGCAGCGCGAGGTCGAGCGCATCGTCGTGGTGGCACCGACCGAGCACCTGAAGACGCAGTGGGCGGATGCCGCCGCGCGCGTCAGCATCCGCTTCGACCCCCGCTTCCGCAATGACCATCACGCGCCCGCGCGCCACTACCACGGCGTGGTCGTGACCTACGCGCAGGTGGCCGCGAAGCCATGGGTGCACCGGATGCTGACCGAGTCGGTCACTACCCTCGTCATCCTCGACGAGGTGCACCACGGCGGCGATGCCCTGAGCTGGGGCGAGGCGATCCGCGAGGCGTACGCGCCCGCGCGGCGTCGGCTGCTGCTGTCGGGCACGCCCTTCCGCAGCGACACCGCGCCGATCCCTTTCGTCGAGTACCTTCCTGACGAGAAGGGTGCGCACGTCTCGTCGACCGATTACCGATACGGCTACGGGCGCGCCCTGAGAGACGGCGTCGTGCGGCCGGTGCTCTTTCACGTCTACTCCGGCACGATGCAGTGGCGCACGAACGCGGGCGAGGAGTTCGAGGCGAATCTCGGGCAGGACGACACGAAGGACGTCACCGCCCAGGCCTGGCGCACGGCGCTGGACCCGGGCGGTCAGTGGATGCCCGCGGTGCTGTCTGCCGCCGACCGGCGACTCAGCGAGATCCGTCATCACGTTCCGGATGCCGGCGGGCTCGTCATCGCCAGCGACCAGACGGTGGCGCGCGCCTACGCGAAGATCCTGCGCGCCCTCACCGGCGAGGAGCCGGCGCTCGTGCTCTCGGACGAGGCGGCCGCCTCGCAGCGCATCGAGGCATTCAGCGAGGGCAGCGGCAGGTGGATGGTGGCCGTGCGCATGGTGTCGGAGGGCGTGGACGTGCCGCGCCTGGCGGTGGGCGTCTACGCGACCTCGGCGTCCACGCCGCTGTTCTTCGCGCAGGCCGTGGGGCGCTTCGTGCGGGCACGCCGTCGCGGCGAGGCGGCGAGCATCTTCCTGCCGCATGTGTCGGTGCTGCTCGGACTCGCGGGGGAGCTCGAGCGCGAGCGCGATCACGCGCTGGACATACGAGAGACCGATCCGGATCCCGATGACCTGCTCGACGGCGCGAACCGCGAGGAGCAGGCCTCCGACGCGCTGGTCCAGGAGTTCGGCTATCAGGCGATCTCTTCGGTCGCTCACTTCGACCGGGTGGTCTTCGAGGGGCGGGAGTTCGGCGAGCTCGCCGAGCCCGGCTCGCCCGAGGAGGAGGAGTTCATCGGCTTGCCGGGCCTGCTCGAGCCCGAGCACGTGCATGAGCTGCTCATGCAGCGTCAGGCCCGGCAGCGACGCCTGCGCGTGGCGCGAGAGGCGCAGGAGGGCGCGGTCACGACGCTGCCGCAGCCGATGCACCGGACACTGCGTGAGCAGCGACAGCTTCTGAACAGCCTGGTGGGACTGTACGCACGGCAGACGGGCGAGCCGCACGGTGCGGTGCACGCCGAGCTGCGGCGGCTGTGCGGTGGTCCTGCCGTGGCCCAGGCCACGGTGGCCCAGCTACAGGCGCGGATCGACCTGCTGCGACGGCGGGTGAGGTCCTGAGCCCGGGGCGTTTCGACTGGCCTGCGGCTCGCAATGACCAGGGGTAAACGGTCGTTGAGCGAGCGCGAGCGCGCGCAGCGCGCCCGAGACGAAACGCGCCGCGCGCTTCGGCTCTCCGAAATGCTGTCAATCCACGCGAATCCGGGATCGTAGGCGACGCGACTGGCTAGCGTTGAGGGTTGTCGCCCACCCGGAGGTCCCATGTCTACCCCCACCGCACCTACGCCCGCCGATCAGCGACGCTGGGCACGCTACCTTGTCGAGGAGCGCGCCGAAGCGCGCCTGTACGAGCGCCTGGCCGCTCGCCGCACCGGGGAGGATCGCGAGATCCTGCTCGGGCTCGCAAGCGCCGAGCGACGCCACGAGGCGCACTGGCTGGGGCTGCTCGGGGGTGAGCCCGAACGGCTCCCGCGGGCGGGCCTGTCATCGCGCATGCTCGGGTGGATGGCCAGCCGCTTCGGCATGATCTTCGTCCTCGCCCTCGCGCAGAACGCCGAGGCCCGCTCGCCCTATGACCAGGAGCAGGATGCGACGGCCGCGATGCGCGCGGATGAGAAGGTGCACTACGAGGTTCTGCGCGAGCTTGCCGCCCGCGGCAGGCGTCAGTTGTCGGGATCCTTTCGCGCGGCCGTCTTCGGCGCCAACGACGGGCTCGTCAGCAACCTCGCCCTGGTCCTGGCCATCGGAGCAACCGGTGCGCCCGCAAACTTCGTGCTCTTCAGCGGCATCGCGGGACTGCTCGCCGGGGCCTTGTCGATGGGGGCGGGGGAGTACGTCTCCGTCCGCTCGCAGCGCGAGCTCCTGGCCGCGACCGAGATCGGCGAAGACGCCACTGACACGGCCGCCGATCTCGACATCGACGCGAACGAACTCGCCCTCGTCTATCGCGCGCGGGGGATGGACGCCGAGGAGGCGCTCGTCCGCGCCCGCCGCATCGTGACCGCCGCGCAGGCCGGCGTCAGCTGGGCCGCACCCGCCGGAAAACGTGCCGCCTCCCGCGACGCCGAGATCGTGGGCAGCGCCTCGCGTGCGGCACTGTCGAGCTTCTTGCTCTTCGCATCGGGAGCGATCGTTCCCGTGCTGCCGTGGATCTTCGGGATGACCGGGATCCCCGCGATCGTCGCGGCCCTCGTCCTGGTGGGGGTCGCCCTGCTGGCCACCGGCGCACTCGTCGGCATCCTTTCGGGTGGCCCGCCCCTGCGCCGCGCCCTGCGCCAGCTCGCCATCGGCTTCGGCGCCGCGGCGGTCACCTACGCCCTCGGCCTGCTCTTCGATGTGGGCGCGGTCTGAGCTCATCGGTGAGAGGATGAGGGCGTGCGTCACACTCCTCGCTATCTGATGACCGATCCCGAAGAGGTCAAGCGCCTCATCCGGCGCAACGCCTGGGCGACCTTCGTCTCGCCCGCGTCGACCGGGCTCGTGGCGTCGCACTATCCGGTGATCCTCGACGAGAGCGCCGATGACATCGTGATCGTGAGTCACTTCGGCCGGCCCGATGAGATCGCGCACGAGCTCGGGCAGCATGAGGTGCTCGTCATCATCCAGGGGCCGCACGACTACGTCTCGTCGAGCTGGTACGCGCCCGGAGACCTGGTGCCGACCTGGAACCACCTGACCGCGCACCTCTACGGCCGACCTGAGATCCTCAGCGACGACGAGAACTACGCGATGCTCGAGATGCTGACCGATCACTTCGAGCACCACCACCCGCACGGTCGCAGTCTCTCTGAAGACGAGGAGGGCACGCGGCGCATCGCGAAGGGCACGGTGGGGCTGCGTATGCGGGTGAGCCGCTTCGACGCCCGCGTCAAGCTCAGCCAGAACAAGGCATCGGAGGTGCGCGAGAACATCACCGAGCACCTTGCGCAGAGCAATCCCGCGCTAGCCGCCGAGATGCGACGGGTGACGCCTTCGGCGGACTGACCGGGCGCGAAATGCCCTTACCGGGCGAGGTTCTCCTCGGATCGTCGATTCAGGTTTTTCCCAGATTTGTGTGTGTCATCCGTTTACATCCCGGCCTTTCACTGCCACAATGAGCGGCACCGGGACAATGCGCCCCGGTAACCCGAATGGGACTCTGCACAATGAAAGGGCAGAAAAACATGACAGATATCAACAAGGACACCGCGAACTGGCGCCTCTTCGGCGGCGGTGGGCTTCTGGTCGGTGGCCTCCTCTGGGTCATCTCGGCAGTCCTGCCGATGATCGGCGACGGCAACGCTACTGATCTGACCACGTGGCTCGGCCGGATCGGCCTGATCGTCGTCGCGCTGGGTCTGGTTCTGGTCTCCACCGGCCAGACCGGTTCCAATGGCGCGGTGGGCAACCACCAGGTCGGCAAGCTCGCCCTGTGGGCGGCTGCGCTCGGCTTCTTGCTGTGGGCGGTCGTGGTCGACATCTTCAAGGTCGAGAGCGAGGTTCTGAACTGGATCGTCGGCGTGTTGATCGTCGTCGGCACGGTCGTTGCCGCGGTCGTCATCAAGCAGAAGGGCGTCGCCCGCGGCCTCGCGGCCTGGGCGATGTTCCTGGTCGCCATCGCCGCCGTCCTGTACTTCCTCGGGACGCTCCTGGGAGTTCAGGGTCTGGCCGGAGCCACCGCCGGAACCGCTGCATCGTGGGTAGGCCTCGCCTTCGCCATCGTGACGGCGCTGACGGGTCTGCTCTACCTGCTCAACAAGAAGTCATAAACACCTCTGTGGCCGTCGGCGCATCGTTGCGCCGACGGCCACAGTCGTGTCTGACTACCAGTAGTACATGAGCCTGGCAAAGACCGCGAACCACACGATCAGCGCGATCACGCCCACAGCGATACCGATGTATCCGATGATCAGCCCCGCGGTAGCAAGACCCCATCCCTGCTCGCCCGTCCGACGGATCTGTCCGCGCGCGATGTGACCGAAGATCACTCCCAGCAGGCTGGCGACGAACGCGAAGACGAGCGAGAGCACCGCCATCGTGTTCGTGCTCCCCGGACCGCCCGCGGCGGGATACTGCCCGTACTGGCCGGTGAACTGGCCCTGCTGGCCGACGAACTGGCCGTCTTGGCCGGGGACCGGCATCGCCTGGGTGGGGTACTGCGGTACGCCCTGCTGCGTGGCGTACCCCGGGGCGGCGTACTGCTGCGGGTACGCGGGAGCTGCTTGCGGGGCGTAGCCGGGTGCATACTGCTGCTGCGGGTATCCCTGACCGTACTGCGGGGGGTACCCGTAGCCACCCGCGCGGCGCGCGCCTCTCGCCGCGATCACGCCACCGAGCCAGGCCGGCAGCACCACGCCGAGACCCCAGAGCAGCAGAATCTCCCCGAGGTAGTAGACAGTCCAACCCCCAGAGTAGAGCAGGTGCCCGAAGAACAACCACAGAACCGTGAGAAGCAGCGGGACGAGGATCAGCAGATACGCGATCCCGGGGCGTCGACGCACCACGAACCAGAACAGCAGGGTCACCAGGGGGAGGGCGAGGCCGACAAAATAGCCGACCTCCGCCAGCATGGAGACTCCAGTGAGTCCGCCACCACCCAACCAGAGGAAGTGAAATGCCGAAACCACCAGCGCAGCGAGGATCTTTCGCCCCATCGACCCGGGCAGGATGAGCCAGCCAAGAGCTCCAGCAAGGGTCAGGACGAGGGCGGCCACCCAGCGGGGCATGTAGTCGGATGCGTAGAGAATGTAGTCCAGCCCCGCCCAATCGAGCAGTTCGAAGTCGGCGAGGACGGGTATCGCAATCGATAGCAGAATCAGGAGCAACCCGAAGGCGTACCCCGCTGTGTAACCGCTCCTCGAGGTCAGTCGCGTCGGTTCGACCCAGGCGCTCGGCACTGCGGACATTGCATCCCTCTTCTCTCTAAGGGACGCCCCTTAGCCGTTGGTCCTGCCGAACAAGCTAGTAGAGCGGCCTGAGACCCGCAACACCGGCCTCGGATCCGCGGAGACAGCAACGAACGAGGGCCCTGCGAGGCAGCGCACCGCGGTGTGGGTCCCGCATCGGTCCCGACTTTGCACCGCGTCGTTGTGCGCGCGGGGATCGGCTGCGAGCATCGACTCATGCACCGTTCGCGTCGCAGCCTTCGTGATGCCTGCTCTCCGCCGCGACGGCTGTCGCGCGGGGCCTCGGCGCACGCTGAACGGCGTGTGACGCGTAACACTGAAGGAGGCCTCCGATGACGATATCCACCCCTCACCGCGGTTCAGCCGCGGGACGTCTCGTCTCCCTGGCAGCAGCAGGGGCGCTCGCGCTCGGCGGGCTGGTCGTCGCCGCCCCGGCGCAGGCCGATCCGCCTCCGGACTTCTCGATCGATCCGGGCGAAGGCCCCGCGCTGATGGCAACCCAAGTGACGGTGACGCCGCCGGCAGGGGTCACCTTCGTGACGGTGTCACTCGGTGCGTATCATTCCGTGGCGATCGGCTCGGACGGCAAGACCTACGCCTGGGGAACCAACCTCAACGGGCAGCTGGGAAACGGCGGGGACGTGGGCGATGTCTACACTCCGGTTGCGGTGACGCTGCCGGTGGGCGTGACCTTCGAGAGCGTGGCGGCCGGCGGATTCCATACGCTGGCGATCGGCTCGGATGGAAAGACCTACGCCTGGGGACACGACGGCAACGGGCAGCTGGGAAACGGCGGGGCGAACGCCGACGCAGTCACGCCGGTGGAAGTGACGCTGCCGCTCGGCGTGACCTTCGTGAGCGTGGCAGCCGGCATGTACCATTCGCTGGCGATCGGCTCCGACGGAAAGACCTACGCCTGGGGAGCCGACAACAACGGCCAGTTGGGTGACGGCGGGACGAACACGGACAAGTCGACCCCGGTGGCTGTCGTGATGCCGCCGGACGTGGCCTTCGAGAGCATCTCGGCTGGTTTCTATCACTCACTGGCCCTGGACAAGGACGGGAATGCGTACGCCTGGGGACGAGACACCGAGGGTCAGTTGGGCGACGGCGCGCCGAACGCCGACAAGTCGACCCCGGCCGAGGTCGTGCTGCCGCTCGGCGTGACCTTCGAGAGCGTCTCGGCCGGTGGCTCCTTCTCGCTGGCAATGGGCTCTGACGACAAGGCTTATGCCTGGGGAGACGACCAATACGGACAGTTGGGTGACGGCGGACCGAACGCCAACCAGCCGGCGCCGGTCGAGGTCGCGGTGCCGCTCGGCGTGACCTTCGAGAGCGTCTCGGCAGGTATCTATCATTCACTGGCGATCGGCTCGGACAGCAAGGCCTACGCCTGGGGAAGGGAGATCAACGGCCAGTTGGGCGACGGCGGACCGAACGCCAACCAGCCAGCGCCCGTGGAGGTGCTGCTGCCGCCGAGCGTGACCTTCGAGGCCGTCGCGGCCGGCCCCCTGCACTCGCTGGCCATCGGCTCGGACGAGAAGATCTACGGCTGGGGCCTGAACACCGAGGGCCAGTTGGGCAACGGCACGAACCTCAACTCGCACACGCCGGTGCCGATGGCATCTGCGGTCGTGGTCACGTCGGTGACGTTCGGCGGGCAGGCCGGTACGGGTCTGGTGCGGGATGGAGCGAACTGGAAGGTGACCACACCCGCTCTCGCTGCCGGCACGGTGGATGTCGTGCTGGAGTGGACCCTCGGCGGCGTCGCCCAGACGCCCCTGGCTCTGATCGGCGGCTTCACCTTCACGCCGTGCGTGCTCACTCCGGCTGACGGTCCGGTGTTCACGGACGTGCCGAACAACCACCAGTTCAAGACCGAGATCCAGTGGCTCGCCGACGTCGGAGTCAGCACGGGAACAAGCACGCCTTCGGGACCGCAGTTCCGTCCCTCCCTGTCGGTGTCGCGCGACGCGATGGCAGCGTTCCTGTATCGCTTCGCGTGCTCGCCGGAGTTCACGCCGCCGGTGAGCTCGCCGTTCATCGATGTGCCGGTGTCGCACACGTTCTACAAGGAGATCACCTGGCTGGCGAGCACGGGCATCAGCACCGGGTGGAATACGCCTTCGGGCGCTCAGTTCCGTCCCTCGACCTCGGTGTCGCGCGATGCGATGGCGGCGTTCATGTATCGCTTCGCGGGTTCCCCGGCCTTCACGCCGCCAGTGACCTCGCCGTTCAAGGACGTGCCGGTGTCGCACACGTTCTATACGCAGATCACCTGGCTGGCGAGCACGGGCATCAGCACCGGATGGAACGTCACCGGAGGCAAGGAGTTCCGCCCCTCGATCTCGGTATCCCGGGATGCGATGGCCGCGTTCCTGTACCGGCTGAACAACCACCTGAACGACTAGAAGACTGGTATGCGAATGGCCTCTGACCCAGAATCCCGGGTCAGAGGCCATTTCGTGCGCGAGGGGGGACTTGAGTCCCTCCGGCCCCTCCACCCGCCGCTGCGCGGCGCGCGGAGCCTCCGGCTGGTGGGGCCCCGGAGTTCACGGTGCCGTCCCCGACAGAGAAGATCGGGGCCGACCCGAAGGGCCGACCCCGATCTTTTGTGCGCGAGGGGGGACTTGAACCCCCACGCCCTATACGGGCACTAGCACCTCAA
>CAZHML010000047.1:0-17519 GCA_964533745.1 uncultured Microbacterium sp.
CGAGGTTGCCGTCGGCGGCGACCTGCCAGCCGGAGAGGTAGATGGCCTTCAGGCCGGCGCGCACCTGCTGCACAGCCTGGCCACCGGTGTAGGCACCGAGGGCGGCGACGTAGTCCTCGGTGTGCAGGAGGTTCCACAGGCTCTCCGCTCCTCGGCGGGCGAGGGTGTTCTCCTCGCGGACGGTGCCGCGCAAGCGGATGACGTCTTCCGCGGTGTAGGTGCGCTCTATCCCGTCCCAGCGGGGGTCGACGTCCCAGCTCTCCTGCAGGTCGGCGGCAGTCTGGGTCTGGTCTCCGGCGCGAAGGCCCTGGTGGTGCGGCATGCGGTGTCTCCTTCGGTGAGATCGGTGCGTTGCCTCCACTCTGGGTGAAGATCATGATGCCCACCGGACAAACTAGCTGTGAAGTTTTCTCAAACTTCTGTTTCTGTGACAGAATCGCCGCATGGACGAAGAGAGCGACGCTCTGGTCATCGGCAGAAGGATCCGGCAGCTGCGCATCGCGCGCTCGATGACGCTGGAGGAACTCGCCGGCGCGGTCGACCGTGCGCCCAGCCAGCTCTCGATGATCGAGACCGGCAAGCGCGAGCCCAAGCTCACCCTGCTGCAGGCGATCGCCCGCGCGCTCGGTGTGACAGTGGACCGGCTGCTCGAGGCCGAGCCGCTCGACGAGCGCAGCACCGTCGAGCTTTCGCTGGAGCGGGCGATGCGCGGCCAGACCTTCCAGGCACTCGGCATCGAGCCCTTCCGGATCGGCAAGACCGTGCCCACCGAGGCGCTGCGGGCCATGCTCGCCCTGCACGAGGAGATCGGGCGTCTGCGCGACGAGCGGGCGGCGACTCCCGAGGAGGCGCGCCGCGCCAACGTCGAGCTGCGTCACCTCATGCGCCGGCAGGACAACTACTTCGCCGAGCTCGAGGCGAAGGCAGCCGAGATCCTGGAGGCCGTGGGGCACCCCGGCGGCCCGCTCACCCAGCGCACCGCATCCGAGATCGCCGCCCACCTCGGGTTCACCCTGCACTACGTCGCCGACCTGCCGCAGACCACGCGCAGCGTCGCCGACCTGCGGCACGGGAGGCTCTACCTCTCCGCGCACACGCAGAAGGGCGACGCGCGCACGGCCGTGCTGCAGGCGCTGTCCAGCCGCATCCTCGGCCACGCCGAGCCGACCAGCTACGCGGATTTCCTGCGTCAGCGGGTGGAGACGAACTACCTCACCGGTGCCCTGCTGCTGCCCGAGGCGCACGTCGTGTCGTTCCTGCAGGAGGCCAAGGCCCGCCGCGCGATCTCGGTCGAGGACCTGCGCGATGCCTACTCGGTGTCGTACGAGACGGCCGCGCATCGCTTCACCAACCTCGCGACCCGGCACCTGGGTATCCCGGTGCACTTCCTGAAGGTGCACGAATCGGGCACGATCACCAAGGCCTACGAGAACGACGACGTGAACTTCCCCACCGATCGCCTCGGCGCCATCGAGGGTCAGCTGTGCTGCCGGCGCTGGACCAGCCGGGTCGTCTTCGATACCGACGATCGCTTCAACCCCTACTACCAGTACACCGACACCGGAAACGGCACCTACTGGTGCACGGCGCGTGTAGAGACCTCCAGCGAGGGGGCGCACTCGGTGAGCGTGGGCGTGCGCTTCGACGACACGAAGTGGTTCCTGGGGCGCGACACGGCCAATCGCGCCGTGTCGACGCACTCGGTGGAGGCGTGCTGCCGGCGAGCTCCGGCCGAGCTGGAGGGCCGCTGGCGCGAGAACTCCTGGCCGAATGTGCGCACGCCCCGGACGCTCCTGGCGACGCTGCCGACCGGGGCCTTCCCCGGTGTGGACACCACGGATGTCTACGAGTTCCTCGAGGCGCATGCGCCGAGCGCGGATCCCGGTCGTTGAGCGAGGACTCGCGCAGCGAGGCCGAGACGACGCGACACTTCCGCGATAGTCGCCCCGTGTCGGCTCGCTACGCTCGCTCAACGACCGGAGCTGTCGCCCGCGGCCTGCAGCGCCGCCCAGAGCTCGGCGCGGGCGGGGAAGGCAGAAAGATCGCGATTCAGAAGCCGCGCCGACTGAGCGATGCGCGTGCGCAGCGTGTGACGATGAATGCCGAGCTCGGCCGCCGCTGCCTCCAGGCGCCCGTCATGGGCGAGCCAGACGCGCAACGTCGTCGCCAGGGGCGTCTCGCGCAGCGGAGCGAGAAATGCGCTCGCCGCGGCCTGCGCCTCGTCGGTGCCCAGCGCGCGCAGCACGCCGGTGGCTGCGGCATCCGCGAACCGGGTGACGGCCGCACCACCGCGGCGCAGTGCATCCGTCGCCTCGGCGTGCGCCCGAGGGAAGTCGCGATAGACCGCGGGCGTCGAAACGCCGAAACGGATGGCGAAGTGCGCGGCGGCCTCGTGCAGGAGCTGTTCGTGATCCGCCGGCAGGCACAGGGTGTACCCGGCATCCGTGTCGCCCGCGAACACCTCCGGTCCCCATCGGTCATCCAGCTCTTCCCGCGGCGCGTCCAAGGCGGCGACGGCGACGATGATGGGCTCGTCCGGGAGCGAATCCCGCAGCTGCGCCGCGAGGCCGGCGTCTCCGCGCAGCAGCGACGCGAGCAGCGTGGCGTGCAGACGCCGCTCCCGCGCGCGCAGGCGCTCCTGTCGCAAAGAGCGCTGTGCGGCGATCTCCTCGGCGTGGACGCGAGCGATGGCGATGAACGGCGTCTGATAGGGCACTTCGAACAGCGGGATGCCCTCGTTCCGGCAGGCGCTGCGGACCGCGGCAGGAACCTCCGGGAGCGCGACATCCCGCGCGAACCCCAGCCCGACGACGCCGCGCCGGGCGAGCCGCGCGACGTAGTCGATCTGTTGGGCTGCGGCGCGCTGCGCGAACTGGGTCCCGGTCGTCAGCAGCACGAGGTCGTCGGCGAGAAAGGGCGCGGGATCGAGCAGGTCGCTCGAGTGCACCCAGCGCAGCGGGCGATCGAGCGCTCCGGCCGGGAGTTCGCGCTCGCTGGAGAGCAGGGCCAGATGCAGTTCGGGATGCCGCAGCAGCCCGCGCAGGGTCGGCTGCTCGGGCGGGGATGCAGCGGGGCTGGGCATGAGCCTCTCTCCGGTCGTTGAGCGAGCGCAGCGAGTCGAAACGACGCAGCCCGGCTGGGCAGCTTGCCGCGTTTTGTCTCCGCGCCTGCGGCGCTTCGCTCAACGACCGGGTGACGCCTCGACTCGCTCAACGACCATGTTATACGCAACGGCGAAGACGTATTTCAAATTATACAGTGCGGCGAATGCGGCAGGCATCCGGCATCCCTAGGCTCACAGCATGACTCTCGCAGACACCCTCGCCACCACCGCACCCCTCGGCGGGCCCTCGCTCCCGCAGGAGCGCCGTCTCGTCACGAACCTCCCCGGCCCCCGCTCGGCCGAGATCCTCGCCCGCAAGGCCGAAGCCGTCGCCGCGGGCGTCGGCCACACCATGCCGGTCGCAGCCGTCGCCGCCGGCGGTGGCGTCGTCGTCGATGCTGACGGCAACTCGCTCATCGACCTCGGCAGCGGCATCGCCGTGACGACCCTCGGCAACGCGCACCCCAAGGTCGCCGCCGCCATCGCCGCGCAGGCCGCGCAGTTCACCCACACCTGCTTCATGGTCTCGCCGTACGAGTCCTACGTCGCCGTCGCCGAGGCTCTGAATCGGCTGACCCCTGGCGACTTCGCCAAGCGCAGCGCCCTGTTCAACTCCGGTGCCGAGGCCGTCGAGAACGCGATCAAGATCGCGCGCAAGCACACGGGCCGCCAGGCGGTCGTCGCCTTCGACCACGGCTACCACGGCCGCACGAACCTGACGATGGCGCTCACCGCCAAGAACCAGCCCTACAAGAACGGCTTCGGCCCCTTCGCGCCCGAGGTGTACCGCGCCCCGCTGTCGTACCCCTTCCGCGACGGGCTGAGCGGTGCCGAGGCGGCCGCGCGCGCCATCCACCAGATCGAGAAGCAGATCGGAGCCGAGAACCTCGCCGCGATGATCATCGAGCCGATCCAGGGCGAGGGCGGCTTCATCGTGCCCGCCGACGGGTTCCTGCCGGCCTTGGTCGAGTGGTGCCGCGCGAACGGCGTCGTCTTCATCGCCGACGAGATCCAGACCGGCTTCACCCGCACGGGCGAGATGTTCGCCAGCACCCACTTCGGCATCGTTCCGGACCTGATCACCACGGCCAAGGGGATCGCCGCGGGCCTGCCGCTCGCGGCTGTGACCGGGCGCGCCGAGATCATGGACTCCGCCCACCCCGGGGGCCTCGGCGGCACCTACGGCGGCAACCCCGTCGCCTGTGCTGCAGCGCTCGCCGCGATCGAGGTCTTCGAGACCGAGAACCTCACCGCGCGCGCCCGCGAGGTCGGCACCATCCTGAAGGGTCGCCTGCAGGCGCTGCAGCAGGCCGACGCGCGCATCGGCGACGTCCGCGGATACGGCGCGATGGTCGCCGCCGAGTTCGTGGATCCCGCGACCGGGGCTCCGGATGCCGCGCTCACCGGCCGGGTGGCCAAGGCCGCCATCGCCGAAGGCGTCATCGTGCTCACCTGCGGAACCGACGGCAACATCATCCGCTTCCTTCCCCCGCTCTCGATCAGCGACGAACTGCTGAACGAGGGACTCGACGTCGTCGCCGCGGCCCTCGCCGCTGCCTGAACCCCGAGAGCACACGGTCATGACTGAGATCGCCCCGAACGAAGCCGCGCTCCTGGAGCGCGTGCCCGCCCAGCTCTACATCGACGGCCAGTGGCAGGATGCCGAAGGCGGACGCACCTTCGACGTGCACGATCCCGCCACGGGTGCCGTGCTGCGCACCATCGCCGACGCCACGCCCGCCGACGGCATCCGGGCTCTGGACGCGGCCGTCGCCGCGCAGGAGGCCTGGGCGGCGACCCCGCCGCGCACGCGCAGTGACATCCTGCGCCGCACCTTCGACCTCGTGCAGGAGCACAAAGAGGACATCGCGCTGCTGATGACCATCGAGATGGGCAAGCCCCTGCCCGAGGCGCGCGGCGAGGTGGGCTACGGCGGCGAGTTCCTGCGCTGGTTCAGCGAGGAGGCCGTGCGCATCAGCGGTCGTTACGGGATCAACCCCGAGGGCACCGGCCGCATGGTCGTCTCGCAGCGACCCGTGGGGCCGTCGTTCTTCATCACCCCGTGGAACTTCCCCTTCGCGATGGCGACCCGCAAGATCGCCCCGGCGCTCGCCGCGGGCTGCACGGTGGTCATCAAGCCGCCGGCGCTCACGCCCCTGACGACGATCTTCTTCACCACGCTGCTGGAGCGCGCGGGCCTGCCCGCGGGCGTCGTCAACGTGGTGCAGACCTCGCGCTCGAGTGCGCTGTCCGGCCCGATCATCGCCGACCCGCGCCTGCGCAAGCTCTCGTTCACGGGATCGACCGAGGTCGGCCGCAAGCTCATCGCTCAGGCTGCCGACGGGGTGCTGCGCGTCTCGATGGAGCTCGGCGGCAACGCCCCCTTCGTCGTCTTCGAGGACGCCGACCTCGACAAGGCGGTGGACGGCGCGATGCTCGCGAAGTTCCGCAACATCGGGCAGGCCTGCACGGCGGCCAACCGCTTCGTCGTGCACGAGGATGTCGCTGAGGAGTTCGCCCGCCGCGTCACTGAGCGCGTGCAGGCGATGCGCGTGGGCCGGGGCACCGAGGAGGGCGTCACGATCGGTCCCCTGATCGATGCGGACGCCGTCGCCAAGGCCTCGGAGCTCGTGGCGGATGCCGCGCAGCGCGGTGCCACCGTGCTCACGGGCGGCGTCGCGCAAGAGGGATCCGGCACCTTCTTCCAGCCGACGGTTCTGTCGGGCGTGGTCCCCGGAAGCGCGATCCTGCGCGAGGAGATCTTCGGGCCTGTGCTCGCGATCGCCACCTTCCGTGACGAGGCCGAAGCCGTGCGCCTGGCCAACGACACCGAATACGGCCTGGTCTCCTACGTCTTCACCGAGGACCTCGCTCGCGGGCACCGGATGATCGACGCGCTCGAGACCGGAATGATGGGCCTGAACGTCGGCGTCGTCTCGAATGCTGCGGCCCCCTTCGGCGGCGTCAAGCAGTCCGGCGTCGGCCGCGAGGGCGGCCCCGAGGGGATCCACGAGTTCCTCTCGACGAAGTACACGCTGATCCCCGCCGGCTGACCCGGCAACACCTACTCCTCGTCCGGGGGCTGCATCTGCTGGCGGCCCCTGGACGAGGCTCCATGGTGAGCGCGGGGGCGGGTCTGAGGCACCGCGCCGATCAGATCCCGCTGCCGCCGCCTCCGCCGCCCCCGCCGCCGGACGATCCGCCGCCGTCCGAACCGCCGCTGGACGAGAACGAGCTGCCGGAGTCCGAAGAGGATGAGGGCACGTAGGTGACCGGGCTCGACGCGACCGTCGAGTGCAGCGACGAGAACGACACCTGATCGAACGATCCCGACCCGTCGAACCAGCTCGGCGACGAGGCGACGTAGTAGCGGCGCAGCTCAGCCTGCCACTCGCGCTCATAGCCGAAGATCGCCGCGTACGGCAGCAGCCGTTCATAGACGTGCACGACGTAGTCCCGGTCGACCTCGACGCCGCTCACGCTCTGCAGCATCCGGATGCGATCGGCATCGGCGAGCCGGATGAACTCGCGCAGCCCCATCAGGTGATCGTGCAGTCGCGCGCCCTTGAGGGTGCGACGCCGCACGGACTTGAAGAGCAGGAAGAAGCCGATCAGCAGCCAGACGAGCACGTTGATGCCCACGGCGAGCGCGACCGTGAGCAGCAGCTCATCGCCCGTGACGATCGCGTGCAGGAGGAAGAGACCGAGCGACAGGAAGCTGAGCACGGCGAAGCCGCGGGTGACCCACTTGGGCAGGCCCGTCACCAGTTTGTCGTCCTCGATCTCCCGGTCCGCCGAATTGCGGATTCTGGCCGCCGCATCCCCGAGCACAGTGCTCCTGCCGCCGAACCATGCCTCACCGCGGGAGTGAGCCATGCTGTGGATCGCGATGAAGGCGAGCCGCTCGCGGGGGGTCAGGAAGCCTGTGTCCTCGATCACGCGCGCGCCGAAGCGGCGGCCGTCACGGTCGTAGAGGAGCTGGATCCTGCCGCGAACGGCGAGATCGAGCAGGGTCGCGGTCATCGCCCGCTGCGGCTGGCCCATCAGGTGGGCCGCGAGCGCGGCATCAACCCTGGCCGGAGGCTCGTACTGCGCGATGATCGGGTCGCCGGTGCGGGCACCGCGCCGCCCGAGGGTGAGCGCGCCCAGGCCCAGGCCGAGGGTCCCTGCGACGCTCGCCCAGCCGCCGAGGATCAGCGGCGGAACGGTCTCGAACAGCGCGAAGGGACGCGGCGAGAAGGTGCCGGGGGCGAAGCCGATGGCGAAGGTGACGTTCTGGCGTGCCCGCAGGTCATCCTCGCTGACCGTGAAGACGCTGCCGGCGTGCGTGATGGCGCACCTCTCGGTGGAGCCGAAGGCACCGCGGTAGCAGGCGCTGTTGCCGTTCAGTCCTGCGACGAGATCGTCCTGGAGCACGATCCGCGCGCTGACGCGATCGAAGCGCTGCTGCCAGCCGGTGCCGTTGACGTCCCAGTAGAACTCATCGGCGTTCGTGTCGGCGAAGTGCCTCGTGACATCCCGCTGCGTATATTCGATGACATAGGTCTGGCGTCCGTGCACGAACTGGCCCCGGGGCACCGCGATGGTGATCGAGAGATAGTCCGAGCCGTGCTCGGTGGTGAAGGCGCGGGGGGTGCCGCTGGCATCCTTCACCGACACGATCGTGATATCGGTCGGGTGCCCGTCGTAGCTGTGCGGGATGTCGCGGATGATGCCGCGGTTCTGGTCGAAGTCCGGGAAGACGGCGACGATCCGCTCGACCGTGCGCAGGGTCGCCCGGCCCTCGTCATCGCGCCCCAGGGCGTACTCGGCGTCGAAGGAGGCGAAGTGGAAGTCGTTGACGTCGGCGCGCACGAGCGGATGCCGCGCGGGTGCCTCGGCGAGTGCTGCCGGGGCCGAGGCGATTCCGTACAGCGGCATCACCGCACCGAGGCCCGCGAGAACGACTGCCCAGACGAGGCGTGTGCGCATGCCGCGAGTATATGCGCCTGCCGTGCCCTCCGCGAGGCCGGAGGGGTGCACCACGCCGGAAATCTGGGAGGATGGACGTACTCATCGCAACGAAGCGAAAGGGATGCCATGACCACCTACGCCGTGATCAACCCCGCCACCGGCAAGACCGAGCGCAGCTACCAGACTGCGACGGACGCCGAGGTCGAGCAGGCCATCGCCCGGGCGGATGCCGCGCACCGCGACTGGTCGCGCGGTTCGACCGTCGCTGAGCGCGCCGCGCTCGTAGGACGGATGGCGGATCTGCACCGCGAGCGGCGCGAGGAGCTCGCGGACCTCATCGTGCGAGAGATGGGCAAGCCCCGCGACGCGGCGCTCGGCGAGGTCGACTTCGCGGCCGACATCGCCCAGTTCTACGCCGATCAGGCTGACACGATCATGGCCGACCAGCCCCTGGACATCCTCGGCGACGGCACCGCAGTGATCCGTCGGTCTTCGCTCGGACCCCTCATCGGCATCATGCCGTGGAACTTCCCGGCCTACCAGATCGTGCGCTTCGCCGCCCCCAACCTGGTCGTCGGCAACACCATCATCCTCAAGCCCGCCTCGCAGTGCCCCGCCTCGGCGGAGTTCATCGCCCAGATCTACCGCGACGCCGGCTTCCCCGAGGGGGCGTACCAGAACCTGCTCGCCTCGACCGATCAGATCGGGCGCGCCATCGCCGATCCCCGTGTTCAGGGGGTCTCGGTGACCGGCTCCGAACGGGCCGGGTCTGCCGTCGCCGAGATCGCGGGACGGCACCTGAAGAAGGTGGCACTGGAGCTCGGTGGATCGGATCCCTTCATCGTGCTGTCGGCGGCCGACCTCGACGCCGTGGTGCAGGCCGCGATCGACGCGCGCCTGGACAACAACGGCCAGTCCTGCAACGGGGCCAAGCGCTTCATCGTCGTCGACGAGCTCTACGACGCCTTCGCCGAGAAGTTCACCGCCGGGATGGCCGCGGTCTCGGCGGTCGATCCCACCGAGGACGGTGCGGTGCTGAGCTCGCTGTCGTCGGATGCCGCATCCGCCCACCTGCAGGACCAGATCGACCGGGCCGTCGCCCAGGGGGCCACCGTGCTCACCGGCGGTACCCGCGAGGGCAACTTCTTCGCGCCTACGGTGCTCGCCGACGTCACGCCAGATATGGACGTCTATCGCGAGGAGCTGTTCGGCCCGGCCGCGGTGCTGTACCGCGTCGCCGACGAGGATGCGGCGGTGACGCTCGCCAACGACACCCCCTTCGGGCTCGGCTCCTACCTCTTCACGACCGATCCCGAGCAGGCTCAGCGCGTCGCCGACCGGATCGAGGCGGGGATGGTCTACGTCAACCTCGTGCTCGCCGACAGCCCTGAACTGCCCTTCGGCGGCGTCAAGCGCTCGGGCACCTCACGGGAGCTGGGGCTTCTTGCCGCGGACGAGTTCGTGAACAAGAAGCTCATCCGCATCGGCTGAGCACCCGGTTCCCTTCGTCCCGCGCACGGGGGAGAATGGATGCATGGACAGCATCCAGAGCCCCGTCGTCATCCTGACCCCCGAGGAGTGCCGGGAGCACCTGGCCGTGGCCGAGCTCGGCCGGATCGTCACGAACGTGGGCGAGGTGATCGACATCTTCCCGGTGAACTATGTGCTCGATGGCGACGAGATCGTCTTCCGCACGGCTGAGGGCAGCAAGCTGCTCGAACTGACGATCAACGACGAGGTGCTGTTCCAGGTCGACGATCACAGCGAGACGGATGCGTGGAGCGTCGTCGTGCGCGGCACCGCCCGTCGCCTGGAGACCAACGACGAGGTGGATCGCGCCGACCGGCTGCCGCTACGGCCCTGGATCCCGACCCTCAAGCACAACTACGTGAGCATCACCCCGCACGAGCTCACCGGCCGCGCCTTTCATCGTGCCCAGGAGCCTGACCGCGGCGGGGTCCAGCTGTACTGACTCCGGTCAGTTCTCGGCCAGGGTGCGTGCCTGTGCGGCGTCCATCGGACGGCCGAGTCGGTCGAAGGCATCCCCGAGTTCGAGGGCAGCGACCTGGCGTAGCGATGCGGCCTCGGCCGAGCGGTCGATCACACCGCGGAAGACAGGCACCGCCTCCTCGTCGCGACCGGCATCGGCGAGCACGCGCGCCGCACACAACTCCGATCCCGCAGCCGCGCCGATATCACCTGCCTCGGCGAAGCTGTCGGCCGCCGTGAGCAGGGCTGCCACGGCCTCGTCCACGCGCCCGAGCGAGGCGAGTGCGCGCCCCCGGGAATCGGTGACATCGGCGAGAGTCCAGCGGGCGTCGTGCTCGGCGGCGATCGCCGTGACCTCATCGAACAGGGCGAAGGCCCGGCCAGCATCCTGCTCCACGCAGAACTGACCCAGCAGGTGCAGCACCGAGGCGCGCGCCTCGGGCGCATCCGGGATCCCCCGCACGATCGCCTCGGCCTCCTCCAGGAGTTCCGTGGCATCGGCCATCTCGCCGACGCTGGCGAAGATCCGGGCCTGCAGCGTCATGGCACCGACCTGCTCGACGGGCATGCCATGCTCCGCGAAGAGATCTCTGGCACGACCGAGTGCCGAAAGCGCCGGGCCGAGCGCGTCCACCGCCGTGCACGCCTGCCCATAGGCCAGGAGGATCTCCGCGATCCTCAGTCCCGGGGCCTCGGCGGTTTCGGCCAGCCGCAGGGCGTCATCGAGCGTCTCGGCGGCCTCGTCGCCCCAGGCGGCATCGAGCAGAGCACGCCCCAGGTACAGCTTCGCTTCGGCGACATCGCCGCCGTAGAGTTCCCGGAGCCGCACCGCCGTGCGGTAGTGCACGATCCCACGCTCCCGGTCGCCGGCGGTCTCCCAGAGTGACCCGGCGAACATCTCGTGATCGGCCAGGGCGCGCCGCGCGCCGATCATGGTGAGCAGGCGGATGGTCTCGTCCGCGTCCGCAGCGGCTGCACTGAACTCGCCCGCCTCGGCCCTGCTCCGGGCGCGCAGATCCAGCGCGCGTATCCGGAGGGGGTCTTTCAGGTCGGAACGACTCAGAATCTGCTCGATGATCTCCTGCGCCCTATCCGGCGTGGCCGAGGTCAGGCACGCGTGGGCCAGGGTGAGCGTTGCGACGATGACCATCTCCTCGTCGTCAGCCTCGGTGCAGGCGCGAACAGCTTCCTCTGCGAAGCGGACGTAGCTGAGCTGGTCGTTCTGGAGTGCGCGGGTCGCGGCAAGCCGCAGCGCGAGGTCCCCGACCGTGAGCGCGGGCAGTGCGGCTCTCGCGGCCCACTCGCGTTCGAGCGCCTCGGCGTCCTCGGGTTCATAGCGACCGAAAGCGGCGAGTCCGACGCGCTCCTCGAAGGCGGCCTGGTCATCCCGTCCCCCCTCGCGCAATGCGGCCTGGCGGTCCGGTATGAGTGCCTCGGCATCCTTCCAGCGCTGCTCTTCGACGGCCTGGTTGATGCGGATCCGGATGATTCGGGCCTGGGCCCTCGGATCCTCGACCTGCGTGACGTGCGAGGCAGCCTCCAGGGCGTCTTCGAAGGCACCGCAGCCCACCAGGTCGAAGACGCGCTGCACCCAGGCTTCTGAGTCGGGAGCGGGAGGAACAGGGGGAGGATCCGCGGCGATGAACTCAGCGTGGATCGGCACGTCATAGTGCTCGCTGGCGATTGTCCGCAGCGTCTCGCGCCAGCGCGCGTGCGCATCGCCGGCGTCGCGCCGATCGAACTCCGCGCCGATGCGCTCCGCGGCCGCCCAGGCCGCAGAGGCGAGTTCATCAACGGTCCACGCGCCCTCGTGCTCGCCGAGGAACGGCGTCAGGGATGCGGCATCTGCTCCTTTCACGGGAACTCCGCCGTGACCGGCCTCGCTCACGCGATCCAGCGCGAAGGCGAACGCGGAAAGTGCTGAGTGGTGCCCGGCGGCGGCGAGTCCGTCGTGCGCCAGCCAGCCGAGGTGCCGTTCGGTCAGAGCCAGCGCACGCGCAGCGTTGCCGGTCGTCGCGGCGAAGACGATGTTGTTGGCGACGGCATCGAGGAGCGTCGGCTTGTCTTTCGAGAGCCGGTAGCTGCGCAGGTGGGCCTGCCGGGCGTCGTCGGCACGACCCATGCGCAGAAGGGGGATGAGCGTCCGCGAGATCGCGTACTCCGGCTCGTCGGAGCAGGTGTGCCCCTCGGCGATCATCTCGTCGACGCGGCGAACGGCCTCCTCGTCGCGGCCGGTGTCGGCGAGATACCCCGTCAGATAGCTGCTCACGCACGCCTCGCAGTCGCTGTAGTCATCGCGTGGAGTCGCCTCCAGCTGCACGCGGAGGCGCTCGGCCTCCTCCCAGCGCCCCGCCGCGCCGGCATGAGCCATGCGGCAGATGAGTACTCCGTGCAGTCCGATGCCGGCCTGACGATAGCGGCGCTCCATGTCGTCGAGCAGTTCGCTGATCTGTTCGTCCGAGAAGGCGGGTGATTTGATCAGGCTGCTCGATACCCACTTGAAGTACCACAGCAGGTCGCCCGAGCCGTCAGGGGCGCGGTTCGGGAAGCGCGCGGGGTCGGCGTCGTGACGGGCGAGACACCAGGCGAAGGAGTTCAGCATCACGTCCGTCACGCCCAGTGTGTTGGCCGAACTGATCTGCCGCATGCGCGCCCGGTATTCGCGATCCTCGTCGTCGATCTCGATGGCCAGCATGACCGCATCCGCCAGGAGATTGTGCTCGGTGATCCCTACGGGCGTGCGATCGATCTGGGCGATCAGCTTGTCAAAGGCTCTTGTCGAACGGGACATGGCGCTCCTGGATGGTCGTCGTGGGTCTTGTCGTGCGCACCGGGCTCAGTGCGGGTCGTCGAAGGGGGATGTCTCGATCTCGAGCCCCGCAGAGAGCGTGACCAGGTCGGCGAGCGCGGCGGACATCAGCGCGCGGTCCTCATCCGTCAGCACATGATGGCCGGTCAAGAGCGCCTGGACGTACAACAGCTGGACGGTGCGCGTGAATACCGCTTCGTCGTGCAGCCGGGCGAGCGCTCGCACCACGGGGTTCGACCAGTTCAGGCACAGGCGGGCACGCCGGTCATCGTCCCGGTCTACGAAGTCGACATCGTCGATGCGCGAGAGCACTCCTTCCCAGAACGGGTTGGCGAAGCCCTTGGTCCGCTTCCGGTCGATCGACCGCAGAACTTCCGGGTCGGCGACGTAGAGACTCGCGAGCCCCGGCCGGTCGATGGAGCGGACGACCACCGAGCACGCGGCGCTGGTCAGCACGGCCTGCGCACGAGACTCCAGGGCCATCGTCGTGGTGCGATCCTCCAGCGGCGGCGCATCGAGCAGATCGAGTTCCTTCACGACAGAGACCTGCTCGACGGTCACCTGCGGGTACAGCTCCGGGAGCATCCGGATCAGCTCGGTGTCGTAGGTGTAGCCGCCGTTGACCAGCACCTCCTGCGGCCGGGTGATCCCGGCGATCTGGCGGAACTCATCGATCGTCGCAGCGAAGCGGATGTGCTCGGTGCGGGCGACGAGGTCGTCGATGCGCAGCGGTCCCTGCGTCGTCTCGACGCCGAGCCAGCGGACGATGAAGCGCGCGAGTTCGTCGTCGTGGCCGACGAGCGCCTTCAGCCCCAGCTCGTGCACGGCGACGAACTGGGCGAGGCGATGCGGTTCGCGCAGGCCCAGCTCGAGCACCCACCTTCGCACGG
Source organism: uncultured Microbacterium sp. (assembly GCA_964533745.1). GTDB lineage: Bacteria > Actinomycetota > Actinomycetes > Actinomycetales > Microbacteriaceae > Microbacterium. The sequence goes on from CAZHML010000047.1 coordinate 13,745, forward strand.
CGGATCCGAGCTCCTCGCGGGCATGGGCGAGCGCCGCGTCTTCGACCAGCGACTCCCGGCTGGCCGTCGGTGACAGGCCGCTCGAGTCGATGACGGCGCGGACGAAGAAGGACCAGTCCGGCAGGATGTCGTCGGCGCGCTCGGACAGCAGCATCCGGCCGAGGTACACCCTGGTTGCCTGCCTGCCTCCCGGCGGGGGAGCGAAGGGCAGCACATAGGCAACACCGCGGGTGCCGGTGGCCGGATCGGTGATCCCGATGGCATCGAGCGGCGTGGCACCGATCAGATCCCGGCCGTACTCGAGGACCGCGTCGGAGGCCACATCCTCAAGGAAGGGCGCGGGATGACTGATCTCGGTGTCTCCGCCTGGTGTCTCCAGCACGATGCGCACCGGAAGGAACTCGGCGAACATCAGTGCCAACTGCCTTACGGCTGGTGCGCGCAGCAGATCCCCCTGGTCGAAGCGCGGTCGCAGGTGCACGCTCGTCCCGATAGGCAGCTCCTCGTCGAGTTCGGTGATGTGGAAGGTCCCGTCGGCGTTCCCGGTCCATTCGATCGCCGTGCCGCCGCGGGCGCTGCGGGACCGGATGACGATGTGGTCGGCGACCATGAAGCAACTGAGCAGACCGATGCCGAACTGGCCGAGATAGTCGCTGCGCGGCAGATCGAAGATGTCGCGCTTGGAGCTTCGGCCGACGGTGGCGAGCAGGTCCGTGATCTCGTCGGTCGCCAGCCCCACCCCGTCGTCGCGCAGGACGAACTCGCCGGTGTGATCGTCCAGCGGCGAGATCCGGATCAGACCCCCGCCGCCATCGACCTCGCGCCGCGCGACGATCGCGTCGTGCGCGTTCTGCAGCAGCTCCCGCAGGTACACCTGGGGACCCGAGTAGATATGCCGGCTGAGCAGGTCGACGACGCCGCGAACGTCCACCTGGAACTGCTGTTCCCCCGTCGTCACCCCGCGCCCTCCCGCCGTGCCTAGGTGTCGAGTTTATCCGAAGGACCGCCGGGGAGCGGTTCTGCCGGACGGTGACATGCCGTACACTGGAAGGGCAGTATTCGTCTGCATTCTTTTGGCGTGCCCGCGAGGGTTCGCCGGGATCAGGCGGCGAGGCTCCCGGAGTCTCTAGGGCGGTAGCTCAATTGGCAGAGCAGCGGTCTCCAAAACCGCAGGTTGCAGGTTCGATTCCTGTCCGCCCTGCGCGTCAGCACCACGCTGGCACACGAAAGGTACTTTCAGGATGAGTCAAGATGCATTGGGCGGCGAGCTTGTCGCAGGCGGGAATGCTGCCGGCGATAAGAAGCTCGGCTTCTTCGGGCGGATCGCGCTGTTCATTCGCCAGATCATGGCGGAGCTGCGCAAGGTCGTCACCCCGACCCGCAAGGAACTCGCCAAGTTCACCTCGGTGGTGCTTGTCTTCGTGCTGATCGTGATCGGGTTCGTCTACGGCCTCGACTTCGTGTTCCGCTGGCTGATCTCACAGGTCTTCGGCAACCCGGCTCTCGTAGGCGTGTAACCGAGCGCAGCATCCCGGGCCGTGCGGCCCCACCACGACGGAGAAGAATCAACGTGTCTGAAAGATATGCCGACCACGCCGACTGGGCGACGGCTGCCGAGCAGTCCAGCGAAGAGGACGAGGCCCAGGAGGGCAACGTGCTCGCCGAGGAGGAGCGCGGATCAGAGCCTGCCGAGCATGCCGCCCTGCACATCGAGGATGAGGGCGACGACGACTTCTCTGATGACATCGACGTCGACATCGAGATCGACGACCCGGAAGCAGACGCCATCGTGAACGACGCGCTCACCATCGATGAGGCCGCCGAGGTCGAGGCTGCCGCCGAGGTTCTGAACCAGGCGATCGCAGAAGAGGTTGCCGCGCGTGAGGCCGCTGCTGCGGAAGAGATCGCTCCCTTCGTGGGCGAGTCCTCCGAGGATGCCGACGACGCTGCTGACAGCGCCGACGAAGACGAGGCGGACGAAGAAGACCCCTACGAGGCGTTCCGCCAGGAACTGCGGATGCTGCCGGGCAAGTGGTATGTCATCCACTCCTACGCCGGCTTCGAGCGCAAGGTGAAGGCCAATATCGAGCAGCGCAAGAGCTCGCTCGAGGTCGAGGATGACATCTACCAGGTCGAGGTCCCGATGGAGGACGTCGTCGAGATCAAGAACGGCCAGCGCAAGATGGTCACCCGCGTGCGCGTGCCCGGCTACGTGCTCGTGCGCATGGAGCTGAACGAGGACACGTGGTCGGTCGTGCGCCACACGCCCGGCGTCACCGGCTTCGTCGGCAATGCCCACAACCCGACCCCGCTGCGCTTCGAAGAGGCCTTCAACATGCTGAAGTCCCTCGTCGAGGTGAAGGACCTCCCGACCACCAAGGCCACCGCCGTCAAGGGCGGTCACGCGGTCGCCCGCCCGATCCCGGCCGAGGTCGACTTCGAGATCGGCGAGACGATCACGATCAAGGACGGCTCGTTCGCCGGGCTCCCGGGATCCATCAGCGAGATCAAACCCGAGAGCGGCAAGCTCACCGTGCTCGTCTCGCTCTTCGAGCGCGAGACGCCGGTCGAGCTCTCGTTCGAGCAGGTCGAGAAGATGTTGTGACGGCTCGGGTCAATGCCGCGTAGCGGCGTTGAGGCGAGAGCGTCACAAGGTTGAGCGAGGACCGCCGGCCCGAGTCGAAACCCACAACTCAATATCTCCCGAGAGATTCGGGGCAGAACACCGCGATCCGGAAGGGCCGGATGCGCGGGAGGGAGATCCGGTCCCTGAGCTTGTCGAAGGGCCGGATCGCTCGATGAAAGGAAAAGAAACATGGCACCCAAGAAGAAGGTGACCGGCCTGATCAAGCTCCAGATCAACGCCGGTGCCGCGAACCCTGCGCCGCCCATCGGGCCCGCGCTCGGTCAGCACGGCGTCAACATCATGGAGTTCTGCAAGGCGTACAACGCCGCGACCGAGTCGCAGCGCGGCAACGTCATCCCCGTGGAGATCACGGTCTACGAAGACCGCAGCTTCACGTTCATCCTGAAGACCCCGCCGGCTGCCGAGCTCATCAAGAAGGCCGCGGGCCTTCCCAAGGGCTCCGCGACGCCGCACACGGTCAAGGTCGGCAAGATCACGAAGGACCAGGTCCGCCAGATCGCCGAGACCAAGCAGTCGGACCTGAACGCGAACGACCTCGACGCCGCATCCAAGATCATCGAGGGCACCGCGCGCTCGATGGGCATCACGGTAGAGGGCTGAGGGGGATCATCATGGCAAAGTCCAAGGCTTATCAGGCTGCTCTCGCCAAGATCGAGGCAGACAGGTTCTACTCGCCCACCGAGGCGGTCGCGCTCGCGAAGGAGACGGGCTCTGCGAAGTTCGACTCGACCGTCGAGGTCGCGCTCAAGCTCTCGGTCGACCCGCGCAAGGCTGACCAGATGGTGCGCGGCACCGTCATCCTGCCGCACGGCACGGGCAAGACCGCCCGCGTGATCGTGTTCGCCACCGGTGCCGCGGCCGAGGCCGCGATCGCCGCGGGTGCGGATGAGGTCGGCGGTGCCGAGCTCATCGAGAAGGTCGCAGGCGGCTGGACCGGCTTCGACTCCGCGGTCTCGACCCCGGAGCTCATGGGCCAGGTCGGGCGTCTGGGCAAGGTGCTCGGCCCCCGCGGCCTGATGCCGAACCCCAAGACCGGCACCGTCACCCCGAACCCGGCCAAGGCCGTCGAGGACATCAAGGGCGGCAAGATCGAGTTCCGCGTCGACAAGCACGCCAACGTGCACTTCA
>CAZHML010000048.1:0-17027 GCA_964533745.1 uncultured Microbacterium sp.
GCGTGGACGCGCGCGCCCGCGCGGGCCTGTTCCTGGCGATGCAGTACCCGGTGGAGATCCCCGGGGTCACCGTGACGAACTTCCTGCGCACGGCCAAGACCGCCATCGACGGCGAAGCGCCGGGCATCCGGGCCTGGACCAAGGACGTCGCCGCGGCGATGAAGAACCTGCGCATGGATCCCAAGTTCGCCCAGCGCAACGTCAACGAGGGCTTCTCCGGCGGCGAGAAGAAGCGCCACGAGATCCTTCAGCTCGAGGTGCTCAAGCCCAAGATCGCGGTGCTGGACGAGACCGACTCGGGTCTGGACGTCGACGCGCTCAAGGTGGTCTCGAAGGGGGTCAACCGCGCCAAGGCCGAGACGGGCCTGGGCGTGCTGCTGATCACTCACTACACCCGCATCCTGCGGTACATCCACCCCGATTTCGTGCACGTGCTCGTGGGCGGGCGCGTCGTCGAGGAGGGCGGTCCGGAGCTCGCCGACCGCCTCGAGGAAGAGGGCTATGACCGCTTCCTCTCCCCGAACGAGGCCTCCGGGGCATAAGATCGTTATATGACCGCAACACTTGCGCCCGAGAAGTACGACGAAGTCACGGAGGCGCTCAAAGACGTCATGGATCCCGAACTGGGGATCAATGTCGTCGACCTCGGGCTCATCTACGACCTCGCCTGGGACGAGGAAAACGACGCGCTCGTGATCCACATGACCCTGACGAGCGCCGGCTGCCCGCTGACCGACGTGCTCGAGGAGCAGACCGCGCAGGCCCTGGACGAGGTGGTCGAGCGCTTCCGGATCAACTGGGTCTGGATGCCGCCGTGGGGCCCCGAGCGGATCACCGACGACGGCCGCGACATGATGCGCGCGCTGGGCTTCGCGATCTGACGTGACTGCCACCCCGATCAAGGCGCTGCCCCTCGACGCCCTCCGCCGCCGCACGAGCGAGAAGTGGCGAGAGTACCCCGACGACGTCCTGCCGCTGTTCGTGGCAGAGATGGACTTCCCCCTCGCCCCGGCGGTCACCCATGCCCTTGAGCGAGCGGTAGCCGACGGCGATACCGGATATGTGGCATCCCGGACGCCCCTCGCCGAGGCCTTCGCGAGCTTCGCGCGCCGTCGCTTCGGCTGGGAGGTGGACCCTTCCCGCGTGCGCTCGACGGCCGATGTCAGCATGGGGATCGTCGAGATACTGCGTCGCGTCACGGCACCGGGGGAGCGCGTGGTCGTGACGCCGCCGGTATACCCGCCCTTCTACGACCTCGTCACCGAGGCGGGTGCGGTCGTCGAGCGCGTACCGCTCGCGGACACGGGGGAGGGATGGCGGCTCGACCTGCCGGGGATCACGCAGGCTCTTGCCGCGGGGGCGCGCGTCGTCCTGCTGTGCAACCCCCACAACCCGACCGGCACCGTGCACGCGCGGGAGGATCTGGCAGAACTCGCGCGCATCGCTGGTGCGCAAGAGGCTGTCGTGGTCTCGGATGAGATCCACGCACCCCTCGCGCAGCCGGGTTCCGGATTCACGCCCTTCCTCGCGGTGAGCGATGAGGCACGCGCGGTGGGCTTCGCCGTCACCAGCGCGAGCAAGGCCTTCAATCTCGCCGGTCTCAAGTGCGCCGTGATGGTCACCGCCTCGGACGCTCGCACAGCCACCGTGCGGGACCTGCCCGTCGAAGTCGAGTGGCGCACCGGACAGTTCGGGATGCTGGCGGCCGTCGCTGCCTTTGCCGAAGAGAGCGATGCGTGGCTTGACGGCCTGCTGCTCGCTCTCGACGAGAACAGGCATCTGGTGCAGAAGCTGCTTGCCGAGCACCTGCCCGCAGCGCGCTACCGGATCCCGGATGCGGGCTATCTCGCCTGGATCGACCTCACCGCGCTCGGCTGGGGCGACAATCCGGCCACGCAGATCCTGCGCGATGCGAAGGTCGCCCTGCACTTCGGTCCGGCCTTCGGCACCGAGGGCACCGGGCACGTGCGGCTGAACTTCGGCACCAGCCCCGAGATCATCACCGAGGCGATCGCGCGGATCGCCGCGCTGGTGGAGGGGTGACCGGCCCGATCCTGCTCCCGGCTACCGAGGTCCGCGGAAGCAGCAAGGGCGTCTGGGGTGCCGAATACGTCTGGGTGACGCTCGGCGCGGTCGCGCTCGTCTTCCTCGCCGCCATGCAGTCGCTCGCAGTGACCACCGTGATGCCGGTCGTGAGCGCCGAACTCGACGGCGAGCGCCTTTACGCCGTCGCCTTCGCGGGCACGCTCGCCACGAGCGTCATCGGCATGGTCGCGGTGGGTGCCTGGTGCGACCGGCGCAACGTCATCGTCCCTCTCACCACCGCCGTGCTGCTCTTTGCCACGGGGCTGCTCATCTCGGGACTTGCCCCGTCGATGGGGATCCTCGTGGCCGGGCGCCTGGTGCAGGGCCTCGGAGCGGGCGGTCAGATCGTGGCGCTCTATGTGGTCGTGGCGCGGGCCTATCCTCCCGTCCTGCACGGGCGCGTCTTCGCAGCGTTCTCTGCGGCGTGGGTGATCCCCTCGCTGATCGGCCCTTTCCTCGCGGGGGCCGTCGCGGAGTTCCTGCACTGGCGCTGGGTCTTTCTCGGCGTGGCCGCTTTCACGATCCTCGCCTTCAGCCTCGTGTTCCTGAGACTGCGAGGACTGGATCTGTCCACGAGCGAGCGCTCCACCGCGCGCGTCGTCCCGCGGATGCTGCTCGCGGGGGCGGTCGCCGTGGGCGCTCTGGGTCTGAGCATGGCCGGAGACGCCGGGGAGTGGTCCTGGGCGGTGATCCTCGCATCGGTGCTCGTCATCGGCCTCGCCGTACGCCCGCTGCTGCCCACGGGAACCCTGCGGGCAGCCCTCGGCCTGCCGTCTGTGGTGCTCATGCGCGCACTCGTCGCCGGTGCGCTGTTCGGTGCCGAGGTGTACCTGCCCAAGCTCCTCATCGAAGAGCACGCCTTCTCGCCGACCTGGGCGGGGCTGGGTCTCACGACAGCCGCGCTCGCCTGGGCCATGGCCGCCGAGATCCAGGGCCGGATCGGCGATCGCCTGGGCAACAGGCGAATCGTGCTGATCGGTACGACGCTGACCGTGCTCGCCTACGCGGCGGCCTTCGCCACCGCGCAGTGGCACCTGCATCCCGCCGTCCTGATCGCCTGCTGGGCGCTGGCCGGAGGCGGGATGGGGCTGATCTACCCGCGCCTGACCGTGCTGACGCTCGCCTACTCGACCCCCGCGAACCAGGGCTTCAACTCCTCGGCGCTGTCGATCTCGGACGCGGTCGGCACGGCGAGCACGATTGCCGCGATGGGCCTGGTGTTTCTCGCGCTCAGCGCCACGGGCGCGGGCTTCACCGCGGTCTTCGCCGTCGCGCTGGCACTCGCGCTCGTCTCACTCGTGCCGGGCCTGCGCCTCGGTCACGCGCGCGAGTCGCAGCGCTGAGGCCGGCTACTGCTTCGAGCGGGCGTCGATCGCGCGCACGAGCAACCACGCGCCAGGGATGATCAGCGCGGCCGCGGCGGCCTTGATCAGACCGGGGACGATGAAGGGCCAGACCCCGGCTGCCAGTACGTCCGGCAGCGCCATGGGTGCCAGAATCATCGCCATGTACGGCACGCCGATCAGGAACGGGATGATGCTGGCGGTCACGAACCCGACGAAGGCGAGGGCGGGCTTGCGGTCCCACGCGCGCTCGGCAAACCATCCCGCGACGAAGGCGGCAGGGATGAAGCCGAGGATGAAGCCGAACGACGGGACGAGGACGTACGCGGGGCCGGCGACAGGACCGGCGAACACGGGAGCACCGAGCAGACCGATCACCATGTAGGTGGTCAGGCTCAGCGCGCCGCGCTTGGCACCGAGCGCGGCACCGACGATGATGACGCCCAGCGTCTGCCCGGTGACCGGGATCGGACCGATGAAGAACGACACCTTGGCGAGCAGGGCGACCAGCGCCACGCCGGTCAGCACCAGGGCTCCGTCGGCAGCCAGGGCTGACACGCGGTCGCGGGGTCGGCCGGCAAGGTCTGCCAGGACGGGACGACGGACGGCGGCGATCGTGGACATGCGACTCCTTGCGGGCTCAGCGGATGAGACGTTCGGCTCGACCTATACTAGGGTACTGGCCGTCGGCCGCACTCTTGTCCAGCCTCACACGAAGAAACGGCCTTTTCTGTGCTCGCCGTGCACGACCTCGAGATCCGCGTAGGCGCCCGACAGCTCATGTCGGACGTGTCCTTCCGCGTCGCCGACGGCGACAAGATCGGCCTGGTCGGGCGCAACGGCGCGGGCAAGACCACGCTCACGAAGGTGCTCGCGGGCGATCTGCTGCCCGCGGGGGGACGCGTCGAGCGCACCGGCGAGATCGGGTATCTGCCGCAGGATCCGCGCTCGGGCGACCCGGAGATGCTCGCGCGCACGCGCATCCTCGACGCCCGGGGGCTTGGCACGCTGCTGCTCGGGATCGCGGAATCCTCGCATCAGATGGGATCGGATGATCCTGCGCTGGCTGCCCAGGCGATGCGCCGTTTCGGCACGCTCACCGAGCGCTTCGAGGCGCTCGGCGGTTACGCCGCGGAGGCCGAGGCGGCAGCGATCGCGCACAACCTCTCGCTGCCCGACCGCATCCTCGATCAGCCGCTGAAGACCCTCTCCGGAGGCCAGCGGCGCCGCATCGAGCTGGCCCGCATCCTGTTCTCGGACGCCGGGACGATGATTCTCGATGAGCCCACCAACCACCTCGACGCCGACAGCGTGGTGTGGTTGCGCGAGTTCCTCAAGGGCTACCGCGGTGGTCTCATCGTCATCAGCCACGACGTGGACCTCGTCGGCGAAACCGTCAACCGGGTGTTCTACCTGGACGCGAACCGCCAGGTGATCGACATCTACAACATGAACTGGAAGAACTATCTGCGCCAGCGTGTCGCCGACGAGGAGCGTCGCAAGAAGGAACGTGCGAACGCGGAGAAGAAGGCGACAGCGCTCCAGCAGCAGGCTGCCCGCTTCGGCGCAAAGGCCTCAAAGGCCGCGGCGGCTCACCAGATGGCCGCGCGAGCCGAGAAGCTGCTCGCCGGTCTCGACGAGGTGCGCCAGGCGGAAAAGGTCGCGAAGCTGCGCTTCCCGAAGCCCGCGCCCTGCGGCAAGACGCCGCTGATGGCCTCGAGCCTGTCGAAGTCCTACGGGTCGCTGGAGATCTTCACGGATGTCGACCTCGCGGTCGATCGCGGCTCGAAGGTCGTCGTGCTGGGGCTGAACGGCGCGGGCAAGACCACGCTGCTGCGCATTCTCGCGGGCGTGGATGACCCGGACACGGGCGCGCTCGAACCCGGCCACGGCCTGCGGATCGGCTATTACGCGCAGGAGCACGAGAACCTCGACGTCGAGCGCTCGGTACTCGAGAACATGATGGCCGCAGCGCCCGAGATCACCACGACCGAGGCGCGCAAGGTGCTGGGATCCTTCCTATTCACAGGAGATGACGTGCTCAAGCCCGCGGGCGTGCTCTCGGGCGGCGAGAAGACGCGCCTGTCGCTGGCCACCCTGGTCGTGTCATCCGCGAATCTGCTGCTGCTCGACGAGCCGACGAACAACCTCGACCCCGCTTCCCGCGAGGAGATCCTGGGCGCACTCTCGCACTACGAGGGCGCGGTCGTCCTCGTCTCGCACGATGTGGGTGCCGTGCTGGCCCTGAATCCCGAGCGCGTGCTGATCCTGCCCGACGGTGTGGAGGACATCTGGAACGCCGAGTACCAGGAGCTCATCGAGCTGGCCTAGCAGACCGTCCGCCGGCCCCCGAGCTGGCGCAGCGGGTCACCCGCCGCTCACTGAGCCTGTCGAAGTGCCCGCCGCGTCAAGGGCTGTTCCGCTGGCATCCCCTCACCGGCCTCTCCCTCCAGGCGGATGACCGTGTCGGCGGCCGCGAAGAAGCCCGGATCGTGACTGGCGACGATCACCGTGCGCCCGGCGCGGGTGAGTTCCCTCAGTTGGTTGATGACGCGATCGGCCCAGGAACGGTCCAGGCTCGCCGTGGGCTCATCGATCACGAGCGCAGGGGTGCCCGAGAGCATCGCCCGCGCGATAGTGACGCGCTGCCTCTCGCCGCCGGAGAGGCGTGCGGCGGTCCAGGCGATGCGTTTCTCCAGCCCCAGTGCGGTGAGGAAACCCCTCGCGGCATCCGTCGACCTCCGAGCGATCCGCTTGCCGTCGGGCACCAGCGGAAGCAGCACGTTCTCGAGGGCCGTCAGATGCTCGACGAGGCCGGAGGCCTGATCGACATAGCCGAAGGTGGTACGCCGCAGCCGCGCGAGCTCGTCACGGGAGCGGGCCGAGATGTCGTCGCCGTTCCAGATCACGCTGCCCGGGGCGGATCTCGTTATGCCGACGAGCTGCTTGATGATGCTGGACTTGCCTGAGCCGCTGCGTCCCGCGAGGCACAGCATCTGCCCGGGTTCGGCGTGGAAGCTGATGCCGTCGATGACAGAGACGACTCGCCCCTCCGGATCGGTGAAGGCCACATCGAGGTCGGTGACCTGGAGTCTCGCAGAATCGGTCTCAGTGCGCATGGCGCGGCCCTTTCCGTGTGCTGAGCCAGCCGGCGCAGCTTCGCACGAGCACGGCGAAGACGACGGCGATGCCGGCCCAGAGATATCCGTCTTGCGAGACGCCGATCAGGTGACTGCTGACGAGGAGCGCACCGGCGGCGGCGAGCGAGATGCCGGCGACGACCACGTCTTCGAAGAGGAACTGCCGAGTGAACGCCGAGGCGGTGAAGCCGAGATCGCTCAGGATCTCACTGTGTCGCGCGCGCGTTCGCAGCTCTGCCTGCCGGGCGAGGAAGAGCAGCAGGCAGCCGATGAGGATTCCCGACAGGACGAGAATCGCAAAAACGATCGCGTTGCTCGAGAAGATGTAGTCGGCGATTCTTGTCGATCCGGCGTCGGCGCGAAGCGTCTCGTAGCTGATCGCGGCGAGGTAGGTGACGACACCCACGGCCGCCGTTCCGAGCACGCTCAAGGTCAGTGCGGTGCGGTTGGCGAGCACCTGACGTAGCGCGAGCGCGGGCATACTGGCGGCGACGCTTCTGCGAGCTCGGCTGCGAGTGAGTTCGGCGCGGATCGTCAGGGCGGCACCGAAGAGGATCGCGAGCACCGAGACGGCGACCGCGGCTGCGATGAAGCCGATCCGGTGCTCGGAAGGGATGATTGCCGAGATCAGGGCCGCGAGCAGGATCGGGACCAGGGTGGGGGCGAGAAGCCCGATCAGGTAGCGATAGCGCTCGGCCGAGGTCCACCCCACGTTCTCCATGACAAGCAGGGGGCGACGCTGGCGCTGAGAGGTCAGCAGCAGCACGATCACGAATCCGAGCAGCACAATGCCGAAAGACACCCAGCTCAGGGTCGCGAGCAGACTCTTCACGGCGTGGTCGACCTGCACGACAGCGCCCAGCGATGTCCACTCCTGAGTGACCCAGCCGAGATCGCTTGTGGTCCCGTCAGCGTTGATGTGGTAATCCGGAACGAAGATCGCGACCTCGGTGAGGGATGAGCCCGCGACGATCCGTGCCTGCAGGCCAAGGGCGTCGATCTGCTTCGCAATATCGAGGATCCGCTGCTGGTTCTCGGGCGTGTAGGAGTCGACTCCGGCGACGCGCACGCGGATCGCATCGATGGGAGAGTCGCCGCGCAGGGCCTCGCCACCCGCGAGGTCGGTGAACACCCCGGCGTTGACGGTGAGGAAGTCGCGCTGCGAGGGATTCGCGATGACCAGCGAGCCGTCGTCGAGACGTGCGGTGTCAGAGGGGGAGGTGCCCATGGGCACGTAGGACGGCCGGCTCGTATCGGTGAGCGAGAGCTCTTCGGTCGAGAAGGTTCCGATCGGGGCCATGAGGAGCGGCGTCCCGCTCCGGCTGAGCAGGGTGAAGTCACGATAAGCGCGCACCTGGCCGTGACTGACCAGGTCGCCCTCGGTGCCGGGCCACTCGAATCGCGTGAGCCCATCGCTGTGCACGACCCCCAGCGGCTGCACGTGGAACCCCGGAAGGGCCACGCCTTCAGGTGCCTCACTCGGAACGAAATCAGGTCTGCCGATGAGCATCGGATTGAGGCTGCTGTCGCGCTCGCTGTATGCCGTACCACCGAGCTCGCCGCCTTCCGTCCCGAACCAGGGGACGATCGTGGCGGGTGAGCTCAAGGGGAGCAGGATGTCGCTCATATCGACGATGACCGAGCCCACCGTTTCGTAGCTCAGGTGCGGCCCCAGCCCGAGGTCGGGGCTGTCGAACTGCCCCTGCGTGATCTGGGCGTACTCGACCGAGAGCGTGATGCGCAGTCGCGCGCTGCTGTCTTCGCGCACGACGAGGGGGATCAGGACGGGATCTTCGCCAGTGAGCGGGGCGAAGACGATCCGGCCGTGCTGGACCGTGAACCGATCGGAGTCCACCGCATCGAGCCACCAGTCCCATCTCTCGTCATCGGGTTCGAAGTCACCCGTCTGTCTGTCGGTGGGCACCCGCAGAAGATCGCTGACATAGCTCGGTATCCTCTCCCCCAAGAGCTCGGCCTCGGCCTCGGGATCGATCGCGACCACCGAGTGAGAGAACGCGGGCAGCGGGCCGAACACAACGTGCGTGCCGAGATCGCTGCCCTCGGGCGCGAAAGGGCCATCGCCCCAGCCGCCGGTCAGGAACACCTCTTTGCCGGTTTCAGGGTTGAAGTCATCCCAGCTCCCCACCGCGGCGTATCCCGTGTTGCGAGTCACCTCGAGCGCTACGGTCTCGTTCCGAGCGTCGATGTACTCGGCCACCATGCTCAGTCGCAGCATCACGGGGCCGTCGGCAAGAATCTCCGCCGGCTCGTTGCGCTGGGAAGGAAGCCACATCGACGGCCCGAGTGCGAACTGGTTCACGATTCCGACCAGGCCGATGGGGGCGGCGACCTCGATGTCGGCGATCTCCCTTATCCTCGCGAGCTGTTCGAGGGAGATACCGGCCCTGCCCGCGGTAGAGACGAAGTTCGGGTCGACCAGCCCCGAGGTCTGGTCGCTGTTGAGCGCGGACCCTGCCGGCAGCACCAGGATGTCGTACTGTCCCCGCCAGTTCTCGTTCAGCTGCTGGTCGATGCTCGCCACGATCTGCTGATTGCCCAGGACAATCGCCAGCAGGCTGACGGCCACGACGATCGAGACCAGCCACGAGGTGACCGGGGTCTTGCGCAACGACATCACCTCACCCTAGAGGACCGATAGCCTTCTCGTGGCTACGAAGCACGTGCCGACCTGGCAGCATCGCCGCTGCCGATCCGGCTTCGTTTCCTGCTTCTCGCGCGGTCACCCTTGATGGCTCTATCTGAAGAGATCATCTCCAGTCCTTTCTGTGACTTGCTGCATCCAGTGCGTGGTGTGCCGGCTTCTTGCGGTCGACTGCGCGCGCATCCGCATCCGGCCCCGCTCTGCGGGGTCGTTCCGCGATGCGCGTCCGAGGATGCGAGCACCGGTGCTACAGTGGCTTTCCTCCCGTTATGCAAGAACGGGAACGCCCTTCCTCCTCCTTCCCCACCCCATCGAGGGGTGATACTTCCTTTCACTTAGTAGATGGACGGTTTCGGCGGTTTTGTACCCCTGGTGCCGAAGCTTTTCCGAACCGTCCAGCACAGGCAGGAGAAGCCGGGTCTACCACACTGGTTGGCTCGCCGTCGATCTCATCGGTGAGGGACAGTCTTGACGAACCACGAAGACCGTGAAGAAGCGTTCAGGGCACTCTTCACCGCCCACTTCGGGCGAGTCGTGCGCTTCGTCGAGCGTCGGATCGGGAACCACGAGGTTGCCGAGGAGATCGCCAGCGACACGTTCCTGATCACCTACGGGAAGTTCGCCTCGCTCGACTCACCGGACATGGCCTGGCTGGCCACCGTCGCCAGGGGAAAGATCCGGGACTACCGGAAGCATCTCGCCCGATCCGCGCAGATCGAGGCAGTTCCTTTGAAGGAGTTGGCAGGAACGCCCTCGGACGAGATCGATGTCCTCGACGCCATCGTCCTGAGCGAGCTTCTCGGGAGTCTTCCCGAATTCGACCGGGAAGCGATCATGCTCACTGTCTGGGAAGGCTTCTCGCCGAAAGAGGTAGCTCAGGTACTGGGCCGCAGCCCGGTGTCGATACGGAAATCACTGCGAAGGGCACGAGCGAGGCTGGCGCGATTGCTGCTCGAAGACGCAGCCGAGGAGAAAGGGGGACGGGCTCATGGCGACATACTCTGATGAGCATGAGAATCGGGAGGAGCGCTCCCCGCTCGCCCCCGAGGATGAGCTCGTTCGTCTCATGCGTTCCCTGGACCCCGCGAGAACACCACTCGACTACGCCGACTCGGCACGAGGTCAAGAGATTCTGCACAGGATTCTCTCCGGCGAGGCCGAAGAGGTCATCCCGGTGGGGGCACCTGCGCGAAAGTCTCTTCGGCGACCGCTTCTCGCGGCTGCGGCAATTGCGGCTCTCGCGGCGATCCTGGTCGTCGTCCCGGTGACCATGCCGGGCGGAGAGCCGCCCCCCGCCGCGGCAGCGGCGGTGCCGTTGCCCCTGGAGCTGTCTGAGCCGCCCGGAAGTACGGCAGAGAGTCTTGCGCTTGTCAACGAGGCGTTGGCGAGGTCAGGAGGTCCGGTCGAGGCACTGCGGGAGTCGACGATGCTCGGCTGGTGGGTGAAGATGGACGGCGGCTCGATGAAGATCGAGCCGGGGCCGATCACAACGCAACTCGTTCAGACGCGGTGGTATGAGGATCTGTCGGGTCGCATCGTGATGTCGGTGGGTGAGTCGTACTACGCCGACCGCCCGGGTGAACCGGTGCTCACCGAGGGGGCGCCGGCGGCGGGCACGGTTCTGCACGATGTCCGCTTCGCTCCTGGTGAGTTTGACACGGCAGTGCCTTTCATCGTCGGTGATTCGGTAGCGGACATGCGTGCGGTCCTCGCCGCTGAAGGGCTGGAGAATGACGCGGACGCGGCCAGAACGATCGATGTCATCTCCGGTCTGTTGAGCGACTGGACTCTCACCAACTCGCAGCAGCGTGCTCTGTTTGACATCCTTCAGGACAAGGGCGGCATCGAGGTGGCGGGAGAGACTCGGGATCGCGCAGGCCGGGACGTCATCGCGTTCCGGACAGTGACGAGCGATGGTCATTTCGAGCGTCTACTTCTCGCATCCATCCAGACCGGACGCGTCCTCGGTCTCGAGACGATACGAGTGCGTCCGATCGGGAACATCCCGGCCGGGACGGTCATTTCGTACACACTATGGGAGGTAAATCCATGAACCGCGCCCTGATACCCGCGACAGTTTTTGCCGCTGTTCTCCTTGTCTCGCCAGTTGCGGCGAGCGCGGCAGAAGACGATTCAGATATGGATCCTGTTATCGCCTACGCACTGGAGGCCGTGCCGGGTGGCGTGGCGATAGACAGTAGGCACGCGGTGTGGCCGGACGGGATGGAGCTCCATGTTCCTCACCCGCTCGCGTACTCCGTGCTGAACTGCCCGACCGGGCGGATCTGCGCCTTCGAACTGAAGACTACGGCGGGGGCGATGCTCAGCTGGCCGACCTGCGCCACGCACAGCACCGCGGCCCTGCCCAGTGTGAAGTCGATCGCGAACGACTACCCCGACAGTATCCTCCAGGCGCGCAACGGCACCACCATCCTCGTCTCTGCCACGACAGGCAACTGGAAGAACGTCTCCGGCACCGTCACCAACGTCCGCTGTCTGAACTAAGAACGGGACGCGTTTCGACTCGCCGCACTCGCTCAACGAACGAGGGAGGCACCTCACCCATCCAGCAGCGCGTCCTCGGCGGCGCTGTCGCGGTCGCGTCTGCGGCGGGGTTCGCTCGGGGGGCGGCCTTCGCGTTCTTCGCGCGCGCGGGTGACCTCGGTGCGGATGACGTAGAAGATGAAGACGAAACCCATGATCGCGAAGAGGATCCACTGGATCGCGTACGACAGATGCGGGCCCGGATCCTCGGTGGGGGAGTCGAAGCCGTAGGGCGCAGACGCCGCCGCGGGCGACTCGGACACCAGCTCGCCGTAGGCCGAGGTGATCGTGCCGGGGCCGGTGACCTCAGCGATCGTGGGCAGATGGAGCATCGGCACCTGGCCCTCGGGAGCGGTGCGGCCCGAGCGGGGGAGCGGCTCACCCGGGCGCAGGCGCACGACGACCTCGAGCGGCCCCGCGACGGGCTGCGGCACGGCATCCGGAACATCGCCTGTGCCCGTCGGCACCCAGCCGCGGTTCACGATCAGCACCCGGCCGTCGTCGGTGTGGAAGGGCACGACGACCTCGAAGGCGCGCGTGCCGCCGTGCGGGCGGTTGCGCACGAGCAGGGTGTCCTCGGTGGCGTAACGGCCGGTCAGGCGCACCTGGCGCCATTCGTCGGCGAGGTCGAAAGCGCCATCGCGCCCGATGATGTCGCCGAGCGCGGCCGGGGGCTGGTGATAGTTCGCCTCGACGATGGCGATCTGAGCGGTGCGTTCGGTATTGCGCGCGAACTGCCATTGCGAGAGAAAGGCGCAGGCGATGGCGAAGGCCACCGCCACGGCGAGGTAGCCGGTCCAGCGCAGCAGGGTCCGTCTCATCCGGCAGCTCCCTGCTCGATCCGCACCGGAAAGTCACGGTCGCGCAGATACGCGGCGAGAAAGCCCACGTGCTCTTCGCAGGCGAGCCACTGCTTCTCGCGGTCGGCGGTGTGGATGCGAGGGTTCCGCCAGATGATGCGATGCACGGCGACCGCGCGGCATCCGGCCCGAGAACAGACCGGGGCGCTGCTCACTCCTTCGCCTCGCGCACCTCGATGATTTTCGTCTCTCCGCCTGAGGGCGGCGCAGCTTCCAGCGCGATCACCGGTGCCTCGGCGGTCTGCCCGGCGTCACTCGTACTCGCGTTGGCGAGCACGACCGCGATATAGGGCAGAATCATCGCCCCGACCGCGAAGACCCAGGTGTACCACGAGTACGGTGTGATGAGCACAGCGAGCGCGAAGCACACCATTCTCACGGTCATCGTGATCGCGTAGGTGCGCACGCGCGCGCTGTGCTCATCGGCGGGGGCGCGTGGAATCGACGTCACGGAGGGGGCGGAGCGCTTCACAGTGCTTCCAGCTTATGCCTCCGTGAGGCTGGGTTGGCGCTTAGCGGAGGCCGCCGAAGATCGAGGCGAAGAGGATCGCCACCAGCAGGATGGAGAAGATCCACCAGCCGATGGTGACATAACCGGTGACCACGCCGGTGATCGCCATTCCCTTGCCCTGCTCGCCCGTGCGCTTGATCTTTCCCAGGGCAATGTGCCCGGTGACGATCGCAGTGATCGCCAGAGGAAGGCTGAGCAAGGAAATCACGCCACCGATGGAATCGGTGAACGAGTTGAACAGCCAGGCCAAGACTGTCACAAACAGCAACCCGGCGATTCCGGTGATCATCGAGACCAGCGCGAGCTGGTTCTTTGCGCCCGTTGCTCCGTAGGGCGCTCCCTGGGCGTAGGGGTATCCGGGCTGTGCCGGTGCCTGATACGGCTGCGTCGGAGGCACGGGGATATTGCTCGCGTCCGGTGCGGAATAGTTCGTGCTGTCGTTGCTCAAGGGTCGTGCCTCTCACTCGGTTGACGTGCGGGTTCTGTTCCTGACACCTCGTCATGGTGTCTTGTCAGTGACGATAGCGCAAGAGGGAATCGTTCCGGAAGAGCCGAGACCGGTTCGGAACTCAGTAGTAGCGGCGGAAAGTCGCCCAGAACGAGAACCAGATGATCCAGAAGATGACCCAGCTCAGGGCACCGACGTATCCGAGAACGAGCCCGGCGATGGCCATCCCCTTGCCCTGCTCGCCCGTCCTGTTGATCCTGTTGATTCCGATGTGACCCGTGATGATCGCAACGATGCTGATACCCAGGATGCCAGTGATGAGGGCCACGATAGCCAGGGAGTTCGTCGGGGCCACGGGCGGATAGTAGCCCTGACCGTAGGCCGGGTATCCCGTGTAGACAGGTGCCTGCGGCGCTGCGTAGGCCTGGTTCGGGTAGCCCGGAGCCGCGTATCCCTGGTTCGCGTATCCCTGCGTGGGGTAAGCCGCAGAATCGGCATAGGGAGGTGCCTGTGTGCCGTATCCCGGTGCACCCGGGTAGCCCGGAGGCGCACTGTATGCCGGGGGCTCGGGTGCAGCCTCTGCCGGAGAGGGCGTCTGGCCATGAGGGCTATCGGTGCTCACGGGCTACCTTTCGTTCGATGGCTACTATGTTCCCGCCTGCGGATGCGCAGTGTCAAACCTCGTTGGCTCGCTAGGCTGTCGGCAGGCTTCGGAAAACGAAGGAGAGCCAGTCATGAGCGAGGGTCGAGTCGTCCTGGTCACCGGCGGCAACCGCGGGATCGGGTTCGCGATCGCGGAGCGCTTCGTGCGCGAGGGGTATCGTGTCGCGGTCACGGCGCGCAGCGGCGAGGGTCCGGCGGGAACGCTGACAGTGCGCGCGGATGTCACGGACGCAGCATCCGTGGATGCCGCTTTCACCGAGGTCGAGGAGCAGCTAGGCCCCATCGAGGTACTGGTGGCGAACGCCGGGATCACGAAGGACACGCTGCTCATGCGCATGAGCGAGGAAGACTTCGACAGCGTCGTAGCCACAAACCTCGGTGGCACCTTCCGCGTGGTCAAGCGCGCCTCGAAGGGGATGCTGCGCGCGCGCTTCGGCCGCATCATCCTGATCTCGAGCGTCGTCGGCCTCTACGGATCGGCCGGCCAGACCAACTACGCCGCCTCCAAGAGCGCCCTGGTCGGCTTTGCGCGCTCGCTCACCCGCGAACTCGGGGGGCGCGGCATCACCGCGAACGTGATCGCCCCGGGCTTCATCGAGACGGATATGACCGCGGAGCTTCCCGAAGAGACGCAGGCGCAGTACAAGGCGAGCATCCCCGTCGGGCGCTTCGCCACCGCGGACGAGGTCGCGGGAGTCGTCACCTGGCTCGCCGGCGACGACGCAGCCTACGTCTCCGGTGCCGTCATCCCCGTTGACGGCGGCCTCGGAATGGGGCACTGACAGTCGGCTGTCGGGTCTCGCCGTCCTCGCGGGCTGTGCCCAGACGAGGATCTGAGCCGAACTGAGGATGACCTCCGCGAGATCCTCCCTCAACTCGGCTCATCCCCTCATTTCGGCACATGCTCGAGCCCCGGCGCAGGGCGCGGCGGCAGGAGCCACGGCGGCGCGAGACTCAAGGCAGCAGCGGGATGACCGCGCGCAGGTCATGCGGCCCCACCACGAGATCGGCCGCGGCGCGCACGGCGGGCTTGGCGTTGAAGGCCAGCCCGAGCCCGGCGGCCGACAGCATGAGCAGGTCGTTCGCTCCGTCGCCGATCGCGATCGTGGCGTGCTGAGGGACATTCAGTTCGCAGGCCCACTCCTGCAGAGTGGCAGCCTTGACGCGCGCGTCGACGATGTCGCCGTCGACGAGACCGGTGAGCGCCTCGTCCGCAACCGCGAGACGGTTCGCATGCCAGCGATCCACGCCCAGGCCGGGCGCAATGCCGTCGAGCACCTCGTGAAAGCCACCCGAGACGACGCCGACGATCCCACCGCGCTTATGTACCGCCGCGGTGAGTTCACGCACTCCGGGCGTCGGCCGTACGCGCTCCCGCACGCGGGCGAAGGCCGCGATCCCGACGCCCTCCAGCGCCGCGACGCGCGAGCGCAGGCTGCCTGCGAAGTCCACCTCGCCGCGCATGGCCGCTTCGGTGGCGGCCTGTACCTCGTCTCGTCGCCCCGCCTCCTCGGCGAGCAGCTCGATCACCTCGTCTTGGATGAGGGTCGAGTCGGCGTCGAGGACGACCAGAAATCGCGCGGGGGTCACGTGATCGAGCGTAGCGGCAGGCCTGGGTGCGCTCGTGCAGCCATCGAGAGCCCCGTTCTGATCCCCGGCAGCAGGCATCCGAGCCGCTAGGCTGGGAGCATGTCGATCGCCCTGACCTTCGCCGACGTCGTCGTGCAGCGCGAGGGGCGCAACATCGTCGACGGGGTCACCTGGCAGGTCAGCGACGAGGAGCGCTGGGTGATTCTGGGGCCGAACGGCGCGGGCAAGACCACGCTGCTGCAACTGGCCGACACGCTGATGCATCCCACATCCGGAACCGTCACGGTGCTCGGCGAGACGCTCGGGCGGACGGATGTCTTCGAGGTGCGCCCGCGCATCGGCTTCGCCTCTTCGGCGATGGCGCGCCGCATCCCGCGCGATGAGACGGTGCTCAATACGGTGCTCACTGCCGCGTACTCGGTGCTCGGACGCTGGAACGAGGAGTACGAGAACATCGACGAGCTGCGCGCGCTGCGCGTGCTGGGGGACTGGCAGCTCGAGCACCTGGCCGACCGGCTGTTCGGAACCCTCAGCGACGGCGAGCAGAAGCGTGTACAGATCGCGCGCGCGGTGATGACGGATCCCGAACTGCTGCTGCTGGACGAACCGACCGCGAGCCTCGACCTCGGCGCACGTGAAGAACTGCTGGGGCTGCTGGGCGGCTACGCCGCGGCACCCACGACTCCGGCAATGCTCATGGTGACCCACCACGTCGAAGAGATCCCGCTCGGCTTCACGCATGTTCTGCTGCTGCGCGAGGGGGCCGTCGTCACCGCCGGACCGATCGCCGAGACGCTCACCGCGCAGGCATTGACCGAGACATTCGGACTGCCGATCACGCTCACGGCGGACGGCGGGCGCTACGCCGCCCGTGCCACGCTCTGACCGGCGTCTGCTAAGATCGATCCTTGGTGCGCTTCGCGCCCGCAGACTTCTTCCCCCGATTCCGCGAGGATTTCCCATGAAGACCGACATTCACCCCGACTACCAGGCGGTCGTGTTCCGCGACCTCGGCTCGGGCGAGACGTTCCTGACCCGTTCGACGGTGACCAGCGACAAGACCATCGAGCTGGACGGCGAGACCTATCCGGTGATCGACGTCGAGATCTCGTCCGCCTCGCACCCCTTCTACACGGGCAAGCAGCGCATCATGGACTCGGCCGGTCGCGTCGAGAAGTTCA